>CAMTFK010000255.1 GCA_947071285.1 uncultured Bacteroides sp. | reverse complement strand
AAAGGCACTTGTAGCTTGTAGCCCGTAGCTCGTAACTGATTCATAACCGCTCAGATGAGAATTGGCAGAATTGATTTGATTTTTTGCATACTTTTCGTGTAATTATTCTTATTCTTTTCTTACTTTTGTAAGTTGACTAAATTCAAATAACATGAATAAGAAATTACTTTTATCCTTATTCGTTCTGATCGGTGCATCTGCATGGCTTTCTGCGGCAGATGAAGCACGTTTGTTGCGTTTTCCGGCCACGAACGGTAGTGAGATTGTCTTCTCGTATGCAGGCGATCTTTACAAAGTGCCTGTCACAGGAGGAGAGGCTCAACGCCTGACTTCGCATGTGGGATACGAAATGTTCCCCCGTTTCTCACCGGACGGTAAGACAATTGCCTTTACAGGCCAGTATGATGGAAATACGGAAGTGTATACCATCCCCTCCATGGGCGGCGAACCGCAACGCCTTACTTACACTGCAACCAATGCTCGTGATGACTTGGGCGACCGTATGGGCCCCAATAACATCGTAATGGCATGGAGCCCCGACGGCAAACAAATCGTATATCGTAACCGCATCAGCAGTGGTTTTTCCGGCAAACTCTACACTGTTGACCAGGAAGGCGGCTTGCCCGAAATCATCCCCCTGCCCGAAGGTGGCTTCTGTAGCTACTCTCCCGACGGGAAACAACTGGCCTATAACCGCACCATGCGCGAATTCCGCACCTGGAAGTACTACAAAGGCGGTATGGCGGATGACATCTGGATATACAATCCCGCCAAGAAGTCGGTGGAGAATATCACGAACAACGTAGCTCAGGACATCTTCCCCATGTGGATTGGCGACAACATCTTCTTCCTTTCCGACCGCGACCGCACAATGAACATCTTCGTCTACAATACAAAGACGAAACAAACGGAGAAGGTGACCGACTTTACCGAATATGACGTCAAGTTCCCGAGTGCTTCCGGCAATACCCTTGTCTTTGAGAATGGCGGATACATCTATAAGATGGACGCTTCTACCCGTAAACCCGAAAAGGTGAACATCAGTCTTGCTTCCGATAATATCTATGCCCGTGGCGATATAAAGAAGGGTGCCAAGTATATTACATCCATCAGCACCTCTCCGGATGGAGAGCGGGTGGCGATTACGGCCCGTGGCGAAGTATTCAACCTTCCGGCAACCAAGGGAGTGACCAAGAATATCACCCGTACTCCCGGTGCACACGAGCGCAGTGCCCAGTGGTCGCCCGATGGGAAGTCCATCGCCTATATCTCCGATGCTACGGGAGAAACGGAACTCTATCTGCAAGATGCCATCGAAGGCAATGCGGTGCAACTGACCAAAGGTAACGATACATATATCCGTACTTTCGAGTGGAGCCCGGATAGTAAAACCATAGTTTATACCGACCGTAAGAATCGCATCAATCTGCTGGATGTAGCTTCACGCCGAGTAACTATGTTGTTGCAAGATCCGGTGAGCGAACCGGAGGATGTCACCTTCTCACCGGACAGTAAGTGGTTGACCTACACCCGGGATGCGGATAATGAAATCACCATTGTGTATGTCTATAACATTGCCGATAAGAAAGAGTATCCGGTGACGGACAAGTGGTATAACTCTTCTTCGCCGGTATTCAGCACAGACGGTAAGTATCTGATATTCTCGTCTGCCCGCGACTTTAATCCTACTTATGGCTGGCTGGAGTGGAACCATGTTTATAATAATATGTACGGAGTTTATATTGCCTTGTTGGCAGAAGATACCCCGTCGCCTTTCTTGCAGAAAGATGCGGGAGTAAGCAACAGCACAAAGGGCGAAACTCCGAAAGACTCCCTCGTGAAGTTTAGCCCGAAAGGTATCACCGAGCGCATCATCAAACTGCCTGTGGCTGCTTCTTATTACGGCAATTTCTATTCCGATGGAAAGAAAGTCTACTACTGGGGACGTGGCGGTACAAAAGTCTTCGATCTGGGAGAGCAGAAAGAAGAAACGGTGGCCGATGGTGCCATGATGTTCGTCACTCCGGGCAGCAAAAAAGCTACGTTCTACAAAGACGAGCAAGTCTACGTAACGGATATTCCCGCAGGACAGGCTAACCTGAGCACTGCTGTTAATCTTGATAACATGTCCATCCCTGTGGACTATCCCAAAGAGTGGGCGCAGATATTCGATGAGGCTTGGCGTGCCTACCGTGACGGCTTCTATCTGGAAAACATGCATGGGGTGGACTGGAAGGCTATCAAACAGAAATATGCCGTCCTGTTGCCTTATGCAAAGACCCGTCTCGATTTGAACTATATCATTGGTGAAATGATTGGCGAATTGAATTGCGGCCATGCATACGTCAATCCGGGTGAGACGGAAAAGCCCAAACGCATAAAGACCGGCTTGCTGGGTGCTGAGGTATCTGCTGATAAGAGTGGTTTCTTCCGTTTGGAGAAGATACTGGCCGGCGCTTCCTGGAGCAAAGAACTGCGTTCGCCGTTGACGGAGCCGGGCATTGAAGCCAAACCGGGAGATTATATCGTAGCCATTGACGGTGTGCCGACGAATACCGTGAAGAACCTGTATGCCTTGCTGGTGGGCAAAGCCGGTGTGCCGACGGAGATTTCGCTGAACGGCAAACCCCAGTTGGCAGGTGCCAGAAAGATTGTCATCAGTCCGATTGAAGATGAATATCCTCTTTATCATTATAATTGGGTGCAGACTAATCTGAAGAAGGTGGACGAGGCTTCGAAAGGCCGTATCGGTTATATTTATATACCTGATATGGGACCGGAAGGGCTGAATGAGTTTGCCCGTTATTTCTATCCCCAACTCGATAAGGAAGGTTTGATAATTGACGACCGTGCCAATGGTGGCGGAAATGTTTCGCCGATGATTCTGGAACGTCTGTCCCGCGAGCCTTATCGTGTGACGATGCGTCGTGGGTCTACTAAAACGGGTACTGTGCCCGATGCTGTGCAGGTAGGTCCGAAGGTGTGTCTGATAAATAAATACTCCGCTTCCGATGGCGACCTCTTCCCGTGGGGCTTCCGTGCACTGGGACTTGGAAAGCTGATTGGAACACGCACTTGGGGAGGAATTGTCGGCATCAGTGGCCCGCTTCCTTATATGGATGGTACGGATATCCGTGTGCCCTTCTTCACCAGCTATGACCCGAAGACGGGACAGTGGATTATTGAAAATCATGGCGTGGACCCGGACATCCTGATTGATAATGACCCGTTGAAGGAATGGAACGGAGAGGATGAACAGCTCAACAAGGCTATTGAGGAGGTGATGAAGGAATTGCAGAATCGCAAACCGTTGCCTCCTGTTCCGGCTCCGAGGGATTTCAGTAAGTAGTGAGAATTGCTTGCTGTACAAAGAAGAGTTTTATGCGTTTTTGCATACACTCCTACACCCGATGCATAAGTTGCAGATATGTAGTTGATTAACGGGGTGTAGGCACGGTGTAGGTAAGTGCTGACAAATCACTTGCCTACACCGTTTTTGTTCTATATATTTACAAATGTTGCGTTTAACTCACTTGTAGTCAGTGTATACGGACGTTTTATACAGATATGGCAGAATTGAGCGCGAAGACCCTGCATTTTTCTGTATTCTATAGCACTTCATTGTTTATATACCGTTTGCATTTTCTTTTTATTCCTATAGTGTGAAATTCATCCAATTATGCAAGTGTCAGTTTCCCTTGATGGGAACGACCGTTTCCTCTTATGGGAACTGCAGTTTCCTCTAATGGGAACGCTCGTTTCTCCTTATAGGAACGCTCGTTTCTTAGGCTTGGAAACGAAAGTTCCTACTGCTGGGAACGACAGTTTCCGCCTATAGAAACGCTCGTAGTAGTAAGCCGGAGAAGGGCTATGCAATGCATATTGTTCTTTCTGGAGCGTTATTGTTAATTAACAATATGTCATGCAGTCTTTTCCTTTATACTTCATTTCTATAACATAAAGAAGTTATTTTTTTAATGTTTAATTGGAGGAACCACACTATGAAAATTAATTCAGTATTTAGTAAAGCACTTTTATTTGCGGGGACTATGTTTTTTACTTTGGGTTTTCAGTCCTGCCTGGACGATGACGATAACAATTATTCCCTGAGGTACCCGAATGCTCTTGTAACGGTGAAGAGCGATGCGGACGGTTCATTGTTTTTACAATTGGATGATAAAACAACATTATTGCCGACTAATGTGAAGAAATCTCCTTTTGGAGATAAAGAAGTCAGAGCTTTGGTGAATTACGATGAAGTGGACGAGTCAAGCGGTGATTATAGTAAAGCTATTCATATCAATTGGATAGATAGTATCCTTACAAAACCCATCGCACCGGATTTGGGAGAGGAAAATGATGAAGTATACGGTACTGATCCTGTAGAGATTATAAATGACTGGGTGACTATTGCGGAAGACGGTTATCTGACACTTCGTTTCAGGACTGTATGGGGAGGTCGTAATAAGCATTTTGTGAATCTGCTGTTAGGGCAAAATCCTGAGAATCCTTATGAAGTAGAGTTCCGACATAATGCGTATGAGGATACTTATGGAACAACAGAAGACCGTCTGGTAGCCTTTAAATTGGATGGACTGCCCGATACGGAAGGTAAAACGGTTAAACTGAAACTGAAATGGAAGTCGTTCAGTGGCGAAAAGTCAACAGAGTTCGATTATTGCACCCATAAGTCTCTTGCACCGGCTAGTTCGGCAATTACGGCGGTAAGAAGCAAGCAGGATTTGAGATAGTTTTTTTGTGAGACTGTGATTGATAACTGGAAGGATGTCTGTATGTTGGACATTCTTCCTTTTTTTATACCCAATTTCATTTCAAATGAAACTTTAGAGAATCAATGCATTGCTGCTTTTTTTTTAATCTTTATATTTGCGGATGAATTGAAAGTAAAGTCAAACTATTAGCAATATAATAATTAAAAAAGGAATCAGATGAAACAGGACATGATTGTTATCCTTGACTTGGGTAGTCATGAGAATACGGTATTGGCTCGCGCCATCCGTGCGTTAGGAGTGTATAGTGAGATTTATCCTCATGACATCACAGTGGAAGAACTGAAAGCATTACCCAATGTAAAGGGTATTATAATCAATGGCGGACCGAACAATGTGATTGACGGTGTTGGCATTGATGTGAATCCGGCTATCTATACAATGGGCATTCCTGTCATGGCGGCCGGTCACGATAAAGCGGCTTGTGAAGTGAAACTGGCAGAATTTACGGACGATATTGAAGCTATTAAAAATGCTGTAAAATCGTTCGTTTTTGATACTTGCAAAGCTGAAGCTAACTGGAACATGACGAACTTTGTGAACGACCAGATAGAATTGGTTAAGCGTCAAGTAGGTGATAAGAAGGTGTTGCTGGCTCTGTCCGGTGGCGTGGACAGCTCTGTGGTAGCTGCTTTGCTTCTGAAAGCAATTGGTGATAATCTCGTATGCGTGCATGTGAATCATGGTCTGATGCGTAAAGGTGAATCGGAAGATGTAGTCGAGGTATTCAGCAACCAGTTGAAGGCGAATCTTATTTATGTAGATGTAACCGATCGCTTCCTGAATAAACTGGCAGGTGTGGAAGATCCCGAACAGAAACGTAAAATCATCGGTGGTGAATTTATCCGTGTGTTTGAAGAAGAAGCACGCAAACTGGATGGTATCGACTTCTTGGCTCAGGGTACTATTTATCCGGATATTGTGGAAAGCGGAACAAAGACTGCTAAAATGGTGAAATCTCATCACAACGTAGGCGGTCTGCCCGACGATCTCAAATTCCAGCTTGTAGAGCCTTTGCGCCAACTGTTTAAGGATGAAGTTCGTGCCTGCGGCTTGGAACTGGGCTTACCTTATGAGATGGTTTACCGTCAGCCTTTCCCTGGTCCCGGTTTAGGTGTACGTTGTTTGGGTGCTATCACACGCGACCGTCTGGAAGCTGTACGTGAATCAGACGCTATCCTGCGTGAGGAATTCCAGATTGCCGGATTGGATAAAAAGGTATGGCAATACTTCACAGTAGTACCCGATTTCAAATCTGTTGGTGTACGTGATAATGCCCGCTCTTTCGATTGGCCGGTTATCATTCGTGCTGTCAATACGATAGATGCCATGACAGCCACTATCGAACCGGTTGAGTGGCCTGTCCTGATGAAAATCACAGATCGTATTCTGAAAGAAGTGAAGAATGTAAATCGTGTTTGCTATGATATGTCGCCGAAACCCAATGCGACTATAGAATGGGAATAAAAGAACTTTTTAAATGATATTTCGATAGCCTCAATTTTTTGTAAGTTGAGGCTATTTTTATTGTTCGACATTGGCTTCTGGTAGAAATGTAATTGAGGATTTCACTATGATTTCGCGAAGAAGTAAAAAAGAAAAAGGCACCCAAGAGTGGAAGCCTCTCAAACTGTCTCTTATACACATCTCCGAGCCCACGAGACATGCGCAGATCT
>CAMTFK010000254.1 GCA_947071285.1 uncultured Bacteroides sp. | reverse complement strand
TAACATAAATATTTTAACCATTCACTTGGTTTTTAATAATAATGTTGTACCTTTGACGCCGATTTAGGACAAGTGGTTCTATAATCTTAGTAAATGTTGGTTATACATTTGTTTCATAAGACGCTAAATTAGCGTCACAACAAGCACCTGTAAATCAACCAGTATTAACCAAAACCGCCTTACATGAAGTATGTAAAATGGATTTTTGTTGTATTACTAATTAGTTCCTTGACTTCTTTCGTAGAAAAAGACAAACCAACCGGTGGTTTGAATGTGGGTGACATAGCCCCTGATTTTAAAATCGAAACTATGTCGACTGAGCAATCTACTCAAAACCTTTCCCGTATGAAGGGAAAGTATGTGTTACTCAGTTTCTGGGCAAGTTACGACGCGCAGTCCCGGATGCAAAACGCAAGTTTAAGCAATGCGCTTCGCTCAACTTCTCCAAATAATAATGTGGAAATGGTTTCCGTTTCATTCGATGAATATCAGTCTATCTTCGAGGAAACCATTCGTAAGGACCAAATAGTTACGCCCACTTGTTTCGTGGAAACTAAAGGCGAGTCGTCCGGCATCTTTAAAAAGTATCGCTTAGGCCGGGGATTTACTAACTATTTACTGGATGATAATGGTGTGATTATAGCCAAAAACATCTCTGCCGTAGAGCTTTTAGCTTACTTGAATTAAGTGTTTTCGCTGCATAATAATGCTATGAAAAACTTAAAGAACCTGTAAGACGAAAGTGGAGTTGATTTTGAAAAGGAAATGAATACAACAAAAAGCCCCTCCCGCACTTGTGGTAACACAGGAGCGGGAGGGGCTTCTTATTTTTTATAAATTCGTCTTCGGAGTATTTTACTTCGGTGCTTTCTGATACAGATAAAATGCAATGAATGCATAAAGTATGTTTGGTATCCACACGGCAATCACCGGAGGCACATTGCCATTCACCGCAAAGGTGGACGCAATCGTCTGGAACAAGATATATGAGAAGCTTAATGCCAAACCTATACCCAGGTGCAATCCCATTCCGCCCTTTGTCTTTTTCGAAGAAAGAGAAACACCTATCAACGTCAGAATAAACGATGCAAAAGACATGGCAATACGCTTGTGGTATTCAATCTCAAACTCCTTGATATTAGCAAAGCCACGCTGTCGCTGACGGGCAATGTATTCACTTAACTGTGGATTGGTCATCATTTCCTGCTGGTTTTTTGTTATCAAAAAATCGGCAGGTTCCATAAAGAGCGTACTGTCAATGCGATCGCCTTTGGTAATGCTCTCTTTCATGCCATCCATTTCACGTATCATATAGTCCTTGATGATCCACTTATGCACGGAAGCCGTATCGTAAGTGATAGAACGGGCTGTGAGGTGAGAAACTAACTGTTTGTCCTTAAACTTATCCAATGAAAAGCGATATCCGGTTTTGGAGTAGTCCTCAAAGCGTTCAATGTAAGCAATAACCCCTGAATCAACTTCTAACTGAATATTTCGGGCAGTATTATTTTTGCGTTGCTTATAGTATTTATCTTCAAAATTAATACGCGTCACACTGCCCTGGGGTATAACATAGGAACCTAAAAAGAAAGTCACCACTGCAATAATGGCTGCCGACACCATGTAAGGTCGAAGCATCCGTTTGAAGCTCATTCCGGTAGAGAACATGGCGATAATTTCCGAGTTCTCTGCCAGTTTTGAGGTAAAGAAGATAACGGCAATAAATACAAACAGCGGACTGAACAGATTGGCAAAGTAAGGAATGAAATTCAGGTAATAGTCGAAAACAATAGCATTCCAAGGTGCTTCATGCGACATGAACCTGTCCATCTTTTCATTAAAGTCGAATACCACCGCAATCGAAATAATCAATGCAATGGCAAACACGTAAGTCCCGAGGAACTTCTTTATAATGTAGAAGTCCAGCCGCTTCAACCATTTCCAGTTATCCGGCAGCTTTATACCTTTTATCTTCCAGTTCAGCTTTTTCATAATCTTGTAGATACACGTTTCACCATCATCGGTTTCCACGTAGAGAAGTCACCAGCAATGATATGCTTGCGGGCTTCACCCACCAGCCATAGATAAAATGCCAAATTATGAATGGAAGCAATCTGCATAGCCAACAACTCTTGTGCATGAAACAGATGGCGCAGATAAGCCTTAGTATATAAGGTATCCACAGCGGAAGCTCCGTCTGCTTCAATAGGAGAGAAGTCCGTTTCCCATTTCTTATTGCGCATGTTGATAATACCATCTTTGGTGAACAACATACCATTGCGTCCATTACGGGTCGGCATCACGCAGTCGAACATATCCACACCGCGTTCTATGCCTTCCAGAATATTGACCGGCGTACCTACCCCCATCAAATAACGGGGTTTGTCTTTCGGTAGGATTTCATTCACTAATTCAATCATCTCATACATTTTATCTACCGGTTCACCCACCGCCAAGCCACCGATAGCATTGCCATCCGCACCTTTTGATGCGATGAATTCTGCCGATTGCTTGCGAAGGTCGGGATATACACATCCTTGAACAATAGGGAAGAGGGATTGATTATAACCATACTTCGGCTCCGTCTCATTGAAACGCTGGATACAACGGTCCAACCAACGGTGCGTCAGTCCTAATGACTTTTTGGCATAGGCATAGTCCGAATCGCCCGGAGGACATTCATCAAATGCCATCATGATATCCGCACCAATAGTACGTTCAATATCCATCACCTTTTCAGGGGTGAAGACATGCTTGCTGCCATCAATATGTGAACGAAACTCCGCACCTTCTTCGCGCAGCTTGCGGATACCTGACAATGAAAACACCTGAAATCCACCACTATCCGTCAGCATCGGGCGGTCAAAGCCATTGAACTTATGCAGTCCTCCGGCTTTTTCCAGTACATCCAATCCCGGACGCAGATATAGATGATAAGTGTTACCTAATATAATCTGCGCCTCGATATCTTCTTTCAGTTCGGTTACATGCACGCCTTTCACTGTTCCCACAGTACCTACCGGCATAAAAATAGGTGTCTCTATCTGCCCGTGGTCAGTAGTAATCAGTCCTGCACGCGCGTTACTTTTACTGTCTGTATATTGTAAATCAAATGTCATTCTGCTTTCTTTTCTGTCTTTTCTTTCTTTGCGGACAGGTCGATGGCATCGGCTACCTTTTCATTGGTCAGCGCAATGGCAAACACCTCTTTCACATCTTTCACATAGTGGAAAGTCAATCCTTTGAGGTAGAGTTCCTGTATCTCATCAATATTCTTGCGATTCTCCTCGCTCAGGATAATATCTTTGATACCGGCACGTTTGGCAGCCAGAATTTTTTCTTTGATGCCCCCTACAGGAAGCACTTTGCCGCGAAGCGTAATCTCACCTGTCATAGCAAGGTTAGCTTTCACCTTACGCTGGGTAAGAGCAGAAGCGAGGGAGGTAGCCATGGTGATACCTGCCGATGGTCCATCCTTAGGTATGGCACCTTCGGGTACATGCACATGGATATTCCAGTTATCAAAGATTTCTTCATCCAGACTCAGTAAAGAAGCATGTGCTTTGATGTATTCCAAAGCCAACATCGCAGATTCTTTCATCACGTCACCCAGATTTCCAGTCAGTGTCAGACGTCCGCCCTTTCCACGACTCAGACTGGTTTCCACGAAAAGAATTTCTCCACCTACGGCAGTCCATGCCAGACCGGTCACTACACCAGCATACTCATTGCCCTGATACTTATCGCGGGTATACTCCGGTGCACCAAGGAATTCATACAAATCTGCCGGTTTGATTTCCTGCTTTGCAAAATAACCATCCGTAGCATACTGACGAGCTGATTTACGAAGCACTTTGCCAATCTTCTTCTCCAATTCGCGCACACCGCTCTCACGAGTATACGACTCGATAATAGCTTCCAGCGTATTCTTCGGTATCTTAATATCGTTTTTCTTCATACCGTTGGCTTCCAATTCTTTCGGGACCAGATGGCGGCGGGCAATCTCTATTTTTTCTTCAGTGATATAACCACTTACTTCAATCAATTCCATGCGGTCGAGCAACGGTCCGGGAATAGTATTCAGATTATTTGCCGTAGCGATAAACATTACCCTAGACAAATCATAATCCACATCCAGGAAATTATCATGGAATGTCGTATTCTGTTCCGGATCAAGCACCTCAAGCAGGGCAGAAGAGGGATCTCCCTGACGGTCGGAACTGACCTTATCTATCTCATCCAGAATAAAGACCGGATTGGAAGAACCGGCTTTAATCAAACTCTTGATAATACGTCCCGGCATTGCTCCGATATACGTCTTACGGTGTCCGCGGATTTCTGCTTCATCATGCACACCACCTAATGACATACGGATATATTTCCGCTTCAATGCAGCAGCAATCGAACGCCCCAAAGAAGTTTTACCAACCCCCGGAGGACCATACAAGCAAATGATAGGCGACTTCATATCACCTTTCAACTTCAATACCGCCAAGTGCTCCAAAATACGTTCTTTTACCTTTTCCAGACCATAATGGTCTTTATTCAAGGTTTTTTCTGCATTTGTCAGATTCAGATTATCCGTAGTATACACTCCCCACGGCAAGCTAAGCATAGTTTGCAGATAATTAAGCTGCACGCTATAATCGGGAGATTGCGGATGAGTACGTTCCAGTTTATCCAACTCCTTAATAAAAGTTTCCCTCACTTCCGCACTCCATTTGATAGAGGCAGCCTTACGGCGCATTTCTTCTATTTCCTGCTCCTGACCGCCGCCACCCAGTTCATCCTGAATAGTTTTAATCTGTTGTTGCAGGAAATATTCGCGTTGTTGCTGGTCTATATCTTCCCGTGCACGCATCTGTATGGACTCCTTAATTTCAGCAAGTTGTACTTCCCGATTCAGAATTTCCAATAAGCGATAAGTACGGGCCCGCAATGAGTCGATACGTAGCAATTCAACTTTTTCATCTTTCTTCAATGGAAGATTAGTACAGATGAAATCTACCAGAAACATTGGGTTAGTAATGTTCTTGATGGCAAATGCCGAGTCTTGCTGAAACATATCGGATGACTTGATAAACCGGATAGTCAAATCCTTGCTAGCTTCTACCAATGCATGGAACTCTTTATCACTTTTGTCCGGAATATCTTCTTCCAATGCTTTTACTCGTCCTTTCAGGTAGGGAACTGTGTCAACGATCTCTTTTAGCTCCATGCGTTTGACACCTTGTAAAATGACAGTCGTCGTCTGGTCAGGCATTTCCAGGATACGTATAATCTTACCTACCGTACCAATGGTATGCAAATCCTCCATTAAAGGGACTTCCGTGTCTGCCAGCTTCTGACAAACCACACCTATATATGCACTTTTCTTTTCAGCTTCACGGACCAATTTCATGGATGTTTTTCTCCCCACAGATACCGGCATAAACACGCCCGGAAATAAAACCATATTCCGCAAAGGCAATATCGGTAGGATTTCATTAACCTCAATATCCATCAATTGTTCTTCATTCCCCTCAAAATCAGCAATCACCGAGAAAGCATTTCCTTCTCTCTCTTCTGTATCTTCCAGGTAAAGTCTTTTCTTCATTTCTTTCTTTTTAAGTTTATGTCATACTGACAGGGCTTATAAAGCGCCTGCAAAGTTAATCTATTCTTCATTAATATAAAGCACCTTTTATATAAAAAGACAAAAACAGTGCCAAATTTGTCATAATATTCTCGACTTTGCCTATTTTTGTCCTCGAATAACAAGCATAAAGTATGTCGAATTCTTTTTTTCAGTTCAAACAATTTACCATATGGCATGATAAGTGCGCCATGAAAGTAGGCACAGACGGAGTACTTCTGGGCGCTTGGTCAGCAGCGGAAAACGTCTTCCAAATCCTTGATGTGGGGACTGGTACTGGATTGATAGCTTTAATGTTAGCTCAGCGAAATCCACAAGCACAAATTACAGCCGTAGAGATAGATGAAACTGCAAGCGCTCAGGCTAAACTAAATGCCATACGCTCGCCGTGGGCAGATAGAATTGATGTTATCTGTAATGATTTCCGTTTATTTCAAGCAAAAAACAAATATAATCTGATTGTTTCTAACCCTCCTTATTTTGTTGATGCTTTAAATTGTCCTGACAAACAGCGAAATATGGCACGACACACCTGCGAGCTGAATTACGAATTGCTTTTTCAGCGTTCAGCCCAACTGCTTTGCGAACAGGGAAGGGTATGCATCATTATTCCTGCTGAAATAGAGAAACTGGCGATTGACACCGCTTGGAAATACAAGCTATATCTTTCCCGCCGTCTTCGTGTTTTTACAAAACCCGGAAAACCATGCCGAAGAGTGCTTATCTCATTCAGTCTTCAAGAAAAAGAGTGCATAGAAGAAACTTTATGCATTGAAGTGGAACACAATCAATTCACCCCTGAATATATTGCATTGACAAAAGAGTTTTATTTGAAAATGTAAGATTATGCCTCTATAAACCCCTATTCACCGTAAAATTTTAAATATTTCTCAAAATGTGATTGTATATAC
>CAMTFK010000253.1 GCA_947071285.1 uncultured Bacteroides sp. | reverse complement strand
AAACCTCTTCTTTCGGTGTGAAACCTGTATCACGTGAGGGCACGGAGCGTCTTGTACGTGCTGCCTGCCAGTATGCGCTCGACCATCATTTGCCTTCCGTAACACTGGTGCATAAAGGGAATATTATGAAGTTTACCGAAGGTGGTTTCAAAAAATGGGGCTACGAACTGGCGCAACGTGAATTTGGCGATGCCTTGGCAGATGGCAGACTGGTGATAAAAGATTGCATTGCGGATGCTTTCTTGCAAAATACACTCCTGATTCCCGAAGAATATTCCGTAATAGCCACCTTAAACCTCAATGGAGACTACGTTTCCGACCAACTGGCGGCTATGGTAGGCGGTATCGGTATCGCTCCGGGAGCAAATATCAACTACCAGACAGGTCATGCCATCTTTGAAGCGACTCACGGAACAGCCCCCAATATTGCGGGAAAAGATGTGGTGAACCCTTGTTCTATTATCCTTTCGGCAGTAATGATGCTCGAATATTTTGACTGGAAAGAAGCGGCTGCTCTGATAGAGAAAGCCTTGGAACAAAGCTTCTTGGACGCTCGCGCTACACACGATTTAGCCCGTTTTATGCCGAATGGAACCTCCCTCTCTACTTCCGCTTTCACTCGTGAGATCGTGGAAAGAATTGAAAAATAAAAGTAACGAATAAAAAACGAAGAAAGATGAAAAAAGAGTACTTGATTTACAAGCTTTCCGAGGAAATGAAGGAAGCTACCCGGATTGATACAGAATTGTTCTCCAAGTTTGATGTGAAGCGCGGATTGCGTAATGAAGACGGCACAGGTGTATTGGTAGGTTTAACCAGAATCGGTAATGTAGTAGGATATGAACGTGTTCCGGGTGGTGGGTTGAAACCCATACCGGGAAAACTGTTCTATCGCGGTTATGATGTAGAAGATATTTCTCACGCTATAATCAAAGAGAAACGCTTTGGCTTCGAAGAAGTGGCTTACCTATTGCTTTCCGGACGTCTGCCGGATAAAGAAGAATTGCTTTCTTTCCGTGAGTTGATTAACGACAATATGCCGTTGGAACAGAAAACGAAAATGAACATCATCGAGTTGGAAGGAAACAACATCATGAATATTCTTTCACGCAGTGTATTGGAAATGTATCGTTTTGACGCAAATGCGGATGATACCTCCCGGGATAACCTGATGCGTCAGAGTATTGAACTGATTTCAAAGTTCCCCACTATCATCGCTTATGCTTATAATATGCTTCGTCATGCTACTTTCGGACGTTCTCTGCATATCCGCCATCCGCAGGAAAAGCTCTCTATTGCCGAGAATTTCCTGTATATGCTGAAAAAAGACTATACTGAACTGGATGCACGCACCCTCGATTTGTTATTGATTCTTCAGGCAGAGCACGGTGGTGGTAATAACTCCACTTTCACCGTTCGCGTTACTTCTTCTACCGGAACAGATACTTATTCGGCCATCGCCGCAGGTATCGGTTCGCTGAAAGGCCCGCTTCACGGAGGTGCCAATATTCAGGTTGCCGACATGTTCCAGCACCTGAAGGAAAATATCAAAGACTGGACAAGTGTAGATGAGATAGACACTTACTACACCCGAATGTTGAACAAAGAAGTGTATAACAAAACCGGATTGATCTATGGTATCGGACATGCCGTTTATACCATCTCCGACCCTCGTGCTCTTCTATTGAAAGAACTGGCTCGCGACCTTGCCCGTGAAAAAGGCAGAGAAAGCGAATTTGCTTTCCTCGAACTGTTGGAAGAACGTGCCATCGCTACTTTCGGACGGGTTAAAAACAACGGAAAGACAGTGTCCAGCAATATCGACTTCTACTCGGGCTTCGTGTATGAAATGATCGGTTTGCCGCAGGAAATCTTCACCCCATTGTTTGCCATGGCACGTATCGTAGGCTGGTGTGCACACCGCAATGAAGAATTGACCTTCGACGGTAAACGGATTATCCGCCCGGCTTATAAAAATGTACTTGATGATTTGGCTTATATCCCAATTAAGAAACGCTGATAAGAACCAATCCTTTTATTAAATAGATAAGTAATCCCGGATGTGTGCCTGATCATTTCAGAAGCGCATCCGGGAAATTTTATATTTTCTCCTTTTTTATGTTCGTAAAAGAATGTACTTCAGATTCTTTCTATTTTTTGTATCGTCGTTTATCTCATTTTTGTTATTTTTGCGTGTTACAAAATAGATCGGTATGAGTATAGATACTTTTAATCTGTTTCTGGGGGTGATGAGCCTGATTGCTTTGTTTGTTTTTATCGCCCTTTACTTTGTGAAAGCCGGATATGGTATTTTCCGCACGGCATCGTGGGGAGTAGCTATCTCCAATAAACTAGCCTGGATATTGATGGAAGCTCCGGTTTTTGTGGTGATGTGTGTGATGTGGATCTATTCCGAACGTCGGTTCGAGCCGGTGATTTTCACTTTCTTCCTCTTCTTTCAAATTCACTATTTTCAGCGTGCTTTCATCTTCCCTTTGCTATTGAAAGGGAAAAGTAAGATGCCACTGGCAATCATGTCGATGGGAGTTCTTTTTAATTTGCTGAATGGCTATATGCAAGGGAAATGGATTTTCTATCTTGCTCCCGAAACGATGTATCAAGCCGGCTGGTTCACTTCACCGTGGTTTATTATCGGCACACTGCTCTTTTTCGCAGGTATGCTGTTGAACTGGCAGTCGGATTATATCATCCGTCATTTGCGCAAACCGGGAGACACCCGGCATTATCTGCCTCAAAAAGGAATGTACCGTTATGTCACTTCCGCCAACTATTTCGGTGAGATAGTAGAATGGGCAGGTTGGGCGATACTCACTTGTTCACTTTCCGGTCTGGTCTTCCTTTGGTGGACGATTGCTAACCTTGTTCCCCGTGCCAACGCCATTTGGTGCCGTTACCGCGAAGAATTCGGAGACGCAGTGGGAGAACGGAAACGAGTGTTCCCTTTTCTTTATTAGGGGCGCTTTTCATCACGACTTACGTATGACTTAAATAAAATATCAACTACTATGGAATCTAAACTTTTTAGCCCGGTCACCTTTGGTCCTTTGACGCTGCGGAATCGAACGATCCGTTCGGCAGCTTTTGAGAGCATGTGTCCGGAGAATACTCCCACGCAGATGTTGCTGGATTACCATCGGTCGGTAGCTGCGGGGGGAGTGGGTATGACAACAGTGGCTTATGCTGCCGTGACACAAAGCGGACTTTCTTTCGACCGTCAGTTGTGGTTGCGTCCGTCCATTATTCCCCGTTTACACGAACTGACAAAAGCCGTGCACGATGAAGGTGCCGCAGTAGGTATACAAATCGGGCATTGTGGAAATATGTCCCATAAAAATATATGTGGTGTCACTCCTATATCCGCATCTTCAGGCTTCAACCTCTATTCTCCTACGTTTGTGCGTGGAATGGAAAAAGAGGAGCTTCCGGAAATGGCGAAAGCGTATGGAAATGCAGTCAATCTGGCGAGGAAAGCCGGGTTTGACGCCGTTGAAGTACATGCGGGGCACGGCTATTTGATTAGTCAATTCCTGTCTCCCTACACCAATCATCGGAAAGATGAATATGGCGGTTCGCTCGAAAACCGGATGCGTTTTATGGATATGGTGATGGAAGAAGTGATGAAAGCGGCGGGCAATGATATGGCAGTTTTTGTAAAAATGAATATGCGCGACGGCTTCAAAGGAGGAATGGAGATAGACGAATCCATACAAGTGGCCAAACGTCTGTTGGAACTTGGCGCTCATGGATTGGTGTTGAGTGGTGGTTTTGTCAGCAAAGCGCCGATGTATGTAATGAGAGGTGCCATGCCGATTCGTTCGATGTCTTACTATATGAATTGTTGGTGGCTGAAATACGGAGTCCGTATGTTTGGCAAATGGATGATACCCTCTGTACCCTTCAAAGAGGCCTATTTCCTTGAAGATGCACTGAAATTCCGTGCGGCTCTTCCGGATGCGCCGTTGATTTATGTCGGTGGTCTTGTTTCCCGTCAGAAAATAGATGAAGTGCTCGATTTCGGTTTTGATGCCGTGCAGATGGCGAGAGCGTTACTGAACGAACCGGGATTCGTGAACCGGATGAAACAGGAGGAACAAGCACGCTGCAACTGTGGACACAGTAATTATTGCATAGGACGTATGTATACGATAGAAATGGCTTGTCATCAACATTTGAAAGAACAATTACCTTCCTCTTTACAAAAGGAGATTGATAAACTGGAGAAAAAATGAGTGAAATGAAATGGGCAATCATCACCGGTGCGGACGGAGGAATGGGAACAGAAATAACACGTGCCGTAGCCAAAGCCGGTTATCGAATCATAATGGCTTGTTATCATCCGCAGAAAGCGGAGGTTGTTCGTGAACGTTTGAGCAAGGAAACCGGAAACCCGGATTTGGAGGTTATGGCTATTGACTTATCTTCCATGCAATCCGTAGTTGCTTTTGCCAGTCAGATCTTAGAAAGGAATCTTCCCATCTCTTTGTTGATGAATAATGCCGGAACGATGGAGACAGGTTTTCATACTACTTCCGAAGGATTCGAACGAACGGTAAGTGTGAACTACATGGGACCTTATCTGCTTACCCGGAAATTAATTCCGCTGATGGTGCGTGGAGCGCGTATCGTAAATATGGTTTCCTGTACATACGCAATCGGCAAGCTCGACTTCCCGGATTTCTTTCATAGAGGGAAAACGGGAACGTTTTGGCGGATTCCTGTTTACAGTAACACGAAGTTGGCTTTATTATTGTTTACTTTCGAACTTTCCGAGCAACTTCGAGAGAAGGGGATTACCGTCAATGCTGCCGATCCGGGAATTGTTTCTACTGATATCATCACTATGCACAAGTGGTTCGATCCGTTGACGGATATTTTTTTCCGTCCTTTTATCCGTAAACCCAAGAAAGGGGCTTCTACGGCAATCGGTTTACTGTTGGACGAAAAGGAAGCCGGTGTGACAGGACAACTGTATGTCAATAACCACCGGAAAAACTTGTCTGATAAATACACGAATCATGTGCAGAAAGAGCAGTTGTGGGAGATAACGGAACGTGCGTTGGCGAGTTGGCTGAAGTAGGGTTTCTTTTCTTTTTTTATTTAAATTATCCAGTATTTACTTATATATAGGTATTGTACATATCTATATACCTCATTTTTGTTGTCTTATTTTTACCAATAGATAGGGATTGTTTGGCACTTCTTTTTCTGCTTACCTTTGCATCGCTTTTAGAGCAATGAAAAGGTTATAAAGTAAAAAGGTAAAAAGGAGATGAGCAATAAATGTTTTTTGGTTTTTCTGGCATTCTTGTTTTCCGTATCCGTATATTCACAACATGGGCGTCACCGTAGTAGTTTAATTTCGGGCAGAGTGATGTCCACGGAGAAAGAAGTGGTGGATTTTGCGACAGTTTATCTGAAAGGAACCAACCAAGGATGCTATACAGATGAAAAAGGTATATATCATTTGAAAACTACAGCAGGTGAATATACACTTGTCGTTTCGGCTATCGGTTATCAAACGGTAGAAAAGAAAGTTAAATTAGCCAAGGGAGAAAGAATAAAAGTAAACGTCACTATCGCGCCGGCGGTAAAAGAACTGGGAGAGGTGCTGGTCACGACATCCGGAGTCGGCCGTGTGAATCAGTCTGCTTTTAATGCGGTAGCCATTGATGCGAAGAAATTGCATAACAGTACGCAGACTTTGGCGGGTGCACTGACTAAAGTGCCCGGTGTAAAACTCCGCGAATCAGGTGGAGTGGGATCGGATATGCAATTGTATATCGATGGCTTTAGCGGGAAACATGTGAAAATCTTCATTGACGGCATACCACAGGAGGGAGCCGGTGCCGCATTCGATTTGAACAATGTTCCTATTAATTTTGCCGACCGTATAGAAGTCTATAAAGGAGTGGTTCCTGTAGGATTCGGAACCGATGCTATTGGGGGAGTGGTTAATATTGTCACCAACAAGCAACCCGGAAAGTGGTTTATGGACGCTTCCTATTCTTACGGGTCATTTAATACTCATAAATCATACGTGCGCTTCGGACAAACGTTCAAGAATGGTTTTATGTATGAGGTCAATGCTTTTCAAAACTTTTCGGATAATGATTATTATGTAGACACTTACGTACGCGAATTTGAGATTAAAGAAGATGGAAGTGTACGTTTTCCGCCACTTGACAAAAATAAGATTTATCATCTGAAACGTTTTAATGACCAGTATCATAATGAAGCCGTGATTGGAAAAATCGGCCTGGTAGGAAAGAAATGGGCAGACCGTCTGGCGTTGAGTTTCAATTATTCCCATTTCTATAAAGAGATACAAACAGGCGTTTATCAAGATGTCGTGTTCGGTGAAAAATTCCGCAAAGGACATTCGTTGGTCCCTTCTTTAGAATATTACAAAAAGAACTTACTGGTGAAAAACCTGGATCTGCTGTTGACTGCCAATTACAATCATAATATCACCAACAATGTCGATACCGCTTCGCGGGCTTACAACTGGCGTGGAGATTTTTATGAAAAAGGTAGCCGGGGAGAACAGTCTTACCAGAACAGTGAATCTAAAAATAGAAACTGGAATG
>CAMTFK010000252.1 GCA_947071285.1 uncultured Bacteroides sp. | reverse complement strand
GTGGTAGGTGAGAAAGAATTCCTTAGCCTTGTGATTTATAGGTATTTTATTGTTTCACCTACCACCTCCCCCCGTTGGGGTACTCCTCCTCCCGGGAGGAGGAGAATTGAGATAGTGCTGTTTATCATTTGCCTAATTACTAATCACTAAACGCTAATCACGAATCACTTTTGTTCCTTTCTACACAAAAACGAATTAACCCTACCAACACACTACTTTTTATCAGAACCATAAATCAGTCCCTCTCCCGATTTATTGAACCGCAATCCGGAGAGATAATAGTTATTAGTGAGTTCTATTGATTTACCCTGTACGCCCAGCCTCGCATACCCGCCATCTCCGGCGGTCGGTTCTGCTATTTTCTGAGCGAAATAAGAAGTGTACACATGCGCTTTACCACCTCTGACATCTATACCCTGTGTACCGGAACGTGTGAAATTGGCCTGTTGGAATGACACAATACCATTGTTTATAATCGCCCCGAAAACAGGACTTCCCCAGAATGCACTATTGTACAAGATAAGTTTGGCATTAGGATGAACCTTACCGGTGTTAACTTCATCTCCCATGAGAACATACGACCTTACCGGCTCATTGGGAATCTTAGTATTAACCAACTCTGAATTAACCGCAACGATCTTCGTATTCTTATCTGCATCTTCCACAAACAAAGAATAGGTGCATCCGTCAGAACCATGTCCTATAACGGTCATCTTGCCCGGATACTTACCGGTTATTGCATCTTTCAGGAAATGTATTCCATATACCGAACCATAAACGAAATTGTTGAAAATAGTCTGGTTCTTGACATCCGCAAACTTAAGCGCACTGCAATTAGATTGCACAAACCGCATCATAAATACCTCCGGATACCCTTGTCCTCCTTCCGGAAGCCTCGACCCATAATGAGGATTAAACTGCATATTGCGGATGAATCCACCTTCGGCTCCGCCGCCAACCCAGATACCCGCCCTTAAAGGCACACCACCCAGATAATCGACATAATGACCACTGGTGTCATATGAAGCCAGGTCTATCCCTTTGTCGCCTACTGCTATGGTTACATTGATTATATACACCTTGGGACCTTGTCCCTGTATCAAAAACGGAGTCTTTCGCGGGTTTGATACGCTGTAGCCATCAGAAGCAATATTGAGCTGTGCCAGCGTAATGCCCCTGACACCGGCACCCGCTTCAAGTTGTATAAGTGAAGCACCTTTTTCTCCGGCAGCTCCACCATCATAGTTGGTAAATATAGCAGTACCACCACTTTGCGTGTGATGTTGCACATCCCATGAGCCCCTCAATTCAACTCCCGAAGGAACTTTGATAGGATTGTCCACCAGATACCTTCCGGCAGGCAAGTAGAGCGTACCGCCACCAGCAGCTTTCACCGCATCAAGTGCAGATTGCAGTTCAGCCGATACATCTTTCACAGGACGGTTATTATTAAAGCCCGTTGCTCTTGCCAAATCTGCTTTCAATACTTTATCCGATGCCGGTCTCGGGTGCACATCTATATTTGTTTTTACGTTCTTAGGTACGGGTTCGAAAAAGTACTTCTTCCCCGTAATCACTTCTACTTTAGCCGAAGTGCTGTGATTATCAACTTTCAGATTGCATTTATAGCCCGAATTAACCGATTTCAGCGTATGCATATCCGCGCCGAGATATACATGGCCGGTATTCTTCTTGAAATCGCATTGAGACAACAATGCATTACCACTATTCATCTTGAGGGCATAATCCCCGTATTCACTAAACGTACAGCTTTCAAACGACACAACGCCATCGCTGCCGTCACTTACAACAGGTCCGTTGAAATCCACCCCATTGAATTGTACCGATGTGCTGAAATCTTTGTAAAAGTATACGGCATTGCCATCTTTGGCGGCTCCAAAAGAAGAATTGGATATAAGTATGCCATACGGATTGACATCTTCCACATACAATCCATTCCCGCAATTATCTACATGCACCTCATACAACTGAGCGTTCGGGGCATCGGCAAAACCGGGTTCACGCCCAATCCATACGCCTGTCTTGTAACCTGATATATGCAGGTAAGAAACATACTCCCAGTCCGAACGGTGCATCTGGTATCCCGTGCCGTTCGCTTTTGTATAGGCTGTTACGTCAGCAAGAGAAGGTGCTCCCGGAAGACCGGATTTAGCCCAATATTCAGGACTTATCCTGACATTCTCAATACGCCCGATATCGGTACATACGTGCACTTCGATACCTTTGTTTAGGGCTGTGATATAACTATCCAGCACATAGTGCAACTCACTCGGTGCAGAATTAAAGCCGTTGTAAGAGTTGACGAGAGTGACATGCTCTATCGTTGCACAGTCTCCCTGGGTTTGGAACAATGTCCACGGATAAGGTTTCACATCATTGATGTCCTGCTCAGGATACCAGATGGAGAGATTAGTAACTCCGGTGCCTGCATTCATTTCGATGAATCTGTCAGCTATGCTCGTATAGGTCGTGCGAAGTGCATTGTCCGCCTGTCCGTCGTTCCACCAGCTTTCAACACTTCCGTCATAGTTCGGTGCATCTTTGCCGACACGTACTTCAAGAATGGTTCCGAGAACTTTTCCGTTATTGACCTCCGGATTAGCCCAATCGCCACGGAGTTGTACTCCGGGATGGAGGCGCAAAACGTATTCAAAATGGAAGTCTTTCTTGCTTTCCGAACGGCCCTGACGAACTCTGACATTCTTTGTACCGAGCTGCGTACTGCGGAATTCATAATTTCCGGCAGGTATATACACTACCCCGCCGCCGCTTTTATAAGCAGCGTCAATAGCCGCCTGGAAAGCAGCCCTGTTATCAAATCCCGGTTCGGCTTTAGCACCGAAAGCAGGGTCGGTCACAACAAAGTCGGATATCGCCCAGTCCTTTGTCGGATAAGTGGTTTTGATACTCTGCTGGAGCACTTGCTGTTTTTGCGCTTGCGCACAAGCAATGTTCATAGGAAGCAACGCCAGCAGAATCAATATAGCCGCCGCCCCTAACTTAGAAGATGTTTTCATGAAAAGAGTATTTGATATAGTTACACAATATTTTCTTAGCCACTTCTGCAGGTCCCGACGAGTCATCCAGATTGTCTGCAATATCCAGTGAAGAGAAAATAATCTTTCCTTTTCCACAAGGAATGATTCCTACGGCTGTGCCTAACTCAAACGGAGTACTCCGATAGGAACCAACTACCAATTCTTCTCCTTGCATACGGAAGCCAAACCTCTGGTCGCCATTCTTCACTACCGACTGGTAAGGCCAGTTCAAGGCACCGTTCACAGGAAGCTCTGCAAACAAAGGATGCTCTTTCACAAAATGAATCCCGCCAATCCAGTTCTTTCCGACGTTATAATAACCGTTATATACAGTATTCGTATATTCTGCCACAGCCTTCATCCAGGTTTCGGTGGAGCCAAGCAAAATCAAAGTGGTGCCCTCATTCTTCACCCGCTCAAATAACTTCTGCGGAGCAATGGCGGCTGCACTCGGCCGGGACCATTTCAATTGTATCTGCCCGGACTGATGAGTCTGGCGATATACCACCCTCACTCTTACGGGCTTTCCGGCCTCCATAACTACAGGTCTGTCCTGCTTCATAGGAGAAGCATTATAATACTCATCAATCAACTGCCTGTCGTCAACGTACATACGCACGCCACGATTGGTTTCAACACCCAGCAAATACTGTCCGGACTCTGGCGGATATATATCACCTTCCCATATTACCGAGAAAGGCTGATTGGCTGGAACAGATTCATCAGGCTGCGCACCGTCTACAAAAGTCCGGTTAAGCTCCGTATCCGGCTTAATGGAAGCTACAATATTCATATCAGGCTCACTATACCAGGTGGCCTTCAATGTGGAATTTCCATTCTTATCCTTGAAAAAGTCTGAAGGTATGACAACAGGCTCATCCAACGATGAACGGTTCACAACAAGCCAGTCCAATTTGCCGGTTTCGGAAGTAAAGGCCGGAAGTTCTTTTCCGGTAGTTTCCTTATAGAAAGCGGCCACTTTATCATTCTCACTTCCATAGTAAGCCCCATTGCCAGCCAGGTCATTTGCCTGCCAGCCTACAGCCACTACTTCATCGTGCCCCTGGGCGCATATCTGCTGATTATCAGCTTTTATATCAGCCAGTATGCGGTAAGTTCCTTCTTTACCATTTACGGGAACCTCCACATTCTCCAGCAAAAGCTGCCCAAACGTTTCACCACCTTCGATGCTGACTGTTTCATTCCGGGTATAAACCACTTTTCCATCGGGAGCAATCACTTTTATCTCCAGAGTATGATTGCCTTTCAGGTTTTTCTCATTCACAATATAGAAATCTACGATTGCACTGCCCGGAAGTTTTACTACCTGATTGCGCGAAGCAACGGCTACATACAGCGGTTGGTTATAGTATGCCAATATAGAAGCATCCCCTTTGGGATTGCGGTAGATGTCTACAATGCCGGAATGATTGTCATAAGGCATCGCTTCCCAGCCATTCACCATGTAGGCATCACCCAGATTCTGCATTCTCATGCCCTCAATACGCCTGCCCTGATGTTCGAATGACACATTAGCCATAGAACGTGTCAGATCATCAAGAGTGCCGAAGTGAGGAGCAAGTCCTTTCTTCTGGAAATAATCAGTGAAAGCCTTATACTGGCTTTTCCAGAAAAGACCATCCCAGCCGGTTTTACCGGTACATTCTACTTCATCATTTATCAACTGAATACGGGGAGGAGTAGATATTGCTCCTTCTTCACCTCGCAAAAAGACTTCCGTACGGTTGCCGGTATACATGATATTATCCTTCGGTCCTTTATAGTAATTTTCCACCCAAGTCTCCGGCCCTCCGGCACGATGATTATCGTGCCATCCCTTCCGGTATAACGTCGTGTCAAATGGCAACATATGTGCTTTGGAATCCTCTTCTTTGTCTTCACTGCCTGCCCAACCGGACGTAAACGTCATAATTCTGCTGGGGTCTACAGCATGTGCCTCACGCATATCATTCATACGCTTAGCAACAAGTTCCTTATCCTGTGACAACCGGCCACCAAATTCATTAATCAGATTAAAGATTACGAGGCTCGGATGACTACGGTCACGGCGAACCATACGTTTCAGTTTCTCATTCACAATTGTACGGATAAACGGGTCATGATTGGCCGAATGGAATGAACCCGGTTCTTCATAATAGAGCAATCCCAACTCGTCCGCTTTTTCAAGAACCACCGGACTACCTATGCAGCGATGAAAATTCAACATATTCAAGCCCAACTTCTTAGCTGTAAGAATCTGCTTTTCGGCCATCTCGGTCGTTGCTATCAATCCCGTAACCGGGAAGTATCCCCAACTAATCGCACTTTTCAGCATCACACGGCGACCATTCAGACGCAATACCGCATCCTTCCCCACGCCATCTACGGTAAACCAACGGAAACCGAAGTTCTTCTGGTCCTGATCGAGTATCTTTTTACCCTTCTTTATCTGAATATTGCAGGTATACAACTCTGGAGTAGAGAGGTCCCATAGTTTGGCATCAGGAACATTTACAGGTATTGTCACCTCATGATTTCCCGAAGGAAAAGAGACTTTTTTCAGTATTTGCCGGAACACAACTTTATCAGGATTCGCTTTTTCGCTCACTGTAAGTTCAACATCCTGCTTCACATCAGCAGGCGTTTCGTTAGTGAAAGAAACAATAGCATTTACTTTTGTCAACTCAGGAGTATTCTGCATATAAATATCAGAAATGAACACAGGGTTCACACTCTCCAGCCTGACCCTGCCGATAATTCCACTGAAACTTCTTGCAGGGGGGATATTATACTCGCCCCATTTCAGTATATCAAAATCCTGCCAATGGAAATTACCTCCGGGATTGGTGACACGCACTGCCAGTAATTGTTCTGTCCCCGGCTTGGCCTCATCGGTAATGTCTACCTGAAAAGGAGTTTCACCAATCAGGTCGTAAGCCATGAGTTTACCGTCAAGATAAACTTCTGCACGCATTCTGACTGATTCAAAGTAAATTATTAAGCGTTTATTCTTCTGGTCAGCAGGAATCTTAATCTTACGATACCACCAACTGACTCCCCGGAAATCTTCCGGACGGGGATTATCAGAAACGGTGAGATATTCTTCCACCGTACCCGGTACTTCGACAGAAACGGCATCAGGATTATTACTCAAAACCTGCCAGCCACCTGTGGGACGATTCACAGGCAGCAAAGACAAGTCAGTTATCTCGTGCGGAAGGTAAAGGCGATCATTCTGCCAGCTCGCTTCCTTATCGAGCCATAGCGACCAGCCTCCTCCTGTCAACGGGAGGGTATATCTTCCTTCTCCGGCATTAGCAGAAAGGATAAAAAGGGGAAAAAATATAAGAAGAAAATACTTCTTCATAAATATCAGTATTAAAGGTTCAATCTATTACGAATCGTGCAGGATAAGTGATAAAACTACCTATAAGTAGTTGCCCGATTACCTATAGGTAGTTTGCCAACTACTACGTAGTAGTCAGTAGATTACCTACAGGTAATTAAGGATTGTTCAAATAGCGTTTAAATATCATTGCAAAATGCAGAGTTTCATTTCTTCAACGT
>CAMTFK010000251.1 GCA_947071285.1 uncultured Bacteroides sp. | reverse complement strand
GATCTGCGCATGTCTCGTGGGCTCGGAGATGTGTATAAGAGACAGCTTATATGCAAAGCGAAGCAGTTCTTCTTGCACACTAATCAAATCCTTCCTAAAACTGTAGGTATTCATACTTTGCTCTTTTTAAATGGTTAATAAATATTTTAAATTCACGATTGCAAGTTTAGGGAAGTTTCCAATTTTTCGGGGGACTAATATTGTTTTTCTTTAAGGCGAAAACTAACATTTGATAGTTTCCACCCCCATTTTGAGAGTTTTCAGGTGCTATTTTCGATAAAAAGCGTATATTTTTCCGAAGATTTCGTAAACTGTTTGTGATTTTTTTATAGATTTGCCTACATATAGCGAAAACACTTTATTTAAAAAAACACTTTAATTTTATGAGACGAATCTTTAAACTACTCATTCTCATGGCTATCATGGCTGTCTCTTTGCCGTCCTTCGGTCAAGGGTTGAAAGCCTTCAAGCTAAAGAATGGTCTTTCCGTATATATATGGGAGGACAACACGAAATCGGATGTGTATGGTATTGTGGCTTGTCGGACAGGCTCGGTCAATGATCCGGCGGAATACACCGGATTGGCTCACTACCTGGAACATGTGATGTTCAAGGGTACCGATAAAATCGGTGCACTGGACTGGGCTACTGAAAAACCGCTTTATGAGAAAATTATCACTAAGTACGACGAAATGGCCGACGAAGCTGATCCCGTAAAGAAAGAAGCTATCGCAAAAGAAATCAACGAGCTGACTGTAGAAGCCGCCAAAGTGAGTGTATCTACTGAATTTATGAACCTGATAGAGAGCATGGGTGGTAAGGGCCTGAATGCCGGAACCAGCTTTGACGTGACTTACTATCACAACTCATTCCCTCCCTACCAAATCAACAAATGGCTGGAAATCTACTCACAACGTATGATTAACCCGGTATTCCGTACTTTCCAGACTGAGTTGGAAAGTGTATATGAGGAATATAATATGTATCAGGACAACCCGAGCAGCGTACAGCAAGAGTTTATCTCAAGCAAGGCATACGAAGGCCATCCTTACGCACGCCCCATCATCGGATTGCCCGAACACTTAAAGAACCCGCGTCTGAGCAAGCTCATCGACTATTACAATGACTGGTACACCCCCGAGAACATGGTACTCATCCTCGTGGGTAACGTTAATGCCCAGCAAATCAGCGGTCGCATCAATGCCACTTTCGGACGCCTGCAAGCAAAAGCTACTCCCGAACGCAAAACTTATCCTGACCTTGACATCAAAGGCCGCAAGCAATATAATGCAAAAGTGGGTTATTATCCCAACGTATGCCTCGTATACAAAGGTGTACCTGCCGGACATCCCGATGAAAAACCTTTGGATATCGCCATGTCTTTGCTGAGCAACAACAGCAACACCGGTACACTGGACAAGTTGACCATCGACGGTGAACTGACCCAAGGTTTCGCCTATTCAGACAGCCGCCGCGAACAGGGCCGTAACATCGTACGCTGCGTTCCGCTCTACGACGAAAACCAACGCCGTTTCGAATCAAACAAAAGCGCTGAAAAGAAAGCTCTGAAAGCTATCGAAAAAGTAGCCAACGGCGAATTTGAAGAATGGCAGATCAATTCTATCAAGAACAACATGTGCCGTGATTTCGACCGCAGCATGGAGTCAAACACCTACAAGGCACACATGCTGATGAACGCCTTTATCAACGAAGAAGACCTGGGACAAGTACTCAACTACAAGGATGAAGTAATGGCCATCACAACAGAAGACATCAAACGTGTTGCCAAACAATATCTGACCAATGACTACCTTGCCATCTACATTGAAAAAGGCAAACTCGACAAGAGCGCTAAAATCAAGAAACCGGGATACAAGCCCATCGAACCTCCTGTAGGCAAACAATCACTGTATGCCACACAGTTCAAGAACATGCCTATCGGACAGGTAGATGAAAAGTTCATCAACTTCGGTGACGTACAAAGCAAACAGTTGAACGACCGTTCCAAGATGTACTACACACAGAATCCGGAAAACAACGTATTCAGTCTGACCCTGCGCTACGGTGTCGGCGAACGTGAATTCCGCAAACTGGGCATTGCCGCCGACTTGATGAATAATGCCGGTATCATGGGTGCCTACGAACCGCAGCAACTGAAAGAAGAACTCGGTAAGCTGAACGCTACCTGCGAAGTAAGTGCCAACAGCAACTACCTCTATATTACTATGGAAGGCTACGAAGAAACTTTGCCGCAAGCTTGCCAACTCCTTGCCCGTCAGATTCTGATGCCGAAACTGGACGACAAACAGTTGAGCCGTATCAAAGGTTCCATGTTGGGTAGCCGCCAGCAGCGCAAAGAAAATGTAAACGCTTTGTCCAGCGCACTCATGCAATACATGATTTACCAGGATAAATCGTCTTATATCGACGAACTGACCGACAAAGAAGTTTATGAATTGCAGATTTCCGAACTGACAGGCGACATCAACCGTGCTGCCAACTACGAAGCCGAAATCTTCTATTGCGGTACACTGCCTTTCGACAATGCTTACGACATCCTCAGCAAAAACCTGCCGCTGGTTGCCAACGAGAAGCCGTCTACTTCACCGCAAGACAAGCCTATGGCTACCGTAACGGAAAACACCGTTTACTTCCTGCCGAACTCTGATGCAGAACAGGCACAAATCTACTTCTACATGCCGATGGAAAAGTATGATACGAAAGATGACGTGATCCGTGACGCATTCAACCAATATTTCTCCGGTGGTTTCAACGGTTTAGTACTCGATGAAATCCGTGGAAAACGTTCTATGGCTTACTCAGCCGGAGCTTACATCGGTACACCTGCATTGCCGGGCAACCCGACTTACCTCTTCGGTAACATCGGTACGCAGAACGACAAAGCCAACGATGCACTGGATGTATTCATGGGCCTGATTACAAACATGCCGAAGAATGCCGAACGTATAGACAACATCAAGAGCTACATGCGCCAGGAAATGCTGACCACGCATCCTTCTTTCCGCAACAAGGCCGAATACATGAGATCACTGCAACGTGTAGGTTATAACGATGACCCCACCAAGCAAAACCTGCCGAAGGTAGATGCCCTGACTTTTGATGATATCGTGAAGTATTACGAAGAGAATGTCAAAGGTAAACCCTACTGCATCGGTATCATGGGTAACCCGAAAGATATCGACGTGAAGAAACTTGAGAAATATGGTAAAGTAGTGAAACTGAACGAAAGAAAACTGTTCAACACGAAAGACGCCATGTTCTAAAGAGTGACGAGCTACGAGCTACAAGTGACGAGCTACGAGCTACAAGCTACAAGTTGCTGCGTTATGACGCTGAAAAGCACTTGTAGCTCGTAGCTTGTAGCTCGTCACTCTTTCTCTTTCTCTTATTCTTCCCCTTCTTCCCCACTTCCCGAAAGAATCGGCAAACAAATGTTATACTTCACCGCCAGAATACGTGTGACGAATACCGATACGCCGCCTGCCACCTGGCAACCGTAGGACTGCAAACCCAATGCATGACACACCCAATAAACCGTGCCACCTACCACACACGCCATCGCATAAATCTCTTTTCTGAAAATCAGTGGAATCTCATTGATGAACACATCCCTAATCACACCGCCCGCAGCACCCGTAATGCTACCCATGATGATAGCTACCCAGAACGGATACCCCAACGCAATACTTTTCCCCACACCGACCACCGTAAACAGTGCCAGTCCGATGCTGTCGAAGATAAAGAATGTATTATGCAAATGAATGAGATGTTTACCAAAAAGGATTACCCAAAGCAGAGCCAGTCCCGTACATATCAAGTAGATAGGGTCCGTCATCCAGCCCGGTGTCACACCCAGCAGCACATCACGTATCGTACCGCCCCCAATGGCAGTCACAAACCCTACCACGTATGCCCCAAACCAGTCGAACCGTTTTGCTGATGCCAGACGGATGCCACTGATAGCAAAGGCAAACGTACCTATAAAATCGAGTATTTGAACAAATGTTGGCATGATAATCAATGATTAACGTTTAATGATTAGTGATTAATAATTGTCGGTTATTAAAATTATCGGCAAAGTAACGAATAATTTCCCTAAGAAAACGTACATTTGTCTCTTGGAAATTAAAAAAAACAGCAAAGATGAAAATAACAATTGTGGCGGGAGCACGCCCCAACTTCATGAAAATAGCGCCTATCACCCGTGCCATCAAAGCCGCACAGGAAGCAGGAAAGCGAATCTCTTACCGACTGGTCTACACCGGACGTCAGGATGACACCAGTCTGGATGCGTCCCTATTTTCCGACCTGGACATGAAGCAGCCCGATGGTTATCTGGGCGTCAGCGGACACGACCACTCCGAAGTGGCAGCCGCCATCATGCTTGCCTTCGAGAAGGAACTGAACAATCATCCCGCACAAGTGGTCCTCGTTGTAGACGACCTCACTGCCACCATGAGCTGCTCCATCGTCGCCAAGAAGCGTGGTCTGAAAGTGGCCCACCTCATTGCCGGCACCCGTTCTTTCGACATGAACATGCCCCGCGAAGTGAACCGCACCATTGTAGATGCCATCTCCGACTATCTGTTCACAGCAGGCATGGTTGCCAACCGCAACCTCAACCAGGAAGGCATGATACCCGAATACATCCATTATGTAGGAAACATACTGATAGATACCGTCCGCTACAACCGTCACCGCCTGTTACAACCCGTGTGGTTCTCCACCATGGGACTGGAAAAGCGTAGCTACTTGTTGCTGACCCTCAACCGCCACGACCTGTTGACAAAGAAAAAGGTGCTCAACGCCCTGATGCAGACATTGGTAGAGAAAGCTGAAGGCATGCCTATCATCGCCCCTTTGCATCCTTACGTGCAGAATGCCATCAAGGCACTCGAAATCTCTGCTCCCAACCTGCACATTCTTCCGCCACAAAGCTATCTGCACTTCGGCTACCTCATCAACCATGCCAAAGGCATCATCACCGACTCCGGTAACATCGCCGAAGAGGCCACCTTCCTCGACGTACCCTGCATCACGCTCAACTCATATGCCGAGCACCCCGAAACATGGCGTGTGGGCACCAATGAACTGGTGAATGAAGACCCTGTCGCCTTTGCCTCCATGCTGGAAACAATGTTGCACGGCGAATGGAAACACACTACTCTACCCGACCGTTGGGACGGGCGGACGGCAGAGCGCATTGTGCAGACGTTGATTTATGAAGAATCAAAGTAACCTGATTGTCATATCCCATTCCTCTCAAAGCCTGCCGCCGCCACTTCAGCGCTTCAGGCCGGAGGGGTTTATCATACAATTCACGAATGGCAGCTACTTGCGCTTCCTTCTCGTCAGCAATCACACACAATTCTTTGAACTCCTGCTCCGGAATCATCATAGTATTTACCAGACAATGCCCATGTCCTTTCATTAAGGAATATATCAACTTCAATTTAATCCCTGTATTTTGAAAAGTAAGTAGTAAATTGATACGTGCATATGTTATCAAGCGTTCCATTTCCTCTTGTGAAGGATTTGCTACAAGAGCCACACCCGGAGTTTGGGAAATCTTCTCACGCAAAGTATTATCAGGATTCTTGCCTGCAATAACTATTTGCATGCCCGCATCCAGTTCAGTCACCAGATTATTCAAAATATAATAAACTACCCGGATATTCTCAAGAACAGAAAGATTACCATGATATAATATATAGTCCCCTTTATCCATATTTTCATTATCATCACCTTCAAACTTGTCATTGTCAAAGAAACAAGGCACACAATAAGTCAGCACCGAAGGGTACTTACGGATAAAATAGGCAGCATCCATATTTGTAATGGCAAATATTTTATCGGCATGCAACAGTACTTTCTCATAATGACGCAATCTCCAAGCCTCCAGGTAATAATAACATTTCTTCCACAAAGAAGCGGTTGATTTTCCTAAAAAGCAATAATACTCATGCTCCACATTATGCATTCTCACCCATTTCTGTTTATCCTTTAAAAGAGGATTTGAAAGAAAATAACAAGTATGTAAACCTTCAAATAAAATAGGATAAGCATCTTCACATAAGCGTTTCAGCAGTTGCCCATTTCTCCGGCTGTAAACAATGTAAGGCAAAATAGAAAACATAGAACGCCATCCAGTGAAACGTTTATAATAATAGACGGCATCAGCCACTTCATGCAAAGCCAACTGTTCCGTCACTCCATACCTATACGTATGCAAAATAATGGAGCAACCAGCCTTTTTCAACGCTTTCAGCTTATAGTAAACATCTATCAAGCCACCATAATCCGGAGGAAAAGGAACCTGAAAACTAACGACATGAAGCTTCATAAATTACTTTATTTTATTCATTCCTGCAAAGATAATATAAAATACCCGTTGGCGGAATTAATTCATATCAGAAAAAGAAAGGAAGCAAAAGTGATTAGTGATTAGCGTTTAGTGATTAGTAATGAGGCAAATGATAAACAGCACTATCTCAATTCTCCTCCTCCCGGGAGGAGGAGTACCCCAACGGGGGGAGGTGGTAGGTGAAACAATAAAATACCTATAAATCACAAGGCTAAGGAATTCTTTCTCACCTACCACCCCGCCCTAAAGGGCACCCCTCCTCCAACTGGAGGAGGG
>CAMTFK010000250.1 GCA_947071285.1 uncultured Bacteroides sp. | reverse complement strand
ATGACGAAGATAGGGGAGTATGTGCCGCCGTTGGAGTGGATGATGAGGAATGCGAGGTAATTATTAAATATTAATTATTAAATATTAATTATTAATTGATGGTGGGTGTGGAGGAGAAAATAATTGTCGTTTTTTGAATAAATAAATGATGAAATACTTGACTTTGGCTTTTTGATGTTGTATCTTTGTGAAGTGCTTAATGATAGGCATTACAGAATGTATTTTTAACCTAAACCTTATTTTTTATGGATGTACTTGTAGAACGCTTTAAGCGTAGAAAAATCGTGAGTGATAAAGACTCGCAAATGTTGTTTTATCTTCGTCAGAAACCCCGTACGTGCGGCACGGTGGATATTGATACGCTGGCCGCCAGTATCCAGAAGAATTGTGCTATGACCAAGGGTGATGTGAAGCACGTCATCGAGGCTATGGTGGAGGAAATCCAGATGAATCTGGCTAATGGAGACAAGGTGAAATTGAATCAACTGGGAACGTTTCACATGACTTTCCGCTGTTCGGGGGTGGAGAAATCGGATGATTGCACCGTCAGGAATATCAAGAAGGTGAATATCCGTTTTGTTCCGGACAAGGAGCTGCGCCTGGTGAACGGGACGACGGCAATAACAAGAAGTCCGGCAAACGTGACGTTTGCACTGGAGAAGCCGGACGATAAGGAAGGAGGTAGCTCGTCGGGCGGCGGTGGTTCCGAGGGAGAAGGAGGACTTGAAGAGGATCCGCTGGGATAGGTTCTAACGCCGGAGGCGTTAGAAATTAAGAATTAAAGAATTAAAGAATGGAAGAATGGAAGAATGAAAGAATGAAAGAATGAAAGGCTGCGCAGCCCACTAATCACTAATCACTAATAACTATTTGACATGAAAAAAACGACTTGGGACAAGATTTTGAAACTAATTATTGCTGTGGCTTCTGCTTTGGTTGGCGTGCTGAGTGCACATGCCATGACGGGCGTCCGCTGATAAATTCGTAATCATGCGAAAGATTGATTTACTCGTCATTCATTGCAGCGCCACCCGCGCTGACCGTTGTTATACGGAATTTGACTTAACCACTGATCACCTGTGCCGGGGCTTCTCCGGCGCAGGCTATCATTATTATATCCGGAAGAACGGGGACATTAAAAGCCTTCGTCCCGTTGAAAAGCCCGGAGCGCATGCGAAAGGCTACAATGCAAACAGCATCGGCATTTGTTATGAAGGCGGTCTGGATACAAATGGCCGTCCTGCTGATACACGGACCGATTCTCAGAAACACTCCCTTCGTGTGTTGGTGATGCTACTGTTGAGAGATTATCCCGGCAGCAGGTTAGTCGGTCATCGCGACCTCAGTCCCGACCTGAACCATAACGGTGAAATAGAACTGGAGGAGTGGGTGAAACAATGTCCCTGTTTCGACGCAGCAAATATTCTGCGGGAAACGCCGGTGAATCCGACATATTTTATATAAAAAATGTTATCGGATGAACAATGTATGTCTGCCATTGTTACTTTTGTAATGATTTCAAATTAATTAAAAAATACGATTATGATTACTGAAAAATTACAGAATGCAATTAACGAGCAGATTACGGCTGAAATGTGGTCGGCTAACATGTATTTGGCTATGTCTTTCTATATGGAGAAAGAAGGTTTCTGTGGCATGGCACATTGGTTGAAGAAGCAATGGGCGGAAGAAAATGAACATGCCTGTGCGTTGGCCGGTTATGTAATCAAGCGTGGCGGTAAAGCCAAAGTTGATAAGCTGGATGTAGTTCCTAATGATTTCGGTACTCCGCTGGAAGTATTTGAACAGGTCTACAAACACGAACGCCGTGTGTCTGAAATGATTGATAAACTGGTAGACGTGGCTGCTGCCGAAAAAGATAAAGCAACTCAGGATTTCCTGTGGGGATTTGTCCGCGAACAGGTAGAAGAAGAAGCTACTGCTGCAGGTATCGTTGATATGATTAAGAAAGCCGGTGCTACGGGCATCTTCTTTGTAGATGTGAAACTGGGCGAACGTTAATAATCTTTTTGATATAAATTGCTAAAGTGAAGGAGCTGCTTGAAAAATTCAAGCAGCTTTTTTTTATATTCGTCTTTGCCGTTCCGATGTTTTGATTTACCTTTGCTTTACTTTAAATGACACGTGCCATGAATTACTATGCTTTATGAGTAAAACCAATTTTATATTACTCTTCCTGTTAGCGCCGGCTTGCTTTTTTCTGGGTAGTTGCTCGGAGAAAGAAGTTAGAAAAATACTGGTTGTGCACTCCTACGAAGAAACCTATGCTGCTTATCCCGATTTCAATAAAATGATTGCTGAATCTTTCCGGAAGAAAGAGGTGGATGCTGATGTCCGTACGCTGTATCTGGATTGTGAAGCTTATCAGGAAAAGGAGGAGCTTCTGCGGATGTATTCTTTGCTGGACGAGGTTTCCAAAGACTGGAAGCCGGAGGTCATACTGGTCAATGAAGATCAGGCCACCTATTCGTTATTGAAGTGCGGGCATCCGCTGGTAAAAGAAGTGCCTATTGTGTTCGGTGGAGTGAATTACCCCAACTGGTCGCTTATAAAGCAGTATCCCAATGTGACCGGATTTCGTGATAAAATAGATTTTATGGAGAATATTGAGGTTGTGAAAGAGCTGTTCGGGAAAAGGACGCACCTCTTTACCCTCATTGACACCACTTATCTGGATAAACAGATAAGGCAGGATGCCCGGGAGCAGTTGGAAGGCAAGAAGGTGAAAGGATTCATGAATTCTAAAGAATTGAACACCAGGGAGTGGAGGGAGTTTGTGAAGGATGAGAGCTATACTTATTTTGCGGGGATTGCTATCCGCGTCAAGGGAAATAATTCGGATGCCGGACTTTTGTGGAGTTTAAGCCAATATACAAGAGACAGGTGTTATCTTCAATTGAAAAGGGATTTCACGACTGTCAATATTGGAAATATCTGTTCCAGTCCCAGCCTGACGGCTATTAATGAAGGATTTGGCTATGGCGAAAAATTGCTGGGCGGCTATATCACTACTCTTTCTATACAAGTAGGAGAGATGGTGGATGCTGCCGTCCGGATTCTGCATGGCGAGAAGCCTGTGGATATGCCCATTGCAAATAGCGCTAAAGAATATGTGGTAGATTGGGACGTGATGGTGCAAAGGGGGCTTTCGAAAGCGGATATTCCCGGAAAGTACTCCATTATCCATATCCCGTTCAGCAAGAACCATCCTCTGTTGTGGGGAGGAATTGTCTTTTCGGTTGTGGTTTTGCTGCTTACGTTGTTTGTCTTGTTGTTTTTTCTTTACCGGCGGGAGCAGGGGAGAAAAAAGAAAGCTCTCAATGCGCTGGAAGATGAGAAAGAGACGCTGGCGCTTGCCATTGAGGGGAGCGATACGTATGCATGGAAGCTGGAGAATGATTATTTCATTTTTGAGAGTGACTTCTGGAAATCACAGGGAATGAGATCGAAGGTGCTCACATTCGAGAAACTGATTGATTACATTCATCCGGAGCATTGGGATGAGGTGCGTGAAAACTGGAGGAAAATATCCATAATTCGTAAAGTGGCGGTGCAGGCGCGTTGCGATTTTAACGGAAAGGGATATCAGTGGTGGGAGTTCCGCTACAAGACCATTGCATTGCCGAATGGAGGATATAAAGCCGCCGGATTGCTGCTGAACGTACAAGATATTAAAGACCATGAACAAGAACTGGAAGAAGCGCGCCTGCTGGCTGAAAAGGCCGAGTTGAAGCAGTCGTTCCTGGCGAATATGAGCCATGAGATTCGCACACCGCTGAATGCGATTGTCGGCTTTTCCAATATTCTGGCGGCCGATGAAGATTTGGAACCGGATGAGCGTTGTGAATATATCAAGACTATCAATAGGAACAGTGATTTGCTGTTGACGCTGATAAACGATATACTGGAGCTTTCGCGGCTCGAATCGGGCTGTATGACCTTTGAATTTGCTCCATTCAAAGTGACGGAACTGCTGGATGAAGTTTATCGGACCCATCAGGTGTTGATACCGGAACGTCTGGAATTCATTAAAGAGCAGGATACGGTACCGGCAAAGATAAATGTGGATAAAGGGCGTTTGGTGCAAGTGCTTACGAACTTCCTGAATAATGCTTCTAAATTTACTGAGTCGGGGTATATTAAACTGGGATACCGCTATTTATCTGAGACTTCGGAAGTGGCGATTTATGTGGAAGATACAGGCTGCGGCATTCCGCATGCCGAGCAGAAAATGATTTTCAACCGGTTCTATAAACAAGATGAATTCTCGCAAGGTACGGGCCTGGGGCTTTCTATTTGTCAGGTGATTATGGAGAAGCTGCAGGGAAGGATTGAGCTGTGGTCGGAGCAGGGGAAGGGGAGCCGGTTTACAGTGATACTAAAAGCTACAAGCTACGAGTGACTTGTAGCTCGTAACTCGTAGCCTGTAACTTAGCGCACTTTAGTGCGCTAATACTCCCAGTTCTTTTCCTACCTTAATAAAGGCTTCGATGCATTTATCCAGATGTTCTTTCTCGTGCCCTGCCGAAATCTGTACACGGATGCGTGCCTGATCTTTCGGAACTACAGGGTAGTAGAATCCGGTTACATAAATACCTTCTTCCTGCATGCGTGCCGCATAAACCTGAGATAATTTGGCATCATACAGCATCACGGCGCAAATGGCGCTCTGTGTCGGCTTGATGTCGAAGCCGGCGGCTGTCATCTTATCACGGAAGTAGTTTACGTTATCTACCAGCTTGTCATGCAGTGCGTTGCTTTCTTTCAGCATCTTGAATACTTCGATACTTGCACCTATCACGGCCGGAGCCACAGAGTTGGAGAACAAATATGGACGGCTGCGTTGGCGCAACAGGTCGATGATTTCTTTCGGTCCGGTAGTGAACCCGCCCATAGCGCCGCCGAATGCTTTGCCCAGTGTGCCGGTATAGATATCTACACGTCCGTAGGTCTTAAATAATTCGCTCACGCCATGTCCTGTGGGACCTACCACACCTGCGGAGTGCGATTCGTCTACCATAACCAGGGCATCGTATTTCTCTGCCAGGTCACAAATCTTATCCAACGGGGCAACATTTCCATCCATGGAGAACACGCCGTCCGTCACGATGATGCGGAAACGTTGTGCCTGAGCTTCCTGCAAGCATTTTTCCAGCTCTACCATGTCGGCATTGGCATAACGGTAACGTTTGGCTTTGCACAAGCGCACACCGTCGATGATGGAAGCATGGTTCAGAGAGTCGGAAATGATGGCGTCTTCTTCCGTGAATAACGGTTCGAATACACCGCCGTTGGCATCAAAGCAAGCAGCATAGAGTATGGTGTCTTCCGTTTTGAAGTAGTCGGAGATGGCAGCTTCCAGTTCCTTGTGAATGTCTTGCGTGCCGCAGATGAAGCGTACGGAAGACATGCCGTAGCCACGGTGATCCATCATTTTCTGGGCAGCGGCAATCAGTCGCGGATGGTTGGACAGACCCAGGTAATTGTTGGCGCAGAAGTTCAGCACTTCTTTCCCTTTTACATTGATAGCAGCTTGTTGTGCACTCTCAATCAGGCGTTCTTCTTTATAGAGTCCCGCCTCTTTAATTTCAGCAAGCGTGTTGCTGAGGTGTTCTTTCATTTTCCCGTACATAGCTTTATAATTTAAAAGTTTGTCTTCTTAATAGTAGACGATACAAAGGACACGATTTTTCTTCAAATAAACAATAGCTTAATGATAGAAAAATCAATATCTTTTTGAATATCAGTATAGTTTGAGGCTGTTGAAAAACCTTCCGACAATAAATCGGAAATAAACTCTATTATGTGCTATCAAGATTTGTCTGTTTCATAAATCGTATATTATAAGTTCTTATATTTGTGCATCAAATAAATAATGCGCTTATGGATGAATCTGATAGAAAAATGAAGCAGATTTTGAATGATATTCCAGATATGCTTCTTGACGGTAACTATACTCCTAATTTGAAACAGGCTATTGAAACCTTGAAATCGCTTGCTTCAGTTATGGATACTGATAAGTTCAGATATTTATGCTATACTGCTGGGGTGTCGAACTTAAAAGTGAATTCCCTTTCCCAAATAAAGTTGATGGCTTCACAGTTGCTTTATTCTGCTTCTATTTTGGAACGTATGGTTATGGAAAAGCACTAACTGCTAAGAAACTGGTACAAATCAACTTTCTTCATATTATTAGTGCTTAAATCGAACTATTCCTATCTTTATTAGTAATGTTTATATAACCAACAAATAATGTATATGATTAAAAGGATTAAACCGTTATCGAAATCCACAATTGAAGGAATGGTCTATCAGATAAGATATTTAATAAATGAAAAACATGTGTCAGATGATGCGCTTGCTTGGCACTTAAAGAATATGTTATCTGATAAAGGCATTCCAGTTGATTATATTCCTTTGCCTGCTCCGTGGAATAGAAAGGACAAATAATGATTATTTCTTTCCGTTAGAACCAGATTTTGACGGTGGTGGTGTCTGGACTGTTCTCGGAATTTCCCTTTCTTCGCGTCTAGGTGGCGGAGGGGTATTTGTTGTGGATGGAATGTCTTTTGTCGTTAATTTCTCGATGTTCTTATCCTGTCTCTTATACACATCTGACGCTGCCGACGAAGAGGATAGTG
>CAMTFK010000249.1 GCA_947071285.1 uncultured Bacteroides sp. | reverse complement strand
TGTTCTGTATCATTGTAGTGATAGTAGTCAGTCTGGCAACGAAAGCACCGTCTGAAGAAAAGATACAAGGATTGGTATTCGGTACCTCTACCCCGGCACAATTGGCAGAGACACGCGCTAGCTGGAATCATTGGGATATTATCCATACGGTTATTATCCTGGGTATCACTGCCGCTTTCTATATCTATTTCTGGTAAAATAGCGACGAGCTACAAGCTACAGGCGACGAGTGCCATCCGGCATGATAGCGTAGCCACTTGTAGCTTGTAGCCTGTAGCTCGTAACTAAACATATATGATGAATAACTATTATAGTTCAAATCCGACCTTTTACGTTGGTATCGACTGCATCATCTTCGGTTTCAACGAAGGAGAACTGAGCCTGTTATTGCTGAAACGAAACTTTCAGCCGGCAATGGGTGAATGGTCTCTGATGGGTGGATTCGTGCAACAAGGTGAAAGTGTGGATAATGCTGCCAAACGTGTACTGGCGGAACTCACCGGTTTGGAAAATGTATATATGGAGCAAGTAGGGTCGTTCGGCGAAGTGGAACGTGATCCGGGAGAACGGGTTATCTCTGTTGCTTACTATGCATTGATCAACATCAACGAGTACGACCGCGAACTGGTGCACCAGCATAATGCCTACTGGGTAAACATCAATGAATTACCGCCTTTGATCTTCGACCATCCGCAAATGGTGAAACAAGCACGGGAATTGATGCAACAGAAAGCATCCACAGAGCCTATCGGCTTCAACCTGTTACCGAAGTTATTCACGCTGTCTCAACTGCAAAGCCTCTACGAAGCTATTTACGGCGAACAGATAGACAAGCGTAACTTCCGTAAACGGATAGCCGAAATGGACTACATTGAAAAAACAGATAAGATTGATAAAACAGGTTCCAAACGCGGAGCTGCCTTATACAAATTCAATGAAAAGGCATACCGCAAGGCACCGAATTTTAAATTATAAATTATGCTGGAAGAACTGAAAGAAAAGGTATTCCATGCCAACCTTGAACTGGTGAAGCATGGACTGGTTATCTTCACCTGGGGAAATGTATCGGCTATTGACCGTGAAACGGGGCTGGTAGTCATCAAACCCAGTGGTGTAAGTTATGACGATATGAAGGCGGAAGACATGGTGGTGGTGGACCTCGACGGCAAGGTAGTGGAAGGACGATTGAAACCGTCTTCAGACACTCCAACCCATGTGGTACTCTACAAGGCTTTCCCTGAAATCGGTGGTGTAGTACACACCCACTCTACTTATGCCACTGCCTGGGCACAAGCCGGATGTGACATTCCAAACATCGGAACGACACATGCAGATTACTTCCACGATGCCATACCATGCACGGCAGATATGACAAAGGAAGAAGTGGAAGGAGCTTATGAAATGGAAACCGGGAACGTTATCGTAAAACATTTCGAGGGATTAAACCCTGTACATACACCAGGAGTACTGGTAAAAAATCATGGTCCTTTCTCATGGGGAAAAGATGCACACGATGCGGTACACAACGCAGTAGTGATGGAACAAGTGGCAAAGATGGCAAGCATTGCGTATGCTGTCAATCCAAAACTGACCATGAATCCACTGTTGGTGGAAAAGCATTTCAACCGCAAGCATGGGCCTAACGCTTACTATGGGCAATAAACAATTAAAAACTAATAATTAAAAATTAAAGAAGTATGGACGCATTTAATCAATATGAAGTATGGTTTGTAACCGGAGCACAGCTCCTGTACGGAGGTGACGCAGTTATCGCAGTAGACGCACACAGTAACGAAATGGTAGCCGGGCTGAATGCCAGTGGGAATCTGCCTGTTAAAGTCGTTTATAAAGGTACTGTAAACTCTTCCAAAGAAGTAACTGCCGCATTCAAGGCTGCCAACAATGATGAGAAATGTATCGGTGTTATCACTTGGATGCATACCTTCTCTCCAGCAAAGATGTGGATTCACGGTTTGCAGGAACTGAAAAAGCCGTTGCTGCATTTCCATACACAGTTCAACAAGGAAATTCCTTGGGATACAATGGATATGGACTTCATGAACCTGAACCAGTCCGCTCATGGTGACCGCGAATTCGGTCATATTGTAACCCGTATGCGCAAGAACCGCAAAGTGGTTGTAGGCCATTGGCAAGACGAAAAAGCGCAAGGTCAGATTGCAGCATGGATGCGTGTTTGCGCAGGATGGGCTGATGCTCAGGATATGCTGATTATCCGTTTCGGTGACCAGATGAACAACGTTGCCGTGACAGATGGTGATAAGGTATCTGCTGAACAAGTATTGGGGTATCACGTAGACTATTGTCCGGTAAATGACCTGATGAAGTACTATAACGCGGTGGAAGACAAAGACGTACAGGCAATGGTAGATACTTATTTCAAAGAGTACGATCATGCTCCCGAACTGGAAAAAACCGGAACAGAAGCTTATACCAAAGTATGGAACTCCGCAAAAGCAGAAATCGCTCTCCGTCGTATTTTGAAGGATACAGGTGCAAAAGCATTCACTACTAACTTCAATGACTTGGGAGACTTCGACCAGATTCCCGGATTGGCATCACAGCGCCTGATGGAAGAAGGTTATGGTTTCGGTGCAGAAGGTGACTGGAAAACGGCTGCATTGTACCGTACCACTTGGTTCATGAGCCAAGGCATGCCGAAGGGATGTTCTTTCCTCGAAGACTATACACTGCACTTCGACGGTGAAAAGAGCGCCATCCTGCAGGCACACATGCTGGAAGTTTGTCCGCTGATTGCCGAAGCAAAACCGAAACTGGAAGTACACCGTCTTGCCATTGGTATCGATAGCGAAACTGCACGTCTTGTATTCACCAGCAAACAAGGTGAAGGCGTAGCTGCTACTATCGTTGACCTGGGTAACCGTTTCCGCCTCATCGTGAACAAGGTGGAATGTATCAAGAGCAAACCGCTGCCCAAACTTCCCGTTGCTAGCGCATTGTGGATTCCGATGCCGAACCTCGAAGTAGGTGCTGCTGCATGGATTCTGGCAGGTGGTACTCACCACACCAGCTTCTCTTACGACTTGACAGTAGAATATTGGGAAGATTATGCAGAAATGGCAGGTATCGAAATGGTAGTTATCGATGAAAATACGACTATCAGCGAGTTCAAGAAAGAACTGCGCATGAATGAAGTATATTACATGTTGAACAAAGCGCTTTGTTAATTATGAAACTAGACGCAAAATCAACCATCGAAGCAGGCAAGGCCATTCTTGGCATAGAATTCGGTTCCACCCGAATCAAGGCTGTTTTGATTGACCAGGAAAACAAGCCCATCGCTCAAGGAAGTCACACCTGGGAGAACCAGTTGGTGGACGGACTTTGGACCTATAGCGTTGAGGCAATCTGGTATGGACTGCAAGATTGTTATGCCGACCTTCGCTCAAACGTGAAGAGCCTGTATGACATAGAGATAGAAGCGTTGGCGGCAATCGGTGTCAGTGCCATGATGCATGGCTATATGGCATTCAATGATAAAGAAGAGATTCTCGTTCCTTTCCGTACTTGGAGAAACACCAATACAGGCCAGGCAGCGGCAGCTCTATCAGAACTGTTCGTCTATAATATTCCTCTGAGATGGAGTATTTCCCATTTGTATCAGGCCATTTTGGACAACGAAGAGCATGTCAAAGACATTGATTATCTGACAACTCTTGCCGGTTATATCCATTGGCAGATGACAGGTCAAAAGGTATTGGGCATAGGCGATGCATCAGGCATGCTCCCCATTGATCCGGCAACCAAGAATTACTCTGCCGAAATGGTGGCAAAGTTCGACAAGTTAATTGCCCCACAAGGATTTGGCTGGAAACTACATGATATTCTGCCCAAGGTTTTGCCGGCCGGCGAAAATGCAGGTTTCCTCACACCGGAAGGAGCCAAAAGACTCGACGTATCAGGCCACTTGAAGGCAGGAATACCAGTTTGCCCACCCGAAGGAGATGCCGGTACGGGTATGGTTGCAACCAATGCCGTAAAACAACGTACAGGAAACGTATCGGCAGGTACATCATCCTTCTCCATGATTGTATTGGAGAAAGATTTGTCAAAGCCATACGAAGTGATCGACATGGTTACAACTCCTGACGGAAGCCCTGTAGCCATGGTACATTGCAACAACTGTACTTCTGACCTCAATGCATGGATCAACCTATTTAAGGAATACCAGGAGTTGCTGGGTATACCTGTAGATATGAATGAAGTGTATGGAAAGCTCTATAACCACGCCCTTACAGGCAATGCGGACTGTGGAGGTCTCATTTCATACAATTACATCTCAGGTGAACCTGTAATGGGATTTGCAGATGGCAGACCGATGTTTGTACGTTCGGCCAACGATAAGTTTACTCTTGCAAACTTCATGCGGACACATCTGTATGCCTCTGTTGGTGTGCTCAAGATTGGTAATGACATCCTTTTCAAAGAAGAAAAGGTCAAGGTGGATAGAATCACAGGACATGGAGGATTGTTCAAGACTAAAAACGTAGGTCAGAGAGTACTTGCAGCAGCACTGAACTCACCCATTTCCGTAATGGAAACGGCCGGTGAAGGTGGTGCTTGGGGTATTGCCCTGCTGGGTTCTTACCTTGTGAACAATGAGAAGAAACAACCTCTGGATGCTTTCCTCGACGAACAAGTGTTCGGCGGAGACGCAGGCGTTGAGATATCACCTACAGTTGAAGATGTAGAAGGCTTTAACGCATACATCGAAAACTACAAGGCGGCACTGCCCATCGAAGAAGCGGCGGTGAAATTCAAGAAGTAATTCCTGCTTCAAGGAATAAACGAATGTAATAGTAGAGGGAGAAGCTTCGGTTGCCACGTGGGTGCTGTTGGTACCGGAGCAACTCCCCATACATTCGTTCTATAAGCCCGGACAAGCTTCAAATCCGGCAAAGCATCATTGACCGCCTAGACAAAGCATCGTTGCTACCCTGGCAAAGCATCACCGTCAGTAAGCAAATAATCCCTATACCTCAAATATAATATAATATGAAATCGATCCTTACTACTTACCTGTTCCTTTTTGGTTTTCTCCTAACCGGGAAAGCTCAAACCCAACAAGAAGTTTCCTATTTCCCTTTGCAAGACGTCAAGCTGTTGGAAAGTCCCTTCCTGCAAGCTCAACAGACCGACCTACATTACATCATGGCCATGGAGCCCGACCGCCTGCTCGCCCCTTTCCTGCGCGAAGCCGGACTGACGCCCAAAGCGCCAAGTTATACCAACTGGGAAAACACCGGACTGGACGGACACATCGGCGGACATTACATTTCCGCACTCTCCATGATGTATGCCGCTACCGGAGACACTGCCGTATACAACCGGCTGAACTATATGCTCGCCGAACTACATCGCGCGCAGCAAGCCGTAGGCACCGGATTCATCGGAGGAACTCCCGGAAGCCTACAACTTTGGAAAGAAATTAAAGAAGGGAACATCCGTGCCGGAGGTTTTGACCTCAACAGCAAATGGGTGCCCTTATACAATATACACAAGACTTATGCCGGACTTCGTGACGCTTACCTCTACGCCGGAAGCGACCTTGCCCGTGAAATGCTAATTGCCCTCACCGACTGGATGATAGACATCACCGCCGGACTCACCGACCAGCAAATGCAAGACATGCTCCGCAGCGAACATGGCGGACTGAACGAAACATTTGCCGATGTAGCCGCAATCACAGGTGACAAGAAATACCTGGAACTGGCACGCCGTTTCTCTCATAAAGTCATCCTCGATCCGCTTATCAAAGACGAAGACCGCCTGACAGGAATGCATGCTAACACACAGATACCCAAAGTAATCGGTTATAAACGCGTTGCCGAACTTTCACAAGATGACAAAGACTGGGATCATGCTGCCGAGTGGGATCATGCCGCCCGCTTCTTCTGGAACACCGTGGTTAACCACCGTTCCGTTTGTATCGGCGGTAATAGCGTCCGCGAACATTTCCATCCGGCAAACGACTTCTCACCCATGCTCAATGATATAGAAGGACCGGAAACCTGCAACACTTACAACATGCTGCGCCTTACCAAAATGCTCTACCAGGATTCTCCCGACTCACGCTTTGCAGACTATTACGAACGTGCGCTTTATAATCATATCCTGGCATCGCAGGAACCGGATAAAGGCGGATTCGTCTACTTCACCCCTATGCGTCCCGGACACTATCGGGTTTACTCGCAACCGGAAACATCCATGTGGTGTTGTGTAGGTTCCGGTTTGGAAAACCACACTAAATACGGAGAATTTATCTATGCACATCAGAAAGATACACTTTACGTCAATCTTTTCATCCCATCCCAACTTACCTGGAAAGAAAAAGGTGTAAGCTTGGTACAAGAAACACGTTTCCCCGACAACGGACAAGTGACATTGCGCATCGACAAAGCACCTAAAAAGGCTTTCACCATTAGCATACGTCAGCCGGAATGGGCTGATTCTTCCGAAGGATATGCCCTAAGCATCAACGGTAAGGAACAACCATCTGTAACAGAAGCTGAAAATGGTTATCTGTCCGTCAACCGTAAATGGAAGAAAGGAGACATCATAACTTTCACTCTCCCTATGCAAGTAAAACTGGAACAGATTCCTGATAAAAAGAATTATTACGCATTT
>CAMTFK010000248.1 GCA_947071285.1 uncultured Bacteroides sp. | reverse complement strand
CAAACACTGACTATCATACCAAAGGTATCGAGAAGTTTATGGAACGTGATGCTTCCCAACCTTTCTGCCTTGTCTTGGCATCTATTAATTCGCACGCTCCCTGGACAGGTGGTGACGCTTCCGTCTTCGACCGGAAGAAACTTCAGTTGCCGCCACAGTTTATCGACACGGAAGTAACACGTGAATACTATGCCAGATATTTGGCGGAAGTCGGCTTGCTTGATCAACAGGTGGGTGACGCTATGCAGATTCTGAAAGAAAAGAATCTGCTGCAGAACACTCTTGTCATTTTCATATCCGAGCAGGGTACGCAATTTGCCGGAGCCAAATGGACCAATTGGAGTGCCGGTGTCAAGTCGGCGATGGTGGCTTCCTGGCCGGGTGTCATTAAACCCGGTACGGAGACTTCCGCTATTGTGCAATATGAAGACCTTCTTCCTACATTTATCGATGTTGCAGGCGGAAAGGTGCCTGACGTAATAGATGGAAAGAGTCTGGTAGATGTATTTCAAGGGAAAACAAAGACACACCATAAGTATGCTTATCATGTTCACAACAATGTTCCGGAAGGTCCGGCATATCCAATCCGTTCTATTTCAGACGGACGCTATCGTCTAATCTGGAACTTGACTCCGAAGGAAACATACGTAGAAAAGCATATTGAAAAGGCAGAATGGTATCTCTCGTGGAAAGCACAGGACACGGATCAGGCACATAAAATCATGAATCGCTATAAGAATCGTCCCGAGTTCGAACTATATGATATCAAGAAAGATCCGTTCGAAATGAATAATCTGGCGGATGTGAAGAAATATAGTAAGAAGAAGGCAGAACTGACGATGGAACTGCAAAAATGGATGAAACAGCAAAATGATACTGGAGCTGATAAAGACCGGCCGCGTGCTCCTAAGAATAGGCAGAAGAAAGCAGCCAATGTATAATATTCGTAATGCTACCGTTTGGCTTGCTCTCTGAAAGAGATTTATCTTTTTTATTTCTCATTTCTCATGAAATCTAGATAATGAGTTTATAATCAGTAATATCTGGTATGAGAAATGCTTTCTATACAGGCATTTCTCATACTTTTTACAGATATTTTAACGAAAAAACGGCTATTTCTCATTCGTTTTTCAATGATTTCTCATACATCTGCCCTGTATTCATCCTGCATTTCTCATACATTTCTCATGATGACTGCATAGACGATGGTTGCTGATCTTATTTACATTGAAAACAGATGAAAGGTACTTATCATTCAAACAACCCTATGCCGGCATGTTTTTCATTCGTTATCGTCCAGTTATTGATAGAGCATCTCCATCGTTCCACTAGAGTGACGAGGGTTGCTCACTAGAGTGCATAGATTCGTTCACTGGAGTGAAAAGACTTGTCTACTGGAGTGGAACGATTGAAATGTCAGTCAGATAATCCGGGCATGTCGGTTGGAAAACATGAAGAGATAGGTTATATCATACATAAACTATAGCTTTAATACATTCAATATATGAATAAACTAATCACAATCTCCTCTGCACTTCTTACAGCTGCTGCTGTAAAAGCGCAAACGCCCAATATTGTATTTATATTGGCGGATGATTTGGGTTATGGAGACATCTCGGCCTTTAATCCCGAATCTAAAATCCATACTCCTAACATTGACAAACTGGCCGAGCACGGGATTGCCTTTACGGATGCCCATGCTTCTTCCGCTTTATCCACTCCTTCCAGATATTCTCTTCTGACCGGAAGGTATCCGTGGCGAACCAAGCTGAAACGAGGTGGTCTTGATGGCGATTCGCCTGCAATGATTGATCCTGAACGTTGCACAATCGCACAGATGTTTTCTGCCAATGGATATAATACTGCTTGTATTGGCAAATGGCATTTGGGCTGGAGTTGGGGATATACAGGAAATGGCAGAAGCATGAAAGATATAGATTTCTCGCTTCCGATCAAAAACGGACCTACCGACAGAGGATTTAATTACTATTTCGGCATACCGGCATCATTGGATATTTCTCCTTATGTATATGTAGAGAATGATGAAGTGACCTCCATCCCCGATCATGTGATAGAACCCCAAAAGAAGAATCTGGCTTTACTGATGCACGGAGGATTGGCAGGGGCCGATTTCAAGCCGGAAGAATGTTTTCCCAACATCATTCGTCATAGCCTGAACTATATCAATGAACAAAAAGGCAGCAAGAAGCCGTTTTTCTTATATTTGCCTATTACTGCTCCTCACACCCCTATATTGCCTTCGAAAGAGTTTCAGGGCAAAACCAGTATCGGTCCTTATGGCGATTTCGTAGTTATGATAGACGACATGGTGCGCCAAATCGTAAAAACATTGAAGAAGAACAAGCAACTGGATAATACCATCATTGTCTTTGCTTCGGATAATGGGTGTGCCGGTTATATCGGCGTGAAAGATATGGAAAAGAAAGGACATTTTCCTAGTTACATCTACAGAGGCTACAAAAGCGATATTTACGAAGGCGGACACAGAATTCCCCTTATTGTCTCCTGGAAAGGAAAATATGGGAAAGAGACAAACAACTCTTTAGTCTCATTGATAGACTTTTATGCCACTTTTGCTCAAATGCTTAACCACAATTTGGAGACAGAAGAAGCTGTTGACAGTTACAGTATGTGGTCGATATTGAGTAAGAAAGGTACTTCTGCACGTAAAGACTTGGTGCACGAAGCGGGAGAGGGGTATTTGTCTTTGCGTACTTCCCAACTGAAATTGGTGTTCTACGGAGGTTCGGGTGGCTTTTCCTATCCTGTCAAACCTTCTGATGTGGCGAAGTTCCCTCCGATGCAATTGTTTGATATCGTGAAAGATCCTTCGGAAAAAGAAAACATTATTGGTGATAAGCGTTACGAAAATGAGGTGAAAGAAATGAAACGGGCTATGAAGCAATATGTAGAGAATGGTCGTTCTACTCCTGGTGAGAAAGTATCGAATGATACGAAGAATAGTTGGAATCAGGTAAAGATCTTCATGCAGGAAGAGGAGGGAATATAATATACTGTATACTTTTTTACTAGTAGGCATGGATTACACGGATCTTACGGAAAGAGAATAAACTTGTCCCTATTAATCCGTGTAATTCGTGCCTGAATGATGTTAGTCAGTGAGCAAAGGTGCTGGGAAGGTACGCATTGCTCCACTCAAACGCGGATAAGTTTCCCAGATGTCATCTTGAGTCGGATCATCTAAGTAGCGTGTATCTTTGGTCTTTTTAAGTAATTTGTCCATTTCTTTACGTAGATTATTTAGCTTTTCAGTGCATTTACCATTTCCAACTAAATTATGAAGGCAACCGGGATCGGTAGATACATTATACAATTCTTCATAAGGTCGTTTCCCTGCTGCTTTCAGAAAATAAGGATATATTTCTCTGTCATCTCTGTTGCTGACAATGAAGTCCCATGCCGGACATTGGTCTATGTCGTAATAAGCACTATGCATTGCTTCTAGTTTCCCTTTTTTATCAATAGCGCAAGGGTCACCTGCAGGCCATCTCTCCGGACGGAAGTTTCTGATATAAAGAAAATCTTTTGTTCTTAATGCACGGCTCGGATATCCCCAATTATTATATCGCGCAGAAGCATGACGTTCTCTTCCTGCAAAAACCATCGTTCTTCCTGTGTCTTTTCTCTTTTTCTGAAGATAGGGTAGTAGGCTGATACCTATCATTTGCCCTTTATTTGGTATACCGACTGCATCAAGGATCGTTGGGGCCAGATCGACACCACTTACAAATTCATCGCTGATACCTCCTTCGTTAATCTTACCTATCCAGCATATAGCCATTGGAATATGGATACCATATTCAAAACAAGTTGCTTTGGCTGCGGGGAAAGGCATTCCATTGTCTGCCATGACAATAATCAGGGTATTCTCTAATTCGCCCTCTTCTTTCAATGTGTCAAGGATACGGGATAATTGGCTGTCGTACCATTCTATTTCCGTTCCATAGTCTAATAAATCTCCTTTTATGGCCTCCTTATCGGGAAGAAAAGAAGGAACTTTTGCATCGGCCAGTTTTCTATTGGCTTTTTTCCAGCTATCCTTTTCATAAGGACGATGCGGCTCACGTGAACCGACCCAGAAATAGAAAGGCTGTTTCTCCTTTCTGGCGTGGAGAAATTCTTTAAAGTTTTGATAATAATCGGTATTGGACACTCCTTTGAAAGGAGGTTGAATGTGTCTTTTATTGTATTCCGGACCTGCAGGGTTATGCTTTCGTCCCGATATTTTCCAGTCGCCGGGACCCCATCCTTTCCCTGTGCAGCCAACATGATAACCTGCTTCCGCCAAAATATCAGGAAAGCATTTATATTTGGCAGGGAAGGAGGAAGCATGAGTGCCTGCTTCTGCTATTTGCCAGGGATAAAGTCCGGTTAAGATAGAAGCTCGCGAAGGACTGCTTCCCGGAGAAGTAACGAACGCATTGTTGAATAACCAGCCGTTACGGGCTACAAAATCAAATGCCGGTGTTTTAGCTATGGGTGATCCGTAAGCCGATGCGTGCGGGTAAGACTGGTCGTCAGAAATGACAAATAGTATGTTGGGTCTGTTGGTTTCGGCTGCATTGAGTGACGGAATTACTAAGGGACCGATTAAGGTGGATAAGAAGATATGCTTGCTGTTCATAAAAATCTCCTTTAAATGAAACATTGCTCTCTGACTGATGACAATGGGAGAGCTTTCTTATTATAAATGAAAATACAGCACCTCGAATTTAAAAATTCAAAGGTGCTGTCTTGATATTCAACAAGGAAAAGAGTATTTATTTAATTTGCTATTTCCTATTTATTCAGAGAGTTACAGATCTGTTGGTTGATTTCTCTGACTTTAGCTTCATTCATCTTGATAACTTTACGGTCATAAGTCATCAGACCGTTGATTTCACCTTCTACGTCTGTTGTCTGGGTATATACGGCAGCAGAGAATCCTTTCTGGATCAATTCCAACAGATGTTTGCCATATTTAATGTATTCGTTCGTTACTTCGTCCGATGTATTGAACTTCACATAACCCCAGTTTTTCTTGTCATTCACCCAAGTGTTTCCTTCTACTACCAAACCGATACCTCCATATTCACCCAATACGGTAGCGCGTCTCGGATCGTAAAGGAACATGTTCGGGCCCGGATAGTGGTGAAGGTCGAGAATATCGCCACAAGTATAGTGATTACCACCGCTGGCAGGATTTACCAGGCGGCTAGGATCGTATTCTTTGGTCCATGCTACGATTTCCGGAGTCTTGAATTGTCCCCATGCTTCATTGAAAGGAACCCATACGGCGATACTCGGATAAGAATACAGACAGTCGATGATTTCTTTCCACTCTTTGCGGTAGTTAGCCTCCGAAGCAGCGGAACGAATCACTTCTCTGCCGTTAAAGTAGTTGCGTGCCTGCCACTGTGGGCTAGGACCACCGTTCGGCATATCTTGCCATACGATCAATCCTAATTGGTCGCAATGAGTGTACCAGCGTGCAGGTTCTACTTTGACGTGCTTACGTACCATGTTGTAGCCGAAGTCTTTCGTCTTCTTCAAGTCATAAACCAATGCTTCGTCTGTCGGTGCAGTATACAAACCGTCAGGCCACCATCCCTGGTCGAGCGGACCGAACTGGAAATAGTCTTTGTTGTTCAATTGCAGGCGAGTGATACCATTCTGACCTTTGCGGATAGAATATTTACGCATAGCCGTATAACTCTTTACCTGGTCTATTGCTTTTCCGTCTTTATACAGAGTCACTTCCATATTGTAGAGGAAAGGAGAGTCCGGAGACCACAGTTTAGCATTAGCAGGCATTGCCAGTTCAACAGGTACTCCGTTCAACGCTGCACCTTTGGCTACAAGGTTCTTGCCATCGAATACTTTTACTTCTACTTTGTCTGCAGAGGTCGTATTAGCGGCAACTTCTACCTTAACAGAATTATTGTCAATATCAGGAGTAGTTTTCAGATTAGTGATGTATTGTGTTGCTACCGGTTCCAACCACACTGTTTGCCAGATACCTGTAACCGGAGTGTACCAAATGCCATGAGGATTTGCTATTTGCTTTCCTCTGGGTTGTTCACCACGATCTGAAGGGTCCCATACTTTTACTACCAGGTCATTATTTCCTTTATTAAGTACAGAAGTAATATCGAAATAGAAAGGAGTGAATCCGCCTGTGTGTTCACCTACTTTTACATCATTCACCCAAACTTCTGCTTTCCAGTCTACCGCACCGAAATGCAACAGGATTTGTTTACCACGCCAGGCAGAAGGAACGTCGAAAGTACGTTGGTACCACAGTTCTTCTTTCTCGTTTATCATTTTACCTACGCCTGATAAAGACGATTCTACGGCAAAAGGAACAAGAATATCGCCTTGGTAAGCAGCAGGCGTAGGATCACCTTTCTTTGTGATTGCATATTTCCAAAGCCCGTTCAAGTTTTTCCAGTCACTACGTTCCATGATAGGACGCGGATATTCCGGCAATACGTTTTTAGGGTCAAGCTGTTCTCCCCACGATGTTTTGATTTTGTCACCGGCAGGTTTCCATTGAGCAAAAGTCGAACCGCATAAAGCCAATGCAAGCAGCATTGTTAGAAAATTCTTTTTCATGTTCATGGTATAAATATCTGTCTCTTATACACATCTCCGAGCCCACGAGACATGCGCAGATC
>CAMTFK010000247.1 GCA_947071285.1 uncultured Bacteroides sp. | reverse complement strand
AATGCAATGAAAGATTTTTTTAAATTTACGCTGGCCACCATTACCGGTATAATAGTGTCAAGCGTCGTGTTGTTTTTCGTCAGTATTCTGATAGTATTTGGTATGCTGTCCTCATCAGAGTCTGAAACTCAGGTACGTAAGAACTCGGTGATGATGCTCGACCTGAGAGGCATGCTCTCCGAACGCAGTCAGGACAATCCGTTCGACATTTTCCTGAGCGAAGATGAAACAACATACGGGTTGGATGACATCCTTTCGTCTATCCAAAAGGCTAAAGAGAATGAAAACATCAAGGGTATTTACCTGCAAGCCGGAACCCTGGGCATAGGTTTCGCCTCACTGGAAGAGATTCGCAAAGCATTGGCCGACTTCAAGACCAGCGGTAAGTTCGTAGTAGCTTACGGCGACCAATATACACAGCGTCTTTACTATCTGGCAAGTGTGGCCGACAAAGTGCTGCTGAATCCTCAAGGCTCAGTCGGCTGGTACGGTCTGGCTTCCACTCCGATTTTCTACAAAGATTTGCTGGACAAAATAGGTGTCGAGATGCAGGTATTCAAAATAGGTACTTACAAATCAGCAGTTGAGCCGTTCATCTCCACAGAAATGAGCCCTGCCAACCGTGAACAGGTGAGTGTATTCCTGAATGGTATCTGGGACCAGATGTTGAGCGATGTTTCCGAATCAAGAGGCGTGAGCAAAGAAAAACTGAATGAAGCTGCAGACAAGATGCTGATGTTCTATCCGGCAGAAGATTGTCTGGAGTACGGACTTGCCGATACATTAGTATATAAGAATGATGTGCGCAATTATCTGAAGACCATGGTCGGCATTGATGAGGATGACCGCATGCCGGTACTGACCCTGAAAGATATGATAAACGTGAAAAAGAATGTTCCGAAGGACAAGAGCGGAAATATCGTTGCCGTGTATTATGCATACGGAGCCATCGACGGTGGAAGTTCCCGCACTGGTAGCGAAGAAGGAATCAATTCCGATAAAGTAATCCGCGACTTGCGTAAGTTGAAAGATGATGAAGATGTGAAAGCCGTAGTGCTGCGCGTGAACTCTCCGGGTGGTAGCGCTTACGGTTCGGAACAAATCTGGTATGCAGTGACTGAGTTGAAGAAAGAAAAGCCTGTGATTGTTTCAATGGGTGACTATGCTGCTTCAGGCGGTTACTACATCTCTTGTAATGCGGACAGCATCGTGGCTGACCCGACTACACTGACAGGTTCTATCGGTATCTTCGGTATGTTCCCCAACGTGAAGGGGTTGACGGATAAGATCGGTCTTTCATTCGATGCAGTCAAGACAAATACGTATGCTGACTTCGGCATGATGGGACGTCCGCTGAACGACGGTGAAAAGGCTTTGATGCAGAATATGGTGAACGAGGGTTACGAACTGTTCGTGAAACGCTGTGCTGAGGGTCGTGGTATGACAACGGATGAAATCAAGAAAATAGCCGAAGGCCGTGTATGGACAGGTGCCAAAGCCAAAGAACTGGGCTTGGTGGACGAACTGGGCGGACTGGACAAAGCCCTGGAAATGGCTATAGGGAAAGCCGGACTGGAAGCATATACCGTGATGTCTTATCCGGGCAAGAAGAGTTTCTTTGAAACGCTGATGGATACGAATCCGGGTGGATATATCCAATCCCGTATGCTGAAAGGCAAAGTCAGCGAAATCTATAACCAGTTCGACTGGCTGAACAATTTCGAGAATTACGATAAGATTCAGGCACGCGTTCCGTTTGAGTTGAACATCAATTAAAGAAAGGAGTGGATGGAAGAACCGCTTGTTAAGATACACTATTGGCTATACCCCGTCTCGTGGCTTTACGGGATAGGGGTATACCTGCGAAACAAACTCTTTGATTGGGGATATTACCGGTCAAAGAGTTTTGACGTACCTGTGGTATGCGTCGGAAACCTCGCCGTGGGCGGTACGGGCAAGACGCCACACACGGAGTATCTTATCAAGCTGTTGCAACAAACGGGAGCGCACGTAGCCATGCTGAGCCGGGGTTACAAACGGAAAAGCAAAGGATACGTGCTGGCTACGGACGAAACAGACGTAAAGCGTATCGGTGACGAACCTTATCAGATAAAAACCAAATTTCCCGATATACGGGTGGCTGTGGACGAGAATCGTTGCCACGGCATCGAACAGTTGATGAAACTGGAAAATCCCAAAGTGGATGTGGTGTTACTGGATGATGCCTTTCAGCACCGGCATGTAAAAGCGGGGCTAAACATATTGCTGACGGATTTCCACAGACTGTTTTCAGACGACACACTGCTTCCGGCAGGGCGTCTGCGTGAACCGGAAGACGGCAAGAACCGGGCACATATCGTAATCGTGACGAAATGCCCGGAGGACATCAAACCGATAGACTTCAATATCATCACGAAAAGACTGAAACTGTATCCGTATCAGCAACTTTATTTTTCATCATTTAGGTATGGTGCACTGACCCCGCTCTTCGGAGAGAAACGGCGGGCACTTGCTTCGCTCGGAAAAGACGAGCAGGTATTGCTGGTGACGGGAATTGCCTCGCCTGCCACATTGATGGAGAAACTGAAAGCACATACCCCCCACGTGGATTTATGCCAGTTTGACGACCATCACGATTTCAGCCATAAAGACCTGCAATTGATAAAGGAACGCTTCGAGCACCTGGAAGGAGAAAAGAAGCTGATTGTCACCACAGAGAAGGATGCGACAAGGCTGCAACACCATCCGGCACTGGCCGAAGCATTGAAACCGTACTTGTACGTTTTGCCGATAGAGATAGAATTCTTACAAAATCAACAACATATATTTAACCAAAATATTATTGGCTATGTTAGAGCTCATTCAAGAAACAGCGGCTTACCTGAAAGGTAGGATGCACACACAACCAGAGACAGCGATTATCCTCGGAACCGGTTTAGGCAGTCTTGCCACTGAAATCACCGAGAAGTACGAAATAAAGTATGAGGAAATACCGAACTTCCCCGTATCGACGGTGGAAGGACACAGCGGAAAGCTGATATTCGGCAAGCTGGGTAACAAGGATATCATGGCAATGCAAGGCCGTTTCCATTACTATGAAGGTTACTCGATGAAGGAAGTGACATTCCCCGTACGTGTGATGCGTGAGTTGGGCATCAAGACCCTGTTCGTTTCCAATGCGAGCGGCGGCACGAACCCGGATTTTGAAATCGGCGACCTGATGATTATTACAGACCATATCAATTACTTCCCCGAACATCCGTTGCGCGGCAAGAATATTCCGTACGGACCGCGTTTCCCGGATATGAGTGAGGCATACAACAAGGAACTGATTCGTAAGGCTGATGCAATTGCCGCGGAAAAGGGTATCAAAGTGCAACATGGTGTATACGTCGGCACACAAGGCCCGACGTTTGAGACGCCGGCTGAATATAAATTGTTCCATATCTTCGGTGCGGATGCAGTGGGTATGTCTACAGTGCCGGAAGTGATTGTTGCGAACCATTGTGGAATCAAAGTGTTTGGTATCTCTGTAATCACCGACCTCGGTGTGGAAGGTAAGATCGTGGAAGTGACGCACGAAGAAGTGCAGAAAGCTGCCGATGCCGCCCAGCCGAAAATGACAGAGATTATGAGAGAATTGATAAACAGAGCGTAATCATGAGAACAGAAATAGCAAGCCTCGGTGAATTCGGCCTCATCCGCCGCCTCACCGAAGGCATTGAACTGAAAAATGAATCGAGCCGGTATGGTGTGGGCGATGATGCCGCCGTACTCTCCTACCCTGCCGAAAAGCAAGTGCTGATTACCACTGACTTGCTGATGGAAGGTGTACATTTCGATTTAGTCTATGTCCCGCTGAAACATCTGGGCTATAAAGCTGCCGTCGTGAACTTCTCCGATATCTATGCCATGAACGGCACGCCGAAGCAGATAACGGTTTCCCTGGCCCTTTCCAAACGTTTCTCTGTAGAAGATATAGAGGAGTTGTATGCCGGTATCCGTCTGGCATGTGAGGAATATGATGTGGACATCGTAGGTGGAGATACTTCGTCTTCTCTTACGGGACTGGCAATCAGTATCACTTGTATCGGCGAAGCGGACAAAGATAAAGTAGTTTACCGGAATGGTGCCAAAGAAACAGATCTGGTTTGCGTTACCGGTGACTTGGGTGCCGCGTACATGGGATTACAATTATTAGAGCGCGAGAAGATTGCTCTCAAAGGCAATACCGATTTACAGCCTGATTTTTCCGGCAAAGAATATCTTCTGGAACGCCAATTGAAACCGGAGGCTCGTCGTGACATTATTGAAAAGCTGGCAGAAGAGGGCATCCAACCCACTTCCATGATGGACATTTCCGATGGTTTATCTTCTGAATTGCTGCATATCTGTACGCAAAGCAAAGTGGGTTGCCGTGTCTACGAGGAGCATATCCCCATTGATTATCAGACGGCTGTCATGGCTGAAGAGTTTAATATGAATCTGACTACTTGCGCCCTGAATGGTGGTGAGGACTACGAATTGTTGTTCACCGTTCCCATTGCCGACCATGAGAAGGTTTCGGAAATGGAAGGGGTAAAACTAATCGGGCATATCACCAAACCGGAATTAGGTTGTGCATTAATTACCCGCGACGGTCAGGAGTTTGAGCTGAAAGCACAAGGCTGGAATCCACTGAAAGGAGAAACATCCGTAGAAGAAAAAGCAGAAGAAAACGGAGAAACTGAGTAGAAATCGACTTTTTCTCTCTTTTTAGAGAAAATATAAACGCTGATAATTAGCCATATAGGCATTTATCAGCGTTTTTTATTCCCAAACCTCTTGCATAGTCCAAAACTTTCACTACCTTTGCAACCGCAAAAGAGAAAACATGGTGCCATAGCTCAGTTGGTAGAGCAAAGGACTGAAAATCCTTGTGTCCCCGGTTCGATTCCTGGTGGCACCACTTTTTAAGAAGGCAAAACGATGTAAATCCCTGAATTTCAAAGAAGTTCAGGGATTTTTCTTTTCCAAGAGTAGGCAAAATTAGTGGGATTGAAGCAAACCATACGTCCTTATTCAAGGGACTGTTTTCAAAAGCCCGGAATGTTCCACTGCGAGGTGTTTACTTCATTCTTTTACAGCACGTTGCACTGTTTTACACAACAGGGTTCTCGGTTCGATTTCCTAACTTTGTATCATTAAAAATTGAGCCGTATGGAAAGAAAAAGATTCAGCGTATTGTTCTTCATCAAGCGTAGCAAACTGTTAAAAAACGGGGAAGCACCCGTGCGTGTGCGTGTCACTTATGACCGCTTATACGTGGAACTTCAACTGAAACGGAGTATCAAAGTCCCACTTTGGTCGCAGGAAAAAGAGAAATCGACAGGCAAAGACCGCAATTCCGTGGAACTAAACCATTACATTGATGCCCTGCGTGTGAAATTCTATCAGATTTACCAAGACTTGGAACTGGAAGGAAAGATTATCTCCGCACGTGCCATAGTGAACCGCTATCAGGGAAAGGACGAAACTTTCAAGACATTGTATAATGTGTTCAAGGAGCATAACGACAACTGCCGGAAGCTAATCGGGACGGACTATACCGACATCACCGTAAGACGTTATGACAATTGCCTTAAATACCTCATAGAACTGGTTAAACGGGATTACAAGGTAGATGATATGCTGTTGCGTGAGGTAAACGGGGAACTGGTACGCAAATTCGATTTATACCTAAAGACGGAGAAGCATTGCGCACAGAATACCGTTATCCGGTACATGAAATGTTTTAAGAAAGTGATAAACCTTGCCATTGCCAACGAATGGCTGACAAAGAACCCGTTTGCCGGAATCAAGTTTCACGAGGTGGAAGTAAACAAACAGTTCCTAAGCCAAGCCGAAATAAACCGGATATGGCAGAAAGAGTTCAGGATTGAACGGCTGGAACTGGTACGGGATGTTTTTATTTTCTGCGTATATACCGGGCTGGCATTCATAGACGTGTATAACTTGCGCCCCGAACACGTTTCAGAGGACGGCAACGGCAATCTGTGGATAGTGAAACCCCGTGAAAAGACAAACAATATCTGCAACATCCCGCTTTTGAGCATTCCCAAACAGATACTTGAAAAGTATAAGGATAACCCCTACTGCATGGATAAAGGAACTTTGTTGCCCGTTCCCTGCAATCAGAAGATGAACAGCTACCTGAAAGAGATTGCCGACCTGTGCAGTATTAAAAAGAACCTGACCACGCACACAGCCCGGCACAGTTTCGCTTCGGTTATCGCACTGGCTAACAACGTGTCACTGCCGAACGTGGCTAAAATGCTGGGGCATTCATCCACCCGAATGACGCAGCATTATGCGAAAGTATTAGACCAAACGATACTAAGGGATATGCAAGCCGTTGAGAAACAGCTATCCGTATAACCACGAAGAAGCCAGCAACACAGTTTTCAAGAAAACGTGATTGCTGGCTTTTAATCAATCAAACAATAAATATAGAAAACAAGATTGAAATAAAACAATCTTTCAATATTTCAAGAAAGCAAGATTCCAAGAAAACAAAATTTCATTTCCGATAAAACCTTTCCAACAAATCCATGATGTCGCTTTCCCGGTAGATGATTTTTCCCGGAAGCTGCACGTACCCCAGCAGTCCCGTGTCCCTGTAATCCTGCAACGTCCGTTTGCTGATGCAAAGCCGCCTGCACACTTCATCGCCCGTCAGGTAGTGTTCACC
>CAMTFK010000246.1 GCA_947071285.1 uncultured Bacteroides sp. | reverse complement strand
CGAACACCAATCCTGCCACAGTAGATTTGAAGTTCGACCGCGCACTTGACTGGGTTATGAAAGGTGCACAACCGACTGACACTGTTCGTAACATCTTGTCACGCGAAGGCGTTTACATGAAGAAACACCTCATGGGTGGTGTAGCTAAAGGTGCATTTGGCGAAGCTGAAGCTGATGCTAAATTCGAAGCTTGGAAGAACAACAAACAAAGCGGTTTGGCTGCTTTGAAAGTGAAAGATGAAGAAGCTAAGAAAGCTGAAGCAAAAGCACGTCTGGAAGCTGAAAAGAAAGTGAACGCTGAAAAAGCTAAAGCATTGGCTGAAAAGAAAGCTGCTGAAGAAGCAGAAAAAGCTGCTGCCGAAGCTCCTGCTGAAGAAGCAACAGAGGCTCCTGCCGAAGAAGCTCCCGCAGCTGAAGCTGCTGCTGAATAATAGTAAGCACAGCACGATTACAAAAAATGGGATTAAAACTATAAAATCCTCTCCGGTTATGCCGGAGAGGATTTTTTATTGATTATCTTTGCCCAAAGCGAAGATAAGCTACACTTCAGCACTAAAAATAAGCAAGCTTATTTTGTACTGTTTTCGGTTTGCATTATCTTTGTAACTAACTATTATTTAAAAATAAAAGCAATGAAAAAATTTATCTATCTGCTCGCTGTGGCTGCCATAGTTGCTGCCTGTAGCGGAAACAAAGGTTACGTGGTAACCGGAACTGTAGAAGGTGGAGCTGACGGCGACACCGTATACTTACAAAAAGTAGAAGGACGGAATCTCGTAAAAATGGATTCTGCTGTCATCACCAATGGAACATTTACTTTCAAAGGTACACAAGACACTGCTGCAAATCGTTACGTAACCTACAGACCTGCAGGAAAAGAAGGCAAATTGATGGACTTCTTCCTTGAAAATGGCAAAATCAACATTAAGCTGACACGCGATAATGACTCTGCTACGGGTACTCCAAGCAATGACGCTTACCAGGAAATCAGAGCTCAGTTGAGCGACCTGAACAAGCAAATGATGACTATATATGAGTCTATGTCGGACACTACCCTGACCGATGAACAACGTGAAGCTAAAATGAAAGAGATGAACGACCTGCAAGAAAAAACCATGGAAATTACTAAGGCAGGTATCGCTAAGAACATCACCAACTTGGTGGGCGTTCATTTGTTGAAGAACAACTACTACTACCTCGAAGTAGACGAACTTGACCCGTTAATGCCGCAAATCCCTGCTGATTTTGCTAACGATGAAGTTATCATCAAGATCAAAGAAAATGTGGAAAAGATGAAAGCTACTGCCGTAGGTCAGAAATTCACAGATTTCGCTATGGAAACTCCTGACGGACAACCGGTGAAACTGTCTGACTATGTAGGTAAAGGCAAAGTTGTACTCATTGACTTCTGGGCAAGCTGGTGCGGTCCCTGTCGTCGTGAAATGCCGAACCTGGTAGAGGCTTATGCTAAATACAAAAACAAAGGCTTCGAAATCGTAGGTGTATCTCTGGACCAAAGTGGTGAAGCATGGAAAGAAGCTATTGAAAAGCTGAACATCACTTGGCCGCAAATGTCCGACCTGAAATACTGGAACTGCGAAGGCGCTCAGTTGTATGCAGTAAGCAGTATCCCTCACACTGTATTGATTGACGGTGAAGGAACAATTATCGCCCGCGGTTTGCATGGTGAAGAATTGCAGGAAAAACTGGCTGAGGTAATCAAATAATCTTTGCCTGAAAGAAAATAATACTCACTGAGGAGTAAGTTTTTATAGTATAAGCTCCCCTGTTACAAGCATCTGTGGCAGGGGAGCTTTTTGTATATGCCTACAGCTTAGAGTTTTCCATTTTGAGCAACTTACAGAAGCCTACAAAAATAGAAAGTTTTCCATTTCCCCACAAAACAGTACTCAATATCAACCGATTAACATATTTTATAGACACAAAAGTTTTCCAAAAACAAAAACCTGATGATAAGTTTATACCTTTGCATTCCCAATTTTTAAAGGAATAACTAATAATATAAACGAGACTATGATACAGACTGTAATCAAAAGAGATGGACGTGTAGTTGGCTTTAACGAAGAAAAAATAGTCACCGCTATCCGTAAAGCAATGTTGCATACAGACAAGGGTGAAGACATGCAACTGATACGCCAAATCACAGATCATATATCCTTTAAAGGAAGTGCACAAATGACGGTGGAAGCTCTTCAGGATGCCGTGGAAATGGAACTGATGAAAAGTAGTCGCAAAGACGTGGCACAGAAGTACATCGCTTATCGCAACCAACGCAGCATTGCCCGTAAAGCAAAGACGCGTGATATGTTTCTGGAGATTATCGAAATCAAGTCTAACGATGTAACGCGGGAAAATGCCAATATGAACGCCGATACTCCGGCAGGCATGATGATGAAATTTGCCAGTGAAACAACGAAACCGTTTGTAGATGACTATCTGCTGAGCGAAGAAGTGCTGGATGCCGTTAACAATAACTATCTGCATATCCATGATAAGGACTACTACCCCACCAAGAGTCTGACATGCGTGCAACACCCATTAGACCGTATTCTCACTTACGGTTTCTCTGCCGGACACGGTGAATCACGCCCCGCCAAGCGCATTGAAACAGCAAGTATCCTGGGCTGTATCTCATTGGAAACCGCACAGAACGAGATGCATGGAGGCCAGGCTATTCCGGCTTTCGACTTTTATCTGGCGCCCTATGTGCGCAACAGCTATATCGAAGAAATCAAGAATCTTGAAGAACTGAACGGAAAAGATTATTCACATCTCTACCAGAAGGAACTTACAGACTACCTGCAACAGCCGTTGGATGGACTTTCTGATGAGAAACGCATCGTGCAACATGCTGTCAATAAGACTGTGGCCCGCGTACACCAGTCCATGGAAGCATTCATCCACAACATGAACACCATCCACTCACGCGGTGGAAATCAGGTCGTGTTCAGCTCCATCAATTACGGTACGGACACTTCGGCAGAAGGACGATGTATCATTCGTGAATTACTGAAAAGTACATATCAGGGTGTGGGCAATGGCGAAACGCCAATTTTCCCCATCCAAATATGGAAAAAGAAGCGTGGCGTAAGTTATCTGCCCGAAGACCGGAACTTCGACCTCTACCAACTTGCCTGCAAGGTGACAGCGCGCCGTTTCTTCCCTAACTTCCTGAATCTGGATGCTACCTTCAATCAGAGTGAAGAATGGAAAGAGGATGACCCGAAACGCTATCAGCATGAAGTGGCAACGATGGGATGCCGTACGCGTGTATTTGAAAACCACTTCGGACCGAAAACATCTATCGGACGCGGAAATATTTCGTTCTCTACCATCAATATCGTGGGTCTCGCCATCGAGTGCATGAAAATAGAAGACGAAGAGCTGCGCATCGCCAAGTTCTTTGCAAAATTGGATGAAATGCTTGAAGTAACTGCACGTCAGCTACACGAACGTATGGAATTCCAGAAGACTGCATTCGCTAAGCAGTTCCCGCTGTTGATGTCAGCTTTATGGGTAGGCTGCGAAAAGCTGAAGCCAAACGATACGATTGCCTCTGTCATCAACCAGGGAACATTGGGAATCGGGTTCATCGGACTGGCAGAATGCCTGGTGGCTCTTACCGGAAAACATCACGGAGAGTCGGAAAAAGCACAGGAACTGGGTGTGAAAATAGTGACGTATATGCGTGACCGCGCCAACCAGTTCTCCGAACAATATCATCATAACTACAGTGTACTGGCCACCCCTGCCGAAGGATTATCGGGTAAATTCACGCGGGTAGACCGTAAAAGATATGGGGTGCTTCCGGGAATTACAGACAGGGATTATTATACGAACTCCAACCACATACCTGTATATTACAAATGCAGTGCCCGCCATAAAGCGGAAGTGGAAGCTCCATACCATGACCTGACGCGTGGCGGACATATCTTTTATGTGGAAATGGATGGTGATGCTACGCACAACCCGGAAGTCATCATGCGCGTAGTGGACATGATGGACCAATACAACATCGGATACGGCTCGGTAAACCATAACCGCAACCGCTGCCTCGAATGTGGTTACGAAAACTCTACTCCGAATCTGGAAGCTTGTCCGAAGTGTGGAAGCAAACACATCGACAAGTTGCAGCGCATCACCGGTTATCTGGTAGGTACTACTGATCGTTGGAACAATGCCAAACTCTCGGAACTGAATGACAGAGTCATTCATAATTAAAAATTGAAATCGTGCTTTCCATTCTTAATATCATAGAAGATACTACAGTGGACGGTCCGGGTTTCCGGACCTCCATTTATGCCGCAGGATGCCCGAACCGGTGTCCCGGTTGCCACAATCCTGAGTCCTGGGACATTAATCGGGGGCATTGGATGTCAACAGACGAGATTCTGAAAAAGGTGCTTGCCGATGACTTCGCGGATGTGACGTTCAGTGGCGGAGACCCCATGTATCAACCTGAAGGATTTGCAGAACTGGCACGCGCCATCAAAGAGAAAAGTAATAAGAATATCTGGTGCTATACAGGATATACTTTTGAGAACCTGCTGCGCAACCCATTGCAAGCCAAGTTACTGGAATACATTGATGTACTGGTGGACGGCAAGTTCAAGCTGGAATTACGTGATGAAAGTTTATGTTTCCGTGGAAGCAAGAACCAGCGATTGATTGACGTACCCGCTTCACTGGCAGCAGGAGAAGTAGTCACATATAGCTACAATCCAATACCCTGTATCGCCTAAAAGCCAAATATACTCTGCATCTGTTTCTTTCTTTCCTCAAAAAACCGTACCTTTGCGGCGCTTTTCAAAAATAGGTAACTTAGGATAACATTTTAAAGTATGAATTCGCCAAACGAATTAAAAGAAATTACCCGGTTTCTGCTGGAGTATGCCAATCGGCTCATGGGTTCGGGCGTCCACACCTCGCGTGTGATACGAAACACCCGCCGCATCGGAAAATCACTGGACGTTGACGTCAAAATGAGTCTTTTTCAAAAGACCATGGTGGTGAGTGTATGCGATATCGACAGCATGGAAGTTTACAACGAAGTAGCTATCATTCCCGCTTTCCCCATCAGTTTTGAGCTAAACTCCGAACTGAGCGCGCTTAGCTGGGAGGCTTACGATAATCACCTGCCTCTGGATGTACTTTGGGAGAAATATGAGAAAATCATCTCACGCCCCAAGATGGACCCGCTTTGCACTCTCTTCCTTGTAGGATTTGCCAACGCATCGTTCTGCGCCCTGTTCGGTGGAGATTGGACTGCACGTCTCATCGTATTTTCCGCCACGCTTATCGGCTTCTACATCAAGCAGGTTATGCAGAAAAAGAAAATCAACCATTATCTGGTTTTCATCGTCTCAGCCCTTGCCGCCTCCCTGGTGGCTTCTTCAGCCTTAACACTGGAAACGACGGCTGAAATAGCCATTGCCACCAGTGTACTCTATCTGGTGCCGGGCGTGCCGTTGCTGAATGGGGTCATCGACATTGTCGAAGGCCATGTACTGACCGGATGCACACGACTCATTCAGGCATTATTGCTGGTGCTGTGCATCGCTGTGGGACTTTCATGCACACTTATGTTAATTAGAAACAGTTTATTATGATACTCATTGATATACTTACGGATGGCATGTTTGCCGCCATTGCCGCCATCGGTTTCGGAGCGATTTCAGATCCTCCTTTGCGTGCTTTTCCTTCCATTGCCCTGCTTGCAGCCATCGGCCACGCCCTGCGCTTCTGCCTGATGACGTATCTGGGTGTGGACATTGCAACCGCATCTTTATTCGCTTCTTTCAGCATCGGCATGGGAAGCCTTGTTTTGGGAAAACGCATTTACTGCCCCATGACTGTACTTTACATTCCGGCACTACTGCCTATGATTCCGGGTATGTATGCCTACAAAATCGTGTTCTCGCTCATCATGTTCATGCAGAATCTGAAAGTGCCCGAGCTCCAGGAGAAATACCTGATTGATTTATTCACGAATACGATTATCACCTGTAGCGTCATTTTCATGTTGGCAGTGGGTGCCACCATACCGTTGTTCCTGTTCATCAAACGGGCTTTCTCCATGACAAGACACGAGAAGAATTAAAAATTAAAAGTTAAAAATTAAAAGATTGCGTATGGAAGTTTTTTGGAAAACAATCGCACAATATAATGAGGGGACTTGGATTGCCCAGGTTATTATCACTGTTGTAGGTATTCTGCTGACTGTGCTTCTTTATCAGAAACCCACCGTATTGGTGAAGCGGCTGATGAAGGGATATATGGTATTTCTGAACAGTTGGATTGCTATCGTTTACTATATGATTTATTGCGGTGAACGGAGCTACAACTATATACTTGCTATTTTCTGGGGAGTGATTGCTCTCATCTGGCTATGGGACCTGTTCACGAATTATACGCCGTTTGAGCGTTATCACAAATACGATAAGTTGACTTATGTATTGTATGCCATGCCATTCCTCTACCCTCTGCTTTCATATGCACGAGGTATGGAATTTCCGATGATGACTACAAGTGTGATGCCTTGTTCAGTAGCTGTATTTACTATCGGGTTACTACTGGCATTCTCACGGAAAGTTAATTTGCTTGTCATACTTTTCCTTTGCCACTGGGCATTGATCGCCTTCTCAAAGGTTTATGTCTATAAGATTCCTGAAGATTTGTTACTGGCAAGTGCTACCGTACCCGCCATATATCTATTCTTTAAGAATTACTTCGACCAGAATCTGCATAAGGAAACAA
>CAMTFK010000245.1 GCA_947071285.1 uncultured Bacteroides sp. | reverse complement strand
AACTTTGCCGACCAGACGGAAGGACGACCCATCATGAGTGTTTCTTCCGCCCTTTCGGGACTCGCCGCCGGTATGAACGTCACACAAGCTTCGGGACAACCCGGCTCGGACGGTGCCACCATCCGCGTCCGCGGTAACGGTACGTTCAATACCAACTCCCCATTGGTCCTGGTGGACGGTATTGAATGGAGCATGGACAATGTGAACCCCAACGACATCGAAAGCATCTCCGTACTGAAAGACGCTGCCTCCACAGCTATTTATGGTACGCGCGCCGCCAACGGAGTCATCCTTATCACCACCAAAAACGGGAAAGGCAAACCGCAAATCTCCTATTCTTATTCGGGAGTCGTGCAGATGCCCTACAATAACCTCTCTTTCGTAAGCGACTATGCCCGTTATATGGGACTGGTGAACGAGGCTTGCGACAATGTGAATACCAAAGGTATCTTCTCGCAGGAAAGCATCGACCGCTGGAGGGCTGCTTCTGCCGATCCGAACGGGTTGAACGAGTACGGAGTACCCAATTACGTAGCTTATCCCAACACCGATTGGTTCGACGAAGTATTCGACACCGGATATTCGCAAGAGCACAACCTGTCTGTCTCCGGCAGTTCGGAGAAAGTAAAATACATGCTTTCATTGGGCTATCTTGACAATCAGGGAGTCATGAACCGCTGGAACCTCGACTCAAGTACGCAGAAAATCAATTTCCGTACCAACCTGGAAGCCAAGATAGTGAAATGGATGACTGTCGGCACCCGTCTCTACGGACAAAAGCAAGATTACGGGATGGCTAATATCAGCAACGGATTCAAGTATCTCTATCAGACCACTCCGGGTGTATACCCCGGCGAACCTAACTACTGGGGACGTGCTGCACTGGCCAGCGAAGAATCTTCCAATGCCAATAATATCTTTGGTCAGATGGCAGGAGCCACCGGTTTCAATACCGTCTGGCGTCTCAACGCATCAGTCTACGGAATTATCACTCCCTATAAAGGGCTCAACATTGAAGGTACATTCAACTATTCGCCGACATTCACCGACAAGTCTTCTTATAGCCGCCAAAATGGTTATTGGGACTACGTCACCGACCAGCGTGTCAGCGAAAGCGCGTTGGAGAACGCTTCCATCACCAATACGAGTGCACGCACCTGGCGTCAGAGTGCCGAAATACTGGTACGCTACAATACAACCATCAAGAAAGACCACGACCTGGGCGCACTGCTCGGATATTCCGCACAGGAATATTACAGCAAGAGCTTTGCCGTTTCCCGTAAAGGCGCTACGGACTGGACGCTGAACGAATTAAGCACTTACGAGACGCTCGTCAGCTCTTCCAGCTCGGCACCCGCCAAATGGGGATTGCTCTCTTATTTCGGCCGTGTCAACTACGGATATAAAGGACGTTATCTCTTTGAAGCCAACCTTCGTGCCGATGCCTCCTCCCGTTTCGGTGTGAACCAGCGTTGGGGATATTTCCCCTCGTTCTCCGGTGGATGGCGTATCTCGGAAGAATCATTCATGCAGGGAGCATCGGACTATCTCTCTAACCTGAAACTCCGTGTTTCCTGGGGAAAGACAGGTAACAACTCTACGGGCAACTACGACTGGCAGGCAAACTACGCCACAGGCAATGTCGTAATCGACGGTGAAGGAACCAAAGGACTGGTACGCAAGAAACTAAGCAACGACAAGCTGCATTGGGAAAGTACCGCCACCACCGACATCGGACTTGATTTCGGCTTCTTCAACAACCGCCTGACGGGTGAGATAGACTATTATAATAAGTATACTTCGGACATTCTCTACCATCCCGAACTCTATCTTTCGATGGGTGTCGTAGGCTCTGCTCCCGAGAATCTGGGTGAAGTGCGCAACCGTGGTGTTGAATTTACCCTCAACTGGAACGACCGCATCGGAAAAGATTTCGAATACCGGGTGGGTATGAACTTCTCTTTCAACGCCAACAAAGTAATGAAGTTCAAAGGCGAGCTCCAGAAATACTGGACGTATGATGCGCAGGGAAACAAAGTGAGCTATGTCAATAACTTCAGTGATGTGTCTGAATCTGGTTTCGGAGGCTACATCTGCGAAGGCCGCCAACTGGGAGAAACCTATATGTATAAGGTGTACAGAGGTTCCGGCGAAGGCTATACCGGAGGTGCGGTGGATATCCATGCGGGACCGAAGGACGGAATGATACGTACGAAAGAAGATATGGTATGGGTGCAGGCCATGATTGACTCCGGTTATTCGTTCGGAGGAATGAAGACGGTTGCCAAAGACCAGCTTTGGTATGGTGACATACTCTATGCCGACAGCAACGGTGATATGAACTACGGTGATACGAACGACCGGGATTTCTCCGGACACACCAGTGTCCCGAAATTCAATCTGGGCTTCAACTGTGCCTTCTCTTACAAGAACATTGATTTCTCCATGTTATGGTCGGGAGCTTTCGGGCATTACCTCAACTGGAATACGGATTACTACAACTCGACACTGGTCAGCCACGGATATGGCATTATCGAGCATATCGCCGATAACCATTACTTCTTCGATCCTTCCAACCCGGACGACGTGCGCACCAACCAGTCGGGCAAATATCCCCGTCTGACATACGGTACTACCTATAATAACAGAATCCAGAGTGACTGGAACGAATATAAGGGCGACTACTTCAAGTTGAAGAATATCCAAATCGGCTATACGTTGCCGCAACGGATTTCCAGCAAGTTCTTTGTTAATAAACTCCGTGCTTTCGTGTCGATGGACAATATCCTGACGATTACCAGTTATCCGGGACTCGATCCGGAAATAGGAACTGCCATCGGTTATCCGTTGATGCGTCAGATCTCTTTTGGCGGACAGATTACCTTTTAATGATGTAGAACTAAAAAAACAGAATCTGATATGAAAAAGATATTAATGATTTTAACGATGGCGCTGGCGGCTACCTCCTGCATGGATATTCTCGATGTGGCTCCGGAAGACCAGATTGCAAGTGAAAACATGTGGACCACGGAGGAGCTTGCCGACAAGGGAATGGCAGGACTCTACTTCCCGTTCTATGCCACCCAACTCTCCTCCACCCAGCTTCGCCGTGCCGACGGACTGAACCGTCAGGGAATCGAAGCTATGAGCTTTGCAACCGATTATTATTCCAACAACTATCCGGTGGAACTGCTTTCGCTGGCTACCAAGCCTGCCAATGACTTTCAGGTGTGGTATGAATGGAAGTTCTGTTACACCATCATCCATGCGTGTAACGATGCGATTGCCAATCTGCATAAAGCAGATATGAGCGCTAATAAACTGGCACGTTACCAATGCGAAGCCCGTTTCCTCCGTGCCTGGGCGTACAATCGTCTGAATATGCTTTATCAGGGTGTCCCCGTTTATCTGGAACCTATCAATAACGAAGACTGTACCCGTGGCCAATCTTCGGTGGATGAGGTATGGCAAGTGATTCTGGATGATTTGACGTATTGCATCAACAATCCCGACTTCCCCAATAACACGTTGAATGAAAACTACGGCCGTCCTTCTAAAGGTGCCGCTTATGCCCTGCGTGGTATGGTATATATGTGGAAGAAGCAATACAAGGAAGCAGGCAACGATTTCAAAGAAGTGGAAACGTGTGGTTATGGCTTGTGGACAGGCGAATATGCCGACTTCTTCAAATATGAAAACGAAAAGGATAAAGAAATGATCTTCTCGCTCCAGTTCAGCGAAGAAACCGGTTATTGTGATAACATTCAGCAAATGACCGGTGCCCGCGATACGTATGATGGCTGGACGGAAATAAAACCTTCCGCAGACTTTGTAGATTACTATAAGAACGCAGACGGATCGGACTTCAAATGGTCGGAAGTAGACGGCTTGCAAGACTGGGACTTGCTGACTCCAAAACAGCGTGAAATCTTCTTCTGCCGTGACGGACTGGAATCCATGTCCTCACAAAAGAATGCCCTCGTCAAACGGGTAGGTGAAGATATCTATCAGAAATATTACCTGAACAGCGGTAATGAAGCCCGCATCAAAAAGGCGTATGACAGTCGTGACCCGCGTCTGCAACAGACCGTCGTCACTCCTTATGTGCCGGTAGACTGCTACAAGCCTAATTATGCAGGAGATGCCAACCAGATCGGTAAACAACTCCGTTGGCCGTTGAAGGAACAGGGCACGAATGGTGGAGACTTCTGGCTCGATAAACGTACTTCTGCTTTCTACTGCTATCGCAAGTACAATGAGTTTGAGAAAGGACGTTTGATTAGCCGGAGCCGTTGCCATACCGACTGGCCGTTGATTCGCTATACCGATGTACTGTTGCAGTACGCCGAAGCATTGGCGCAGACCGATCAGTTGGGAGAAGCCATCCGCCTGGTGAATAAAGTGCGTACCCGCGCCCACATGCCTGCACTGACAGAGGGCGGAAGCGGCCCGTGCGCAGTGAACGGAAAGGAAGACATGCTCGAAAGGATACGTTATGAACGTCGCGTGGAATTCTGTCTGGAAGGAATCAACTTTTTCGATGAAGTACGTTGGGGAACCTACAAAGAAACCAAATTCCAGGGGAAAGACATCAATGGCGGCAAATCCTGGTGGGGCGAACTGGTAGAGTATAACTGGTATTACACCGATTACATGTGGCCGTGGACTGCTCCTATCTCTGAAACGCAAAAGAACCCGAACCTGACTAAACGAAGCGGTTGGGCGTATTAATCATAAAGATTTGAATAAGGATGAAGAAAATACTTTTACTATTACTCATTTTTGTATCTGGTTGCACGGGTGTAGTTGCGCAACAGTTTGATTATGGCAAGATAGCGCCTCATCCCCGGTTGTTATTGCCGGCGGGAGGAGAAGAAGCCATCAGGAAAGCCATTGCGGAGTATCCCCCGTTGGCCACTGTTCACCAGCGGATCATGGAACTTTGCGACCGGACACTTACGGAACCACCTGTGGAACGTATCAAGGAGGGCAAACGCCTGCTGGCGATTTCGCGCATCGCATTGAAGCGTATCTATTACCTCTCATACGCTTACCGTATGACGGGAGATAAGAAATATGCTCACCGTGCGGAACAGGAGATGCTGGCCGTCAGTCGTTTCACCGACTGGAACCCCACTCATTTCCTGGATGTGGGTGAGATGGTAATGGCATTGGCTATCGGTTATGACTGGCTGTACGATTCTTTGCAGCCCGACACCCGCCGGGTAGTGCGCGAAGCAATCATCGCGAAAGGCTTCGACGCGGCAAAGAACACCCGTCATGCCTGGTTCTATACAGCCAAGAATAACTGGAATTCCGTATGTAATAGTGGATTGGCGTATGGTGCGCTGGCTCTTTTTGAAGAGATTCCGGAAGTATCGAAAGGCATCATTGAGAAATGCATGGAGACAAATCCGAAAGCGATGGTAGGTTATGGCCCCGACGGAGGTTATCCCGAAGGATTCGGATATTGGGGGTACGGGACAAGTTTTCAGGTAATGCTCATTGCTGCGCTCGAAAGTGCTTTCGGCACAGACAATGGGCTCTCCCAAGCCCCCGGTTTCATGGAGTCTGCCCGTTTCATGCAGTATATGACGGCTCCGGGCGGAGATTGTTTCTGTTTCTCGGACTCTCCGGTAGAGGCGGAGTGCAACATGATGATGTTTTGGTTTGCAGGCAAAGCGAAAGACCTTTCCCTGTTGTGGATTGAACGTCAGTATCTCGACCGGCCGGATATGCCGTTTGCCGAAGACCGTTTACTGCCCAGCCTGATGGTGTTCTGTTCGCAGCTCGATTTGAAGCATATCGGCAAGCCGAAGAAAAACTTCTGGTTCAGTCGCGGAGATACGCCTGTGTTTATCTACCGTGGCGGATGGGACAGCAAGGAAGATACCTATCTGGGAGTGAAAGGCGGTTCGCCTTCTACCTCTCATGCGCACATGGATGCCGGTTCGTTTATCTTCGAGAGAGACGGGGTGCGTTGGGCGATGGACTTGGGTATGCAGAGTTACATCACGCTCGAAAGTAAGGGAGTAGACCTGTGGAATATGTCGCAGAACGGACAACGCTGGGAAGTATTCCGGCTAAGCAATATCGCTCACAACACCCTGACGATTAACGGCGAACGCCATTTGGTAAAGAGCAATGCTCCGATCACCCGTACTTTCGAGTCGAAGAAACAGAAGGGGGCGGAAGTAGACCTGTCGAGTGTGTTTGCCAACAACGTGAAGAAAGCCGTCCGCACCGTGATATTGGATAAGAAAGACCATCTGGAAGTAACCGACCGGTTGCAGACGGGGGACAAGGAAGCTACCGTATCCTGGATAATGGTCACTCCGGCGGAAGCCAAAATTACAGGCAAGAACCGGATGGAATTAACCAAAGACGGACAACAGATGCTATTGACGGTAGATGCCGATACGGAAGTAGAAATGAAAACCTGGTCGAACGTGCCCCCGCATGAATATGATTTCCGCAATCCGGGAACCATCCGCGTGGGCTTTGAGACGGTGATTCCTGCCAATCGTGCCGTGCAACTGAAAGTACGACTTATTCCTTTGAAGTAGTAATACAAATAAATTCATTGAACCATGAAAACGATTCTTTTTAAAACAATCATCATAGCTTTCTTTGTAGGAACAGCCGTTAGTTGTTCCGATGAAGATGAGAACAGATTCCGTCCGGGATCTACCCATGAGAAACCGAATCCCACGGAGCCGGAGGGCGGACTGGATTATTCCAAACTGACTGCGGACAATCATCCCCGCCTGTTGATGAACGCCGAGGCCTTCACTGCGTTGAAAGCCAAAGTGGATGC
>CAMTFK010000244.1 GCA_947071285.1 uncultured Bacteroides sp. | reverse complement strand
GGAATATGATAAGAATGGAAATATCCTGGAACTGGTACGTTACGGACAGACCGGATCTAACTCTTACGGCGTGATTGACAACCTTACGATGAAGTTGACCGGTAATCAGCTGAACCGTGTGGATGATGCCTCTACAGCTTCTGCCTATGGTGGTGGATTCGAATTTAAAGATGCTGTGAAACAGGATAATGAATATGCTTATGATGCCAATGGTAATTTAACACAAGATTTAAACAAAGGTATAGAGGATATTCAATACAATTGCTTAAATTTGCCAAGACTGGTAAAGTTTAAGGATCAGAGTACTATTACTTATACTTATGCGGCAGACGGTACAAAGCTCCGCGTGGAACATAAGATAGGAAGTAGCACTACCCGGACGACTTACTGCAGTAATGTGATCTATGAGGATGGTACAGCCAAGTGTTTATTAACGGAAGAAGGTTATGTCTCTTTGGATAACGGAGAGTATTATTATTACCTGAAAGATCATCAGGGAAACAACCGGGTACTGGTTGACAAGAACGGTGGTGTAGAAGAAATCAACCATTATTATCCATTCGGAGGTATCTTTGCAAGTGAGGAGAATGTGCAGCCTTATAAGTATAATGGTAAGGAACTGGATACAAAGAAGGGGCTGAACTGGTATGATTATGGGGAAAGACAGTATGATGCGGCGCTGGGAATCTTTACTACGGTAGATCCTTCATCCGAAAGGTATTACTCAACCTCTCCTTATGTTTATTGTGGAGGTGATCCTATAAATAGGATAGATCCTACGGGAGCGGATTGGTATAAGGATAGTGACGGCAATTATCATTGGGCTGAAAGAGGTGGCTACATTGCTGAAGGATGGACATGGGTCGGATCTTCAGTCTCTATAGAAATCAGTAAAAGTAAGTATGTCAATTATTATGAGAACGGTGGTATTGTAGCCAATAAGCCGGTCAATGCTTTTGATCTGATCGCTTCCAGCCCAAAGTTGCAGAATCTTTTTCTTGGTGGAAACAGTCTGTTATCGGAGGCTTCAAAGTCAAGGCTGTTCAATGGACTTGTATCGCGAGGGACGAATGCTATTGCAAGGCCGATAGGAGAATTCTTAGTTTGGAGTGGCGCAGGTGAACTTGGTGGACCTTTAGTTGGACAAATATTTGGATGGGGGGCTAAGGGGCTGACAAAACTATTAGGAAAGTTTGCAGAGAGATTTGCCATTCAAGAATACACATATACTCAAACTGTTACCAATCATTTTCTGGATATTGTTAAAAAGGGACCATATAAAGGAGAGTTATCAAGGCCGTTTCTAAATTCACCATTAACAATTCAAGAAATAATGAAAACCGGAAAAGGGATACCTGATGCCACATTTAAAGGAGGTTTTAATTGGAAAGTACCAGGAACCTTTAGAGAAAGTCAAGGAGTGTGGGAATTGGGAATAAATCCTAAAACAAAAGTTATTTATCATTTTAATTTTGTAAATTAGTTATGAAGTTTATAGTGGATTACAACGATTATTGCGGGTTGAAGTGCGTTATATATCGTAAAGATGAATATAGTTTAGGTACCACACCATGGGTAAATGGGATAGATTTTGATATTGCTTTGAATTCTTTGACTTTAACTGTTATAGATTCAATAGTGGTTCAACTCAGTGGCTTTTGCGCCTTATCCAATGCGCAAAGAATGACAGATGTTCCCCCTATAAATAAAAAAGGACTTCTTAAAGTCGTAGATTCAGAATCTTATATTGGGGGAACTGGTAGCTTTCGTATCCATAACATGGATATGCCAATATACCTAAATTCTCAAACTGGTTGGCTTTGTATAGGATATCCTCGAAAAGTGGGGATTGCAGTTGAATTTATAGACGATTGTATTTTTGTGATAGGTAAGAAACAAGAATTTATCTCCCTTTGGATACATCCTACTTTTATTTGAGTAATCGTTTAGTTGAATATATATTTTGTCCGTTCATCTGGATTTGCAGTCATGGGTGGTGGTAAGATTATAACTGATTTTCATTAAGTTAGTATTTATAAAATAAATGTAATGGATAAAATGGCTCTCCTTGGGAATTATGGATATACTCTTTATTGTATATTGATTCTCAGGGGAGCTTTAAAATCTTATAAGTGTTTAGAATATAAAAAATGGGTCTTCTTTTTTTAGATTATTATTAGTTATATGTATTGTGTTAATACATATACACATGAGTTTATATACAATGGGAAATATGGCTAATCCTGTGACTTTTGTAATGATGTGTTTGCGCTCAGATACAGACTTTATTTGCTTATTTACAGGTTTTTGTGTTCAACTTATTGTAACTGCTTTGGTTGCCTATCTTATTCTGGATTGGAAGCGTATTTGGTGTTGGTTTTTAATTCTGATTTTGGGATTATTTACCACAATTTATGTGACTGATTATTCGACATTGTATTACTCGTTTCCATCAGATTTGGGTCTTAGTCGTATTTATCATAAACGCAACTATATACTTTATTATACCAAGCATTGTGTATAATAACTGCTTGCTCAAAAGTATATAATTGCGTCTAATTTTTCCCTATCTCATACTATCAAATATTAGTAGGGACAGGGATTATTTATGTCTTTCTCAAATGATTTTTGACTTAAAAGATTATACTCCAAGTATCTTACAACGGATATTCATCAAACGCATATAGCAACGTCGACAGATAACGTTCACCCGTATCCGGCAATAAAGCTACTATTGTTTTCCCTGCATTTTCAGGAAGAAGTGCCAGGCGGGTAGCTGCACTGACTGCCGCACCGGAAGATATGCCAACTAACAAACCTTCCTTCTGTGCCAGTTCGCGACCTGCACGAATGGCATCATCATTCGTCACCTGCAAGATCTCATCCACTACCGCCGGATTGTAATTTTTAGGAACAAAACCGGCACCGATTCCCTGAATCTTATGTGCACCCGGCTCACCCCCCGAAAGAACCGGAGAGTCAGTTGGCTCCACCGCCACAACCTTCACACTCGGATTATGCTTCTTCAAAGCAGCACCAACACCGCTCACCGTTCCGCCCGTACCTACACCGGCAACAAAAATATCGACTACTCCATCCGTATCACGCCAGATTTCCTCTCCCGTGGTGCGCTCGTGCATGGCAGGGTTGGCAGGATTATCAAACTGTTGAAGAATCACCGCGCCTGGAGTAGCCGCTTTTAACTCTTCGGCACGGGCAATGGCACCCTTCATGCCATTGGCACCCGGCGTAAGAACCAGTTCGGCACCGAGGGCTTTCAGCAGGTTGCGGCGTTCCACGCTCATGGTGTCGGGCATGGTGAGCGTCAGCTTATAGCCTTTTGCGGCGGCAACAAAGGCAAGCCCTATTCCGGTGTTACCACTGGTGGGCTCTATAATCGTGGCTCCGGGTTTCAGCAAACCGGAAGTTTCGGCATCTTCAATCATGGCCAGCGCCACACGGTCTTTCACGCTTCCGGCGGGGTTGAACGATTCCAATTTCACTACCAGACGGGCTTTCAGACCCTTCGATTTATTGTAATTACTCAGCTCCAGTAAGGGAGTGTTGCCCACGAGGTCGGTGAGCTGTTTGGCTATCTTTTTCATAACTTATTGGGTTTTTAATTATACTCTTGTTTCTAAATGACAAAGATAGCGGGTTAAGAGTTCACAGGAAATACCATATTTGTGGGATTTTCGTACTATAAATGAGGGATTTTCGCTGAGAATAGTTACCTTTGCCCCACCTTATTATAAAAAGGATATCCCAATGAGTCCATTGAACTTTACTCACATTTTGACACAGGCAGTCGACGAACTATCGGAAAGTTCGTCTTACAAAGGACTGTTTCATCAGCACACGGACGGCACTCCATTGCCTTCGGCCAAAGCACTGCAAGATATTGTAGAGCTATCGCGTGCCATTCTTTTCCCCGGATATTTCGGTAATTCCACAGTCAATAGTCGCACCGTCAAGTACCACATCGGCGTAAACATCGAACGTTTGTTCGACCTGCTGACGGGGCAAGTACTTGCAGGCCTTTGCTTTACGGGAGACGGAGAGTGCACCTGTTGCACCGAGCTCCAACGCGAAGAAGCTGCACTCGTAGCCGCCAAGTTCATCAGCCACCTGCCGGAAATGCGCCGCATGTTGGCTACGGATGTGATGGCTGCCTACAACGGCGACCCTGCGGCACACAGCTTCGGAGAAGTAATCAGTTGTTATCCCGCCATACGCGCCATCAGTAACTACCGCATTGCGCATGAGTTGCTGAAGCTTGGTGTACCCCTCATTCCACGCATCATCACCGAAATGGCCCATAGCGAAACGGGAATAGACATTCACCCGGGTGCAGTTATCGGCAGCCACTTCACCATAGACCACGGTACGGGTGTGGTGATTGGCGAAACGTGCATCATCGGTAACAACGTGAAGCTTTATCAGGGTGTCACGCTGGGCGCCAAGAGCTTTCCGCTGGATGAAGACGGCAAGCCCATCAAGGGAATACCCCGCCATCCGATACTGGAAGATAATGTCATCGTCTACTCCAACGCCACCATCCTGGGACGCATCACCATCGGACAGGGCGCCACGGTGGGCGGTAACATCTGGGTGACGGAGAATGTGCCGGCAGGAGCGAGAATCGTACAGACTAAAGCCAAGAAGTAATTGGCAGTCAGCGCAAATACCCCGGCTGAGGGACACAAGTGTTACACCCGAGAAATACAAGTGCTTCGCCCAGGGGATATTTAGAAAGAGAACAAGTAATCACCAAAGAAACAATAATAAAGAGAAGAAGTTACAGCAACTTCAATCGTTGACATTGTAAATCATAAAATAAAAAAACAAATAGATGGAATCCTTTCAAATGATTGCCAAGACCTTTCAAGGTCTGGAAGAAGTATTAGCACAAGAACTGACTGCATTAGGAGCAAACGACATAGAAATAGGCCGACGCATGGTGTCTTTCAGTGGAGACAAGGAAATGATGTACAAGGCGAACTTCTGCCTGCGCACAGCTATCCGCATCCTGAAACCGATTAAAAACTTCACCGCCAAGAACGCCGACGAAGTTTACGACCAGATTAAAGCCATCCGTTGGGAAGACATCCTGAACGTAGAGAGAACTTTTGCCGTAGATGCCGTTGTGTTCAGCGAGGAGTTCCGTCACTCCAAATTCGTATCCTATAAAGTAAAGGATGCCATCGTTGATTATTTCCGCGATAAATTCAACAAGCGCCCGTCTGTACGCATCAACAAGCCGGATGTGTTGCTGAATATACACATCGCACAGACCACATGTACGCTTTCACTCGACTCATCGGGTGAGTCACTCCACCGTCGCGGGTATCGCCAGGAGGCTGTAGAGGCTCCGCTGAACGAAGTGCTGGCTGCCGGAATGATATTGATGACGGACTGGAAAGGGGAATGTGATTTGATTGACCCGATGTGTGGTTCGGGTACCATACCTATCGAGGCGGCGTTGATAGCACGCAACATTGCTCCGGGAGTGTTCCGCAAGGAGTTTGCTTTTGAAAAGTGGAATGACTTCGACCAGAATTTGTTCGATGCGATTTACAACGACGATAGTCAGGAACGCGAGTTTACACATAAGATATACGGTTACGACAATAATCCGCAGGCCAATGAGATAGCGACGCATAACATTAAGGCGGCGGGTGTATCGAAAGACATTGTATTGAAGTTGCAACCTTTCCAGCAGTTTGAGCAACCGGCGGAGAAGTCCATGATTATCACGAACCCGCCTTACGGGGAGCGTATCTCCACTAATAACCTGTTGGGATTATATCAGATGATAGGCGAACGCCTGAAACATGCTTTCGTTGGAAACACGGCGTGGGTGCTTTCTTACCGTGAAGAGTGCTTCGACCAGATAGGACTGAAACCGACTCAGAAAGTGCCTCTGTTCAATGGTGCGCTGGAGTGTGAGTTCCGCAAATATGAGATTTTTGACGGGAAGTACAAGGAGTTCAAGAGACAGGAAGGTGAGGGCGAAGAAGGAGAAGAGAGAAAAGAATCCGGCTTCAAGTCAAGAGAATCGAGAGAATTTAAACCGAGAGAAGGACGGGAAGGACGGGATTTCAAACCGAGAGAACCGCGCAAACCGGGTGAGTTCAAATCGAGAGAGGACAGACCGAGGGAGTTTAAGCCCAGAGGTGAGTTCAAGCCGAGGGAATTCCGCAAGGATGGAGACAGGGAACGGAAACCGTTTGACAGGGAACGCCATCCGGGAGGAAGCAGTGAGTTCAAACCGAAGAGGGAGTTCAAGCCGAGAAAAAGGGAAGAGGAATAAAAGAAGAATGGAGCTTATCGCAATTTGCGACAGGTTAATAGGAAATATGGTTCTAAATATTGACTTCTACGTCAAGAGACAGAAGGTAACTTGTTGAGAATCAACTTGAGGTTCCAATTTGTCACCTCAAGTTGACAAGACATAAAAGAGATTAGTTACAAGTATCAGCTTGATATTTCAAATTGGCACCTTAAAAACATATACTTAAATGGACGATTTAGTCATCATAGAGAATAAGATATACGAAATCAGAGGGCAGAAAGTGATGCTGGACTTTGATTTGGCGGAGATGTATGAGATAGAAACGAGGCGTCTCAAAGAACAAGTAAAACGAAACATTGAACGTTTCCCCGAAGATTTTATGTTTCAGCTAACGCCTGAAGAGTTTAGTTTACTGACATCCAACTTGAGGTCGCAAATTGCGACCTCAAGTTGGGGAGGTACCCGCTACTCCCCTTTTGCCTTCACCGAACAAGGCGTCGCCATGCTTTCCGGCATCCTCCGGAGCCCCAAAGCCATCGAAGTCAAC
>CAMTFK010000243.1 GCA_947071285.1 uncultured Bacteroides sp. | reverse complement strand
ATCTGCGCATGTCTCGTGGGCTCGGAGATGTGTATAAGAGACAGATCATATTCTAATCCTATTTCATTTATCACAATATCCTGTAAACAATCCTGAAGTTTTTTCTTGTCAAAACAAGATTGAAGAATTATTGGAATATACCCTCGATATTCATCAATTGCTAATTCAGGACCTACTCCAATAGGGTCCCATTCCTTTAAAATTTGATTTATCATTTCTATTCTTGCTTTCATATCACTCAAATGGATTTATATATCCCATTCCTATCCCATTTTTTGTACCTGGCATATTACTAAATACACTGACGATTTCTCTTTTGGCGTTTAAGACAACAGTATTACCATTTAGGGAATACCTTATCTGTGCCCCATATCTACCCATAGCTTCAGCAGGATTTCCTTCTTTAACAATCTTCAAAACATCTGAAGCCTTAAAGCCACGGGTAATCATTTGATGAACTCCATGTCTTTTAACCCCTCCAATTGTAGTAGATTGCACAGAACTAACTTGCATTGAGGTCGCAACTTCAACATTACCTTTTCCTGTTAATTTTGCTAAGCTTTTAGCTCCCCAGCCAAAAATCTTTCCTAAGGCTACTCCACCGAATTCAGCAGCTCCATAATTCACTAAAGCTTGACCAATCGGTATCCCAATACTATTCAAAGAACGATTTATAAGTCCATTAAACAGCCTTGATTTGGAAGCTTCCGACAACAAACTGTTCTCGCCAAGAAAAAGATTCTGCAACCTAGGACTGGAAGCAATCAGGTCAAAAGCGTTAACGGGTTTATTGGCTACAATGCCACCGTTCTCGTAATAATTGACGTAACGATTCTTGCTTATTTCTATAGAGACGGATGAACCTACCCAAGTCCAGCCCTCAGTGATATTGCCACCTCTCTCAGCCCAATGATAATTGCCGTCACTGTCCTTATACCAGTCCGCCCCCGTAGGATCTATCCTATTGACAGGATCTCCTCCGCAATACGCATATGGAGAAGTCGAGTAATATTTCTCGGATGAAGGGTCCAACGTAGTAAACATACCTAACGCTGCATCATACTCCCTCGCACCGTAATCATACCAATTCAGGCCATTCTTAGTGTCCAGTTCCTTGCCATTATACTTGTAAGACTGAACAGAAGTATTATTGGCAAAAGTGCCGCCGAAGGGATAATAATGAGTCACCTCCTTCACCTCCCATTTCTTTTCTGCGGCATTCCAGGCGGTCACTACGCGGTTGTTGCCCTGATGGTCCTGCAAATAGTAATGATACCGGTTGTTGTCGGTCAGGTCTACATATCCCTCTCCGGTCAGAAGATACTTTTGAACATTGTTTTCATAGACCACATTGCCGCAATACTCCCTCTTGAACTCCGCAGAACCTGCGATTCGATGTACCGTGCGCAACTTTGTGCCATCGGCGGCATATTGGTAATTGATGGTACTGCCATTCTGGAAATGAATGCTGTCAGGCAAAGATAAAAAATTATATCCGATAAAATCAATTCCCTTATTTAAATCTTTTATCAAATTGCCATTTGCATCATAAGCATACTCGCCAGCCTGTTTTTTGCCATCTTTAAACTCGAATCCGCCATTGTAGACTGTAGCTGTAGAGGCATCATCCACACGGTCGGGACGGTTGCCAGTCCAAGAGAACTTCAGATCATCTATCAGGCCGTAAGTGCCGGCACCTGTCTGCCCATAACGTTTCAAGCTGCCAATGTTCCCGTTCTTGTCATAACTGGTAATCTGCTCGGTGAAGTTCTTGCTTGTACCATCAGTATATGTTGCCGTCCCAAGGCGACCCAAGCCATCATAATTATAAAGATAATTGCGGAAACTGCTCTCGCCATGTACTTGCCACTCCATGCTACTGATGTTACCACCATAATACTTCACAGGAGCATTGCCATTTGTATAATGAAGTTTCTCAGTAAAATAAGTACCTTCGATACTCTCCATCCAACTGCGGAGATTATACGTATAAGTCAATTGATTACCGGTAGAACCATGGAAACTCTTGCTTATAAGTTGCCCCTTGTTGTTATATTCATATTTAGCTAAAGTGACCGTATTATTATTCAAAGAATGCTTTACTTCGGACAAGCGCTCTGCCCAGTCGTAAGTGTAAGTATACACTTCATTCGGCTCCGAACCAGAGAGTTGATTATAACTCACAGTACTAGGCTGTCCTGTAAAAGTATAGGTTGTACTGACCGCAGTGAAACCTCCATGAGGTTTATTGTAAACGCATTTAACTTCATGTCCGTAGATATCATAATAGTACGACGTGTAGATTTTCTGGTTTCCTCCTGTCACAGCAACAATGCTCCCCGTCAGATAGCCTTTGCCATTCGCATCCCCTGCTGTATAATAAGTGGGACTAAAGCCATTCTTTCCTATAAATCCATATCCATCATAATAGTTGTGAATATGCGCCACCGGACTAGAAGTGGCACTCTTGTTCGTGCATTCCCCTTGCTCAGTCAGACGGCCGAACTTGTCATACAGGTAGTAAGTCCATTTCTTGGTAGTCTGCGTTCGCTGATTGCCGTCTTGGGAGAAGGTCAGTTGATCTGCATCATTGTATGTGTACTCCACAAAAGCAGCTCCGGGAATCGTCTTCTTTGTGCAGCGGTTACGGTTGTCATACTCGTACTGGAAAGCATACTTGCTGAGGTCTGCTGACTCTTGGTATTGGGGTTGAAGCACAAAACAAAGATTTCCCTTATCATTATATATATAATAAGTGTCGTGTCCCTCATTACCGTTCATTTGGCGGGTGAGCACAGTGCGCCCCTGCTTGTCGGTAAAGGAATAACTCACATTTTGGTCCTCATTCGTGGTCTTCACCACAGAAAGTTCGCCTACAGCATAAAATGTAGTGGGATTACCAGTCAAAGCATCCGAAGAACTTACACCATACTTGATGCAATTTAAGGGAGCGGCATTCGTGTTCAACAGATACTCTGTTTTTACCGAACGCCCTGCATTGTACCAGGCAGTTCCCGGTCCATACTGTGCTGTAAGGCGGCGCAGAGGCGACGCTTTATAGACCGGTTGGCTGTAAGCCCGGCTGTCATTATCATAATTTCCCGGCGCACTACTCTTGAAGCTGGCGGGAGAAAGATAATCGGAAGAACCGGCAGCCAGAGGCAGCCAACTGTTCCATTCTCGTCCAGCAGCGTCATACTCCTGCAAGGTGGCAAGATTCTTATTCACAGGCAAGCCGTTTTGAACTGCTTTCTGCACGGTCTGGAAAGGGCGTCCCAAACCATCGTAATAAGTAATATTATCCAGATAATACTTTCCCGACGTATCCAGTATCGTGCGGGTGAGTACGTAGTTGCGGTAACTATCCTGCGCATTTAGGACGCAGGTAGCTATCAAAAAGAATAGGAATATACTAAATCGTTTCATACTTTTTCGTTTTTTAGGGTTAATCGTAGAGGTTGTATTCATAATGCATCACTACTTTATTCTCATGGTTCTTTGCTTGAAAAAGCCTTCGGTAAGCGTCGTACTCGTAGGTAGTTTTCTGTCCATTGACATTCGTTATACTTGTCATACCCACTTGTGGCAGATAAGTATAAGTGGTGAGCAATACGTCCTTGGAAGCAAGAGAATTACGGATTGCAGTCAGCCGAAGGTCAATCGATGCTTGGTTAGTCAAAGCATTCGGAAGAACCACAGAGGCACTGTTCAGCCAGCCGGTCACCTCACTGTATTCGGCACCTTCTATCCGAGCCACGGGATACTGGTTACCATAAGACCACAAATAGACATACTTCTGGTTGTTTTCACGTATTTTCTCGGATACAAGCAGATGGTTAGCGTCATAAGTGCGCCACAAACAGGGAGTGAACGTGAAAGGGGAGTTCTTATTGAAAGCAATGTCCGCAGCCGCAGTTTCCGCACGATACGTAATCTCTGGTTGCCCGGAGGCATTGTAGCGGGTCTGCTCACCTGACACCAGACGGCCGCTTTTGTAAGAACGCACATCCACTGGAGAAAGTATGTTCTTCTCCTTCATTGCTTGCAGGGCCGCATCGGAAGTGTAGTCGTGTGGGTAATAATACTTCGTCACCACCTCACTACCGTCACTAACCGTCTCCTTCACTTCCGACACCAGCTTGTGGAATCCGGGAGCATAGGTGTACACTTTCGTTGTCCGATATCCGCCGTTCTCTCCATACGTCACATGGGCCTCGCTTGTCAACCGCGAGCGTCCGCTTGTCAAGTAATCGCGGGCAAACAGAAACTCGTAGTCGTTGAACTGAATGGCCTTGCTACCCGGCTCCACACCCAACGTATGCTCTTCATAAGTCATATAGTCCGCCTCGATCAGTTCGTTGCTTTCGGTATAGACTTCACGCTTCGTCAACTGCCCGCGTCTCCAGCCCAGATCAGGGTCGGTCATGAAAGGGAAAGTGTAGGAGGTGGAGGTAAAATCCAAAATCGTTGAAGGGTAAAATCCTCCTGAATTGATGTAAATGTAGGAGGCACGAAACCAGTCCGGAGCCGAAAGCCCGCTCTGCGGCGGGAAAAAGAGATCATGGTTCGTATCATAGGTATAGGTATACTCTGTACGCCCCTGTCCGCTTACGTGTTCCGTCACATTCGGATACATGAAGTCGCCTTCCACCCCCAGCGTCAGGGCGGGGAAAGACTTGATTTGCAGCACGTCGGGTGAGTCGATGCAGTTGGATGCGACTCCGTAGGCTGTCAGATAATCCCTGCATACTCCCAGATGAGTATGTTCATCGAGATCCTGATGAAACCACACATGATACAGGTTCTCCGACAGGTGATACTTGCTGTCGCCCCACGAATAATAGGGATACTCGTAGGTGCGTACTTTCCGGTTGTTATAGCCGTCGTCGTCCGTTATGCTCTTGACACGCAGGCCGCCTATGCCAATCTTTCCCAGAGTATAGTTAGTGTCGTGCGTTTCAAATTCAAAATCTGTATAACCGCCCGTAGGATATATGATCTGCTTCAGGGTACAGGCTTTGACAGCCTCGGTGTTCATGTCCCGGTTGCCACCACCATTTACTCCATACCCTTTCAGCCATGCCGTTTCCATACTGCCATAAGCCAGTTCCCGATATATAGGATCTGTATAGAACGGCTCTTTCGAGTTGTTGCTTGTAAAGAGGGTCTTGTTATCCGTGTAGTTATAATAGCCCCAGTGGTCCTGGCAAGGCGACATCCGGTAGGGCAATGCATACACATTATCCACCTTGGAGCCACCATCACCATAATATGAAAAACGATAAGGAGGAAGTGTCGATGTACCAGTGGATGGAAGTTCCTGTACCTTCTCCAGACGCAGGCGATAGTTCAGGTATTGATAATATGCGGGGGCTATTTTATGCCTCTCGTCCGGCTCAAAGTAGCCATAAGACAATTTATATTTCTTATAAATACTACCTGCTGAATTATAAGCAATGATATTTTCGAGTATACTTCCCGATATGCTGTGGGCATCCTTGCGGTTCTCGCTGCTGCACGTAAAGTCGATGTGTGCTCCCGAGGAAGCAGTGATACGGCTGACTATAAGTCCGGTTATTCCTTCATTAGAGTTATCAACAATGGCAGGTCGCAGATAGTTGACAGGTATACTATGTGTACTGGCATCCTTATTGAGGGTCATATAGCAAGAATCATCGATGCGGTGGATAACACTCATTCCCAATGTACCCCCGCTTTTATAAGTAAAAGCGATACTGCCTCCTGCAGGACTGGTAATGGAGGAGAGATACCATCCTGCAGTGCAATTATTCTTTACAGCACCGTAATAAGCGTATTCCTTATCCTTAAAAAGGTATACTACCCCTTTCTCGTCCGTAATCTTGAAAGTACCGTCCGGCTGGAACTCAATGATACAGTCATCCTGATTGATCATGCGGCCTTTTCCGTTCTCGTCCAGGTAGAACTTTCCGGTTCTTCCGCAGAAATTGAAAAAGAAGATATCTGGTGCAGGATCAAAACTGTTAGGTCTCAGGTCGGCTGCACTCACCCAGTTGCTCCTTTCGGCTTTGATATACTGTTCCATGGTTTCCGTAGGAGGATTCTGAAAGCGAAGGTTCACACGTCGCATCTTTCCTGTCTTGGCATCCATCTCGTCGGGTGCTCCCCGAAGCTGGCAAGTAATCATGCCACCCGCGTTCAGGCTCCAGCCCAACCCCACCCATGAGGCTTCCTGATCAACTTTAATACCTGATGCGTAATAACTTAGTGAAACATCCACCTTGATGTCGCGGTCGCCGATGGAAGTCAATGGAATGCTGATTTGCGGAATGCCGGTGCTGTAGTCCACTGGCAAGTCGCCATAGCGGGCAAAGGCATACGTATTGGGGGTGTAGAACTGTTGCAGTTCCTGCCCTCCTTCTGCGTGGGCAAGGGTGCCCAGTGCTAATAATAGAATAAATATAATATGTCTCATAATGATTATCTGTTATGATTGGATTAATTGATTGTGATAAGAAAAAGAACTATCCCGCCATTGTGGCACTCCCGGGATGCCGGATGACGGGATAGTTTTATAAAAATAAGTTTTACAACGTCATCGCATTAGCCCCCAGCACACCTGCCACTGCCGATACCACTGCGATAACCAACTTCAGGATCATGTCCCATACTGATTTCTTGATTGCCATAGTTTTACACCTCCTTTCGTGTTCTTTTTTAATGATTTCATTCTGTGAAGAATCAGAGTTCTTTCTTCACTTCGAAGCACGGGCACGCCTTCACCCACTCTTCCGGTTCCACCACCCCGTTTCCATTCAAGTCCGGACTGAGGTCGCGATGCCCGCAGACGTAGCTGTTCCTGAACCGTTTCAGTAACTGGTGCACCAGCAA
>CAMTFK010000242.1 GCA_947071285.1 uncultured Bacteroides sp. | reverse complement strand
TGGAATGGGCGAGGGAGATGTCCATACGGTCGAGACGCTTGATGTAACGCATCATTTCCGTTTCCGTATGATATTTATTGAAGACTTCGTGTGTCAGATAGGAACTACGGCGCTCCAAAGCCTTGCTTATAGTGCTGCTAACGGGAATATCTTCTGCCTTTGTCCAGTCCTTACCGGCGGCAATGGCAAAAATGGAAAGCAGGACGTTGGCAGCAGATACATCTGTTGTTTCGTCGATACTCATACCTACATCTCCATTATGGAAATAGCGCAGGTTGACTTCTTTACTCAGGGCAATGGTACGTATCTGTTGTGCCGAAACCGTATCGGGCAATGCGAAACGCAGGGTGTCGAAATAATGGGCATTCACCTGTTTATATCCCAGTTTATTGATGGCCTTCTCCAGATATGCGGCGATGCTGTGGATGCGTTCTGCAATGCTGTGGATACCTTCCGGTCCGTGGTATACGGCATAGAAACCTGCCATTGTAGCCAGTAAAGCCTGTGCGGTACAGATATTTGAAGTTGCCTTTTCCCGTTTGATGTGCTGTTCGCGAGTTTGCAATGCCATGCGGTAACACAATTTTCCGTATTTATCTTTTGACCAGCCGATGATGCGTCCCGGCATGTTGCGCTTGTACTCATCACGTGTGGCGAAATATCCGGCAGACGGGCCGCCATAGAACATCGGCGTACCGAGGCGCTGGGTGGTTCCGAACACGATGTCAGCTCCCCATTCACCCGGAGGAACGAGCAGGGCAAGGCTCAGGATGTCGGCGGCAACAGCTACTTTGCAATTGGCTGCATGCGCTATGTTCACAAAGCTGCTGTAGTCCTCTGCGCTTCCGCTTGCATTGGGATATTGCAATACGCAGGCAAAGATATCCGGAGTGAATTCCAGCTCAGAATATTTACCTGTGCGTATTTGGATACCTTGCGGAATGGCGCGTGTGGTCATTACTGCCAATGTCTGTGGGAAAATCTTTTCGTCTACAAACACAACGTTTGCACCGGACTTCTGCATGTCGCGCGGACGTAGGGCATACATCATGGAGACGGCTTCGGCAGCAGCCGTAGCTTCATCCAGCAGTGAACAGTTGGCAAGAGGCATACCCGTCAGGTCGCAGACGGCCGTCTGGAAGTTCATCAATGCTTCGAGGCGTCCTTGCGAAACTTCTGTCTGGTAGGGGGTATACGAGGTATACCATACCGGATTCTCGAATACGTTCCGTTGAATAACGGCGGGGGTGATGGTGTTGTACCAGCCGAGGCCGATGTACGTAGTGTAAAGTTTGTTTTTGCACGCCAATCGGGTGATGTGCTGTCCGAACTCATATTCTGTCATTGGTTCGGGCAATGCCAACGGTTCTTTCAGACGAATATTTGCAGGGATGGTTTTGTCTATCAACTCATCCAGACTGCTGACTCCTATTTTGCGGAGCATCTTTTCTTCATCTTTCTCGCTGATGCCGATGTGGCGGTAAGCTAATAGGTCGCTTTTCATATCTATATTTTGATTAAAAGTTTATGCTTTCTTTTTCACCACAGATTACACGGATTATCACAGATTAATAATTTCTTTTATTGATTGTCGGATAAAGAAATCCGTGTGAATCTGTGTAATCTGTGGTGAACTCTTATCTGAAAAATGGGTTTTCTGCCTTTTCAATGCCGATGGTAGTCGGCGCGCCATGTCCGGGATAGACAATCGTCTCGTTGGGCAGTACGAACAGGCGGCTACAAATATGCTCTTTCAGTTCGTCGAAATTACCACCGGTGAGGTCGGCACGTCCGATGCTTCCCTGAAAGAGTACATCGCCGGAGAACATGCAATGGTCTTCGGCAGAATAATAAACCAGGCTGCCCGGTGAGTGTCCCGGCACGTGGATGGCTTCAAGTGTTGTGTTGCCAAAGGTGATGATGTCTCCGTCGTGCAGATAGTGACCTATTGGTGCCGGTATTTCGTTCCACTGGAAACCGAACATGCGACTTTGTTTCGGAGCTTCGTCAATCCAGAATTCATCTGCCTTGTTAGCTTCTATCGGCAACCCGAATTCCTTGACCATAAAAGCATTTCCGAAGATGTGGTCCAGATGCAGATGTGTGTTGAGGAGGTGCTTTACGTTCAATTCATTCTTTAAAATGAAATTCTTCAACGCTTGTTTTTCCTCCTCATAAAAGCAGCCGGGGTCTATCACGGCGGCTTCAAGGGTGTCGTCCCACAGAACATAACAGTTCACGGGGAACATATTAAACTCAAACCTTTTTATTTTCATGATAGGTATATGTTAGTCATTACTTTTGCAATCAGGGTACCGCGTAGACCACTTTCTTCGTTTCAAAGAATTCTTCGTCGAAGTAATCTTTCAGGTCGTACATCATGGTTTTGTGCTTGAAGGGCATGGCTTCGTTTGCCAGTTCACCACCTTTCAGGCAAATCAGTCCGTTGGGCAAAGCATTGTGCTGTTCGGGGGCAATGTTTTTGCGGATGATTTTCAGCAAGTCAGCAAGCGGCATTACGGCACGGCTCACGACAAAATCGAATAATTGCTTTTCTTCCTCAGCCCGTGCATGGCGGAAGGTAACGTTTTTCAACCCTATACTGTTCGCAACTTCCGTGGCTACACGTACTTTCTTACCGATACTGTCAACGAGGTGGAACTTCACTTCGGGAAATAAGATGGCAAGGGGAATGCCCGGAAAACCGCCGCCTGTACCCAGGTCCATGATGCGGGTGCCGGGTTTGAAACTGATGATTTTGGCTATGCCCAATGAATGGAGTACGTGGTGTTCGTACAGATTTTCGATGTCTTTACGGGATATAACGTTTATTTTTGCATTCCAGTCCGTATAGAGGTCATAGAGAGACGCGAATTGCTGCTTCTGCGCCTCTGTGAGGTCCGGGAAGTACTTCAGAATGATTTCCATGTTTATTAAAATATAAAATATAAACTATTAATTATTAATTGCGAGCCGGAATTATGAATCTGCATAGAATTAATATTTAATAATTAAGAATTCATAATTAACACCCCTTTTTCATCGCTCAGCAAGTGCGACATGATCTCATAAGGTAAGGTGATTTCTACCGGACCCATCACATAGGGAGCGATTTCGTAGATATTATAATAGAAAGTGATGCCTTTGTCGCTTAGGTAGAAGTTTTCGGTAGGTTCCAAGTCTCCGGTGCTCGTATAGCCCATTTCTTCCACTTCCTGGCGTGTAGTGGCTTTGTTATCTGCCATGAGCTGGTTCCATAACAAGTCGGTGAGCGCTTCTTTATATTCACCAACAAAAATATCATCCAGGCGTACCGGGCTTAGCGTACGCAAATCCATGTTGAGGAAGGTGGACATATAAACACCGTGCGCACCTCCGGTGAACTCGTTATAGTCGATGCGGTAAACCAACAAATGTTTTTTATAGAGCTGTACGTGGCTTTCGATACCTTTATAATAAGAATACCAGGCCACCAGTTCAGTAGAATCTTCTTTCTCTGCATCATCCTTGGCATACATCGGTTCCAGGTCTTTGAGGTAATCTTTGATGTAAGTTTCCTTGTAGAGTTTCACCGCTTCTTCCGGTTTCAGTGTCATGTATTTATCGCCGAAGCAAGCAGAGAGGAAATAAGTGTTCAGACTATCTCTCAACTTTTCGTCGGTCGACTTGCTGGCATAAGCAAAGTTGATGATGATGTTGCAACTCGGCTTTGCGGTGTCTCCAAAAAGGTGTCCGACCTCGTTTACCTGTATACTATCGAACTCCAACGCGCCTGCGTTTTTGTTCACGGTGTTACCGCAAGAAAATAAAAAGCCACTTGCCGCAAGTAGAATGACAAGTAGGCTGACATATTGCTTTTTCATTTGGACTTTCTTCGTTAAATTCAACATTTCTCTTTCGATTCGCTATCGACAAATATAGAACATATTAACGAATAGAACATATAAAAAATGAAAAAATAATAGGCATGAATGCTTTTATCTGCCTATCTTTGTACCGGATATGAAGAGACTTCGTTACATATTGGCAGTTTTGATGTCCCTGACGGTTATCTATGCAGGGGCGGGAGTTTCTATTGTCCACTATTGTTGTGCTCGTTGCGAGACGGCGCAGGCATGCTGCACCAATGGCTGTGCCAAATGCCACAAATCTCATAAATCTTCTCATAAACCGGAAAAATCTTGCAAAGACGAAGGCTGTACGGCTACCTTTTATAAGGTAAACTTGGTGAAATACTCATGCGAAAGCCCTGTAATAAACGTACCTGTCATCCAGCTTTTCTGCGAGGCATTGCCGGATTTCCAATGCTCCTTGCCTACGGGTGAATTGAAAGAGGTGTCGTATGCCGTACCTCCGCATCCCGACAGTTCGAGGCAGTATTTGGCTTTATATTCTGTTCTCATTATTTAAAATCGATTGGTGTGCAAGAAGTATTTCCCTTCTTGCCCGGTTCCATCCAAAGGTATATTTGAGCCGTATCCGGCCCGTACCTGCTCCGTAGTTTGTCCGTATCTAAGAGTACGGAGATAGTACGGAGATGATACGGACGAGGTACGGACAAGCTACGGAGATAGTATGGAGATAGTATGGAGCCGCTACGGAGATCTTGCAACCTTGTTGCACAGCATATATCCTATTTTTGTACCCCCTAATTAATGAATTCAGATATATGAAACATATATTTTTATTAGTATTTCTTTTCACTTTTCAGTTTATACAGGCTCAGGTAACAGGTGTTGTAAAAGATGCTGCCGGCGAGCCTATTCCGGGAGCCAATATCTTTTGGATGAACACCACTGACGGAGTAACCACCAACGAAGATGGCAACTTCTCCATCCATAAGCCTGCCCGCAGCCACATGCTTGTAGTTAGCTTTATCGGTTTTGAGAACGACACGATACATGTGGATAAAGCGAATCAGCACCTCGATATTGTGATTCGTGAGGGAGTGGAATTGAATGAAGTGAATATCGTATCCCGTAAGCTGGGTACGATGAAACTGCGTACCAGTGTGATGAACGAAGATATGATTAGCAGTGCCGAACTGACGCGTGCGGCTTGCTGCAATCTGGGGGAGAGCTTCGTTACGAATCCTTCCGTAGATGTCAGCTATTCGGATGCGGCCACGGGTGCCAAGCAGATTAAATTACTGGGGCTCTCCGGTACGTATGTGCAGATGATGACCGAAAACATTCCGAACTTCCGGGGAGCTGCCTCTCCTTATGGATTGGGCTATGTGCCCGGACCGTGGATGCAGAGCATACAGGTCAGTAAAGGTAGCTCGTCTGTAAAGAACGGGTATGAGTCCATAACCGGACAAATCAATGTCGAGTTCAAGAAACCACAATTGCCGGAAGCGGACTGGGTGTCGGCAAATCTCTTTGCCAGCAGCACAAACCGCTATGAAGCGAATGCGGATGCTACGGTGAAATTGTCGAAACGATGGAGTACTTCATTGTTGGCCCACTATGAGAATGAGACGAAATCCCACGACTCTAATGATGATGGTTTTGTTGACATTCCACGTGTGGAGCAGTATAATTTCTGGAATCGTTGGGCATATATGGGAGATAACTATGTGTTCCAGGCTGGTGTGAAAGTATTGCAGGAAACGCGTAATAGCGGTCAGACTGCACACGGACAGGCTCCGGCTCATGACCTTTACGAGATAGGTATCAAGACGAATCGTTATGAAGCGTTTACCAAGAATGCCTATATATTCAATAAGGAAAAGAACACGAATCTTGCCTTGATCCTGCAAGGAACCTTGCATAATCAGGATGCCACTTACGGACGTAAACTGTATGATGTGGATCAAAGCAACTTTTATGCTTCGTTGCTTTTTGAAACGGAGTTCGGCAAGCAGCATAGTCTTTCTACGGGGCTGAGTTTCAATTACGATGGTTACGACCAGCATTATCGCTTGACGAATCAGGTGGAAGACGGGCTGACGAAGAAGTTTGTTAAAGAATCTGTTCCGGGAGCATACATTCAGTACACCTTCAATCTGAATGACAAACTGATGCTGATGGGTGGACTTCGTGGAGATTACAGCAGTGAGCACGGCTTCTTTGTTACACCGCGTGCGCACGTCAAGTATAATCCGAATGAATATGTGCACTTCCGTGTGTCTGCCGGAAAGGGATACCGTAATACGCATGTATTGGCGGAGAACAACTACCTTCTGGCAAGTAGCCGCAAGATGAAGATTGCTTCCCATCTGGACCAGGAAGAGGCATGGAACTATGGAGCAAGCGTATCGACTTACATTCCTGTTTTCGGCAAGACACTGAATGTGAATGCAGAATATTACTATACGGATTTCCTGAAACAGGTAGTTGTGGATATGGACAGTAATCCGCATGAAGTGGCTTTCTATAATCTGGACGGACGTTCCTATTCGCAGGTGTTCCAGGTAGAAGCCAATTATCCGTTGTTTAAAGGCTTCACTCTGACGGCAGCTTACCGTCTGACGGATGCGAAAACTACCTATAATGGTAAATTAATGGAGAAGCCACTTACTGGTAAGTATAAAGGCTTGTTGACTGCTTCTTATCAGACTCCTCTGGGTTTGTGGCAATTTGATGCTACTTTACAGTTGAATGGTGGTGGACGGATGCCCGAACCTTATGAACTGGCGGACGGAAGTCTTTCATGGGAACGGCGCTATGGTAGTTTCCAGCAATTGAGTGCGCAGGTGACGCGCTATTTCCGTCGCTGGTCCGTTTATGTAGGAGGTGAGAACTTGACGAACTTTAAACAGAAAAATCCGATAATAGATGCTTCCAATCCGTGGGGAGAGAACTTCGACGCCACTATGGTGTGGGGACCGATGCATGGGGCGAAAGCGTATATTGGGCTGAGATTCAAC
>CAMTFK010000241.1 GCA_947071285.1 uncultured Bacteroides sp. | reverse complement strand
GACGGGATGCTGCAACCTGATTACGGTTGCCCATTGTGTTCAGGTCGAACAGAAGTGCTATGCTTCTTTTCTGCTCCGTCTCATTGAGGGCATCCGCCAGCCAGGGAGTTTCTTTAAGCAACAAGTCTTTCAGATCTTCTTTATCACTGAGATTGCCTGATGATGAACCGCCCTGCGCTTTCCAGCTTTCGAACACCTGCCGGATGCGGGGATGAGTATTGATAATGGTTGTGGACAATGAATTGGCATAGTAAGCACTTGCCCACGACAAGGCATCTTCATTCAAAGGATTACCAATGACGGGCAGAGCTTGTATGGCATACCAATCGGGATTGGCAGTCAGTTCCACCGTCAGGCGTTTGTTGGTGGCGGTTTTGCTTCCGTCATTAAACAAGCCATCCAATGCAACCGATTTACTTTCCGCACCGTTCAATTGCACGGGTATTGCCTCAGTCACCCATTGTTTATCAGACAGAACCGGAAGATAATGCTGCTCGCCATCACTGAAATTGCCTCCCTCGGCAATAATCCGGCAAATCCAGACCGTAGCTTCATCCGGGGTTTCCAGATCAAACGATACGGAAACGGTTGCTCCGGCAGCCGCACTGAATTCGTGTTCGCGGGTTGACAGAACCCGGTTTGTTTGCGGGTCAATCAGTTCCATTCGGGCTGTTCCCCGGATGTTTTCTTCTGACAGGTTGATTATTCCTGCACTGATGACCGGTTTATCGTTCACGCGGATAAAACGGGGCATATTGGATTGCACCATAAACGGCTTGACAGCTTTTGCCCAGGCTGTTATCTGCCCGTAATCCATACCCCGGGTATGGGCAAGCCCCATGAACTTCCATTCGGTCAGGCTTTCGGGCAAGGTGAAAGACAGGCTTACGACTCCATTCGTATCCGTACGGAGGGCGGGATAGAAGAAAGCTGTTTCTGCAAAGTTCTGCCGGAGAGGAACGTATGGCGAACCATCGTCCAATGCCACAGCATCAGAAGATTCGAGCACCGCTACAACGGAGTTTCCATCTTCCACTTCAAAACTGTCATTGGGCGGGGTTTCAGCATCAAGGCTGATAGCTGCGGACTTCATCATCCTGCTATCCTGCTTTACACGAAAACCGTTCTCCGGACGCGGAACCCGCCAGAACGGAGCATTCAGGGTGCTATACACATCCCACCAACGAAGACCACGCAGGGTGCTGCCCGCATAGGGGAAGTTGCTGTACATCCAGATAGAATGGCCTGAGAATATCAGGTTGGCACGGACACCAGGAGTGGAACGGGGAAAGTTCAGGTTGAAAGCCCAGTCATTGACGTACAGTTTATCGAGGGAAGCGTCATAAAGAGTGGCAAGCAATTGCGCATCGGCCGCTTTCTTGTCGGGATGCGTGATTTGGAGCTGCCATTCTTCCTTTCCTCCCGGTTGCAGCTTATCACGGAAAGTAATCCATTTCAGTTGCAGACTCTTATCCGGGCGGGGACGGGATATCTGCACTTGCTTGGTGTATAGTTTGCCCTCGCGCATAAAGGCGAAGTTCACGGTGATGCCGTCTCCATATTCCGGTTTATAGGGATAGGTGAACTGCCGGATTTCATTATTGAGAACCATCCGTTTGGATTCAATGCGCTTGTCGCCACAGAAGACATCGTACAACAGATAGACATTTTTCTCACTGCTGCCCACATACAGGCTGACGGGATGCCCGTCATTAAACTCTGTCCCGTCCTGATAGAACCACTCCGGTGAATGTACCGGTAGGTGACGGTCTGCCAACGAAAAGAGAATGAAATCCTGCCGTGCCGTGCAGGTTCTTCCCTGCTCGTCGAGGGCTGACACTTCCATAGTGTAACGTCCCGGAGCAAGGGCCAGTATATCATCGGGAACAAAAGAGCGGCGGGTTTCGACTGTACGGCGGCATACCTCATTGGTTTTGTTTCCTTTTTCGTCCAAAGCATACACCACATACGTGGCTTGAAGCGTTACGGGCTGCCGACTTAGATTCATAGCCAGCACCTGTATGGACTCCCGTTTCTCGCGAGCCACCTTTGGGCGCAGACCTTTAATCTGCAAGGCTACGGACTGTTGCCCTACCGGTAACGACAAAGTACCGCTTTCCTCCTCTCCGGTCAGGTTGATGACCTCAGCCGTTATTTTATAGGTGTAGTAACGCCCCGGTCGGTCGGGCTTGAAATCATCCGGTTTGCGCAGAAAGACCGGGAAGCGGAAGTTACCGGCTGCATCAGTCTGCACTTCACCTACTGCCAGGACAGTTTCATGGTCCGAAATCCTCCAGAATTCATTCTCCGAACGGGTGAGTTTATAATTGAGTCTGCACAATCCTACTGGAACGCCTGCAAATGTTTTTGCTTCGCCGCTAACTAATATGGTATCTCCCACGTTATAAGTGGCCTGATAGGGCTGGAAGACTACATCAAACGTCGGTCGCTTGTATTCATCCACACGGATATAACGGTTTTCACCGCTTTCTACCGACAGTTCAAACTCTCCCGGGAGAAGTGTTTCGGGAAGCATAAAGTCGCCGTAAAAGGCCCCGAATTCGTCTGTAGCAAGAGATAGTTTGCCAATCTCCTGCCGGTTGGCATCCCGCAGCACCACATCCTTGCGGACTCTTGAGAAGACACGTATCGAATCACCCGATTGCTCATACGCTATCCCCGAAACATGCACCACCTGCCCGGGACGGTATAAAGCCCGGTCGGTGAAGAGGGAAACATGCCTTTCCCACTTCCGGGAGGCGGGCACATTATATCCCGCACCCGAGAAACCGGCATAGCTGATTTCCATATAGTCGGCACCCGGCTTACGGACGTTTATTCCCAGCCAGTTTCTTTCATCGGGCGGGGTGAGGGTAACAGTTCCTTTGCTGTCCGCAGGATATGCTTTGACCAAACGATAACCTTCTCCCTGCAACACACGGTAATAAGCTACTTCCGTGCCTGCCACCGGATGTCCCGTCAGGCGGTCGATGATATTGATTTCCTGTTTTCCGCCGGGCAATCCCAAGGATATGGCTTGCAGGGAGGAAACATAAGCTTTTCCATAAGCTGTATACTTGCGATGGCCGTCGGGGATAGATTTTAATATGTAAATGCCTTCGGTGGGAAATTTATAACGCAGCAAGGTATCTGTTTCCATATAATCCGGGGTGGCTGCCAGTTGGTAATGGCGGGTGCCGACCAGTTTGCCGTATTGACTTACGGTGGAAGCTGTTATTTCCCTTTCCAGGATATTGCTCGTAACGGGCAGGTTCATCCGGTAAAGTTCTACGGTCAGTCCGGTCAGATTGCGGTATTTTACTTTCAAATCCACTTCTTTCGCCGGGTAGGCAAAGGGGATTTCTACCATCAGCCGGGGAGTGAGCACTTCGGCAGCTTGTTCTTTCAAATCATTGGCAGAGGGTGATTGGGGGTATTTTTCAAGTCCGGTTTGGGCGGCATGCAGTTTGGCGGTATAATCCTGCATTCTGTCGTAGCGCTCTGCCAGTTGGCAATATACCTCTCCGCAAAGCGGGGAAGCGGAGAACTCTTCGGTCCATTGTTTCAGGAGGGTTATTACTTGTTCGTCGGTCAGCCTCAGCTTTTCATTTACACCGCCGCGACTGATGTCATTCCCTTGGTAATTCAGTTTATCAAGCATTAGCAATAGGCGGGCATCCGTCATGCCTTGCTGTTGGTAAAAGTCAATCAGCCCGTCATAAATGGATAATATCTCGGTTTGTATTTTCTCGGCTAACACGGGATTGACAATGAAATAACCACTCAGCCGTGAGATGGCCTGCCGGGCAAGCAACTGATACATATTGTCGCCGCAATACTTCCCGCTCAGCTCTTTGCTGACAGTCATCGGGCGGTAATCCGCAGCGGACTTCCGTGAAAGCAGGTCTTTATCTTGCAGTGAAAGGCGGAAATAAGCAATGGCAGCGTCTATGGCAGCCTCATCCCTCTTGCCAGTATCAAGGGTGTAATATCCCAGCAGATTATTCAGTATAGCTTTATACACCGGGTCTTTTTCTTCCGCCACCCAGGTTTTCAGTCCGGATAATTCATGGTCCAGACTATCGGGGGTGATGTCGATAGATAAGGATGCCTTTGTCAGATGGGCTTTCATCATCTGGGGCATGTTCTTCTCCTGTTTGGCGTGCTCGTAAATCTTTCGCAATTCTTTGATTGCAGATTCAGGTAACTGCTTTTGTTCCAGAGCTTCAACCTGTTTCCACATTTGTTCGTAAGACTGAGCGGGAACCCGAAGCGGCAGGCAGATAAGAATGCTTATGATGCCAGCCCAATAAAACATATTTTTCATCTGTGTTTTGATTAATGTCCGACAATTAACAGGTTCATTCACAAAGATATATTTTTTATCCGTAGGGTAGCGAGGCTGTTCAGACTTAATAACATAACAAATGCCAATAACAAAAGAAACCGGCTATCGGGAAACGCCTCATTCCCAATAGCCGGTTTACCCGAGAAAACTATTCGCTTTTATTTTGCACTTGCTAACATTAAAGTAACATTATCATCATTCAGTTCATAAACAGTTTTTTCAATATTGCTGTTGTAAGCGTTGCTCTTAGAGTTCCAACGGGCGTAGCTCACTTCAATTTCATGATTGCTATACTCCATATTCATTTTGAAGTAAGGAACCCAAGCTTCTTTTACGCTGTCCCATTTGGAAGCTTCCTTGCTGGTTACGCGGTTTTCGTTATCGTAAGTATACGTGTAACGGAGGTGGCGGAACAGGCGACCGTCTTCGTTCTTGAAGATAGTCTTTGCGGTCATCAACTCACCGGTCATCTCTTCGTTCTTTACGTACTGGGTAGGATTGCTTGCACTTGCAGAGAAGTTCATTACGCTTGCCATTACTACTACCATCATTACCACTGCTTTAGAAATTAAGTTCGTTTTCATAATCGTTATTTTTTTATTGTTATTACTTCTTGATTTTTGAAAGGAAGTCTTTGTCAACCGCCTTCGACAATATATAGTCAATTGCCGTGCCAAAACAATAAAGCATTGATTATCAACGGACATTCGTTTTCAGAGAGTGTTCATAAACGGACAGGTGTCCGCACAAAAGCGAACAGAACAAGAATAAAAAGCGCAGGAAGAGCAGGATAAAACAAATTAGTTACATTTGCAAACTCAACATAGCCCAATACTTAGAATATGCAACCTGACTTAAAGGAAATCGTAGAACAATATGGCGTCATGGTATCTTCCATAGCACACCGCATGATACAAAACAAGGAAATCGCTAAAGAAGCGGCTCAGGAAGTCTGGTACGAAATCATCAAAAGCATAGACTCGTTCAACGGGGAATCCGGGTTATCGACATGGATATACACAATATGCAAACGCACCATACTGCGATATGCCCGGAACGAAAGAATAGCCACAATGAATGAGTTGAGAGAATTTCGCGAACTTCCTGCCATTGATTATAACGGGCAGGACCGGAACGAACAGGAATGGATAAAAGCATGCTGCGACTGGTGTCTGACAGCCCAGAACCATTGCCTGACGAACGATGCCCGGCTGATATTCATATTCAAAATAAACCTCAACCTGCCGTATAAGCAAATCAGTGAAATCATGGGCATAACGGAAGAGAGCGTCCGTCAGATTTCCTCCCGTTCCATCCGCAAGATTACTCACTTCATGAATGACACCTGTCCGCTATACAACCCGCAGGGAACCTGTAAATGCCGGATATGCAAGCAAGTCACCTCGCTCAATCTGGAGAAAGAATATACCGCCATAAAGAAGATTATCCGCCTCGTCGACGTTTACCAACGGCTCGAAAAGGAACTTCCCAGAAAGAACTACTGGGAAAAATTTATTCCCTGAGCTGTCACAGAATGGAAAGCTTGCTCACTAACTACTATGTATAACTTAAATAAACTAATTATGAGCAAGATTGATTTTTTAAAAGAACAGATTATTGAATCGCGGAATTTTGTGAATCGTTTAGTATCGGAACTTCCTGAAAACCTGTGGTACACCATCCCCGAAGGCACTGACTCCAACTTCGCATGGCAAATTGGACATCTGATTATCAGTCAGAACTTTCATGCCATCGTCTGCATCACCGGGAGGAATGAAGCCGTCAGCAAACTTATTCCGATGGTCGATTACGTAAAGGTTTTCAATGGAATGGGTACATTGCATCGCTCCGCCGAAAAGAATTTAATTCCTGTAGCAGAGCTAAAAAAACAACTGGACGCTGTTCATGAGATATGTATCAGTAACCTCTCCCGTCTGGACGACCGTATTCTATCAGAGAATTTAGAACCTATTCCCTTCAAACACCCGGTTGCCAATAATAAGTACGAAGCCCTTGCCTGGTGCTTCAAGCATGAGATGTGGCATAGTGCCGAGATGGAAGCGATAAAACGGGCATTGGGGCATCCTATCAAATGGATGTAATGGCATCAGCCTCAAAAGGCAGTTTTCTTTTGGGTAAATCAATGGGATATCTGAAAGAAAACTGCCTTTTTACTTTAAAAGTTATACAGTAGTTCTTCCAACGTAACACCACTATCCGCCCCCATCTTCTCCATACGGATACGTTTCAGGCGTTTCTTCACCGAATCCCTCTCCAGATGCATTACTTGCGCCATGCCCGACTGGGATAATTGCATTTTCACCATACAACAATAACGCAGATCATCTTTATTCAGACTCGGATAGGTCTGTTGCAGGCGTTTCGTGAAGTTGTTGAATATGATGTCGGCATTCTGCACAATATCATCCCAGTCTTCATCGGAGAGAATCACATTTCCGCCTCTTTCTATCTCCTGCACCACCTTCTGGCTGAGTCTCCTGAAGAAAGTTTCTTTCAGCTTAGCTT
>CAMTFK010000240.1 GCA_947071285.1 uncultured Bacteroides sp. | reverse complement strand
CATGCATTTGTAATTACGTGATTCTCTATTTTCGCTGTTTTGAGAATATACTAATGTAAATAATAACCCAAAAGTAGTCCACCATAATAATTGAAAAGTATACCACTAGGTTAGTAAATGGAGTCTGTTTTTTACTATTTCCCTATCGTAATTACATGCTCTATATTAAGATTTATTAATATAACCACTTCCTTTGTGGTTCAACCAATAAGGAAGTATAAACATGATAACCATGGTGGATAAACAAACCATAATTCATTTGTATAGAAGTCGTGGGCTCAGCAAACGTGCCATTGCCCGCGAACTGGACATCAGCCGTAAAACGGTACATAAGGTAATCCAGGAGTATGAGAGTACATTGTCTTCTGATACTCCTTCAGTAAGTTTAGAGACAATTTTGACTACTGCGCCCCGGTATGATAGCTCTAAACGTAGCCGTAGAGTAATCACAGGACAGGTACAATCCATTATAGATGATTGCTTAGCTAAAAATGCCAGCAAACGTGCCAGTGGTCTAAAGAAGCAATGTATGTTAAAGAAGGATATTCACAATCTTCTTCTTTCACGAGGATTCTCAGTCAGCTATCCGAGCGTATGCAAGTATATCACGGGGATTGATACTCAAAAGTCCCGTAAACGGGAAGAGGCTTTTATCCGGCAGTATTATATCCCGGGAGAGAACTGCGAGTTCGACTGGGGAGAGGTAAAACTCCGCATACATGGTAAGCTTCAGCGTTTCTTTCTGGCTGTGTTTACTTTTAGTCACAGCAATGGGCGTTATGCCTATCTGTTCCGTCATCAGAATACGCTGGCCTTTATGGAATCACACCGTAATTTCTTCCGCCAGGTCAAGGGAGTTCCCTATGTCATGGTATATGACAATATGCGTGTGGCGGTCAAGGACTTCGTAGGGACAGATAAGACTCCCACGGAGGCTTTGAGCCGTATGTGCGCCTTTTACCGGTTTGATTTCCGCTTTTGCAACGCACGTGCCGGATGGGAAAAAGGACATGTGGAACGTAGCGTGGAGTATGTCAGGCGCAAGGCGTTCTGTATGAAGATGGATTTCGACTCGGTAGAAGAAGCCGGCAAACACCTGCAAGAGGTATGTGAAGGACTTAACACACAAGCCGGAAGTATCTCCACCTTGGACAAGGTAGAGTCGCTCGCGGCTGATCTGGCAGCCTTGCAGCCACATATAAACGAGATGGGATGCTTTTAAATGGAGGATTATAAAGTTGATAAGTGGTCTACTATCTGTATGAAGAACATCCATTACTCCGTTCCCGACACATTAGTGGGGAAAACGGTTTCTGTCAAGATATACAGCGAGAAGGTTGTTATCTTCCATGGGCAGGTGAAGGTGGCAGCGCATGAACGTGTGTATGGCGTGGCAGACTGGAAAATACAGTTGGAGCATTACGCTCGCACCCTGCTGCGCAAGCCGGGGGCGGTACAAGGATCGTTGGCACTCATGCAGATGCCTGCTAAGATACAGGAACTCTTCCAGATACATTTCCAGGATAATGGAAGGGACTTTGTTCTGTTAATACAGTATGCCGCAGAGAATGGATTTACAGACAAGGATATCATACGTTCCTATGAGGCTTTGAGACTGCGTGGAGTACACAAGGTATCGGCAGACCAGATTAAAGCCTTTATGCACGCTAATAATGAGCCGCAGGATGGAAATGGGGAAAATGTGCCTGCTCCGGAGCACCGACAGCAATCACGGCAGATAGAGGATGCGGCAATGGGGATCCTTGTGGACCTGACCAGGATGATGGACAGCACACAGGCTTTAACTCAAATAGATTCTTTAAACTAAAAAAATATTGTTATGGACTACTTGTCAGAAAAAGAAATGATTACAGACTATGCCAGAGAACTTAAAATAAATGTTCTACAGAACGAACTGGAGGACTTTATCACATTGGCAACGCAGGAGAACTGGGGATGCAGGACATTGATTGCACGCATACTGGAAAAGGAAATGGAAATAAGGGTAGAGAAACGAAGAAAACAACGGGTAAGGATAGCCGGATTCCCGCAGATGAAGTATTTGCAGGAGCTCATAAGAGAGGATTTGCCTAAAGACGCACAGATGGTCATACCTGAACTGGAAACACTTGAATTTGTTAAAGAAGGAAGAAACGTGGTGTTATATGGAAATCCGGGAACAGGAAAGACACATATAGCCACCGCATTGGGGATCAAGGCGTGCATGGAAGGATATACGGTCTTTTTTACATCTGTACCGCATCTGCTAACACAAATAAGGGAATGTAGGTCACAGAAGAGTCTAAGACAACTCGAACTCAGGTTTGAAAAGTATGATATGGTCATTTGTGATGAATTTGGATATGTAAGTTGTGATAAGGAAGGAGGAGAACTATTGTTTAACCACCTATCACTCAGAGCCGGGAAAAAAGCGACAATCATTACCACAAATCTATCTTTTGACAGATGGGGAGAAATTGTAAAAGATAAAGTTCTAGTCGCTGCAATGGTAGACAGACTAACCCATAAAGCACATCTGGTGAACATGAGCGGACAATCATATAGAGTTAAAGAAACACAAAACATGAGGAGATATGTATCACAAAAATAAAAGAATTATATCCTTTGCATAACGAAACTAGTGGACTACTTTTCAATTATTATCTGGTATACTTTTCGATTATTATATACACTTGTTATAGGGTAGAGAGTTCGGATTATCGGGGTTTCGGGTGTACTGTTTCCATTTGTCTTGTGGCAGGTCGTAGCAGAACACGCCGTCGGAATAGGTAGCCAGCCACAGTTTGCCGTGGCAGTCTTCCAGTATATTGTACACAAAGATTTTGTTCATTTCGGGGATGCGTGTGAAGTCATCCGTCTTTCGGTTGTAACGCATCAGCCCCGAGGTCGTGCCTATCCATAATTCGCCGGTGCTACTTTTATAGATTGAGAATATGTTGTCGGCATTGAGGGTATTGGATGCTTCGCCCTTTTCGTAGTGCCGTACTTCCCGGGTGCGAAGATGGATACGGTTCAGTCCGCCGGCAAAAGTACCTGCCCACAGGTAATCACCGTCGATACATAATCCGTGAATGTTGTGGTACAGGGCAGGGTGGTGGAAAGGCGTGACTGTACCGTCGGCGGGATTGAAATGGAAAAGTCCCTTGTCTTCTGTGCCGAACCATATCGTCCCGTCATTGCTTCCGCAGAATTCACGGATGCGGTGTCCCAAGTATCGCATGTCGTCCCGGGGATAATACTTTTCGAAGTAAGTATATTGGTGAGGATAATAGTTGACGCCACCGAAGTATGAGCCTATCCACATTCCGCCTTCACGGTCTTTGAAGATGGTGTAGATGGCGTTGTCGGATAATGCGTAGCGGTCGTCGGACTCCGAGGTGGTGAGGTGGATATATTTGTCGGTTTCCAAGTTGTAGATGTAGATGCCTTGTTCCGTACCTACCCATAGCTCCGTATCCGAACGCAGGCAGATGTTGCGTACGTAGTCGTTTAACAGGCGGCGCACCTTGCGGGTGGTCAGGTTGATTTCTGCCAGGCCGTTGGACGAACCTATATAGATGCAATTGTGCAGTCCTTTGACACAGGTGGTGATGATAGCTCCTTTGAAAGGCTCTTCGCCTTCGGCATCCCGGAAAACGGTGAAGCGGGCGGCGTCTTCCGAATGATACAGGTTGTCCTCGTAGCGGTTCACCCACAATTCGTTGTCTCCGAACCAGAAGCGGGTGATGTTAAGCGCTCCTTTTCCTATTTTTGCGGAATACTCCTTCAAGCTGTTCTTCTTTATGTCGTAGTGGAAAAGCCCTTGGGAATCGGACGAAATCCATACGTCTTTTTGCGGGTCGGAATCTATCCACGTTATGGTACGGCTGATGGTCTCACCGGTACCTTCGATGGGAATGTCGAACGGGGTGAATTTCTCTAATCGGGGGTTATAGATGTAGACGCCCGTATCAGTCCCTACCCATATATTTCCTTCGGCATCCTCGTGTAGGGCAGTGATAAAGTTGTTGCCCAAAGAAGAGTTCTCTTTCTGAAAAGTACGGAATACGAGACCGTCATATTGGTTCAGCCCGTCTTTCGTGCCAAACCACATGAATCCTTGCCGGTCTTGCAGGATGGTGTTCACCGTATTATGTGAAAGTCCGTCCTTGATGTCCAGCGTACGGAAATAGTAATAAGGGTTTTTGGCGGCACTCTCTGCCCAAAAGGTTGACAGGAGAAGGCTCATGATGGCGTATAAAATGCTTTTTGTTTTCATAGCGGACAAAGATGCAATAGCTATTTCGGACAAATATAAACATTATATATACGATAACTGTAATTTGGAGATTATTTTCTTTCTATAATCAATAAAGTTCCGCCTACTTGCTTTTCTCTAATTATTTTTGTATCTTTAAAGATTTTCCGTCCGTAATTCTGTAGTTGTCATCTTGTAAAGTGACAAATGTCCTGTTGTAAGGTGACATTAGTCCTCTTGTAAGATGACAATGGTCCCCTTGCAAGGGGACAACTACCCGAGTGCATAGAAAATTCTAGTTCAGTGCAGTGGAATTTCTAATAGAGTGCAGTGAAAACTCAAAGTCATCGAAGTACTTTTTATACTCAACCCAGCTAATATACTTCACAAGGATAATAATTTTAAAAGATATTGCTATTTATTATAGGATGAAACTTTATATCTCTCCCTCAAAAACTCTTAAAGATAATTGGGATTGAACTGATATTTCTTATAGAAAATCAGGAATAAAATAAATCCGATCAGTGCGAAAGGAACCCCTGTAAGCGCAGGATAACGATAGCCTTCGCTGATAGCCAGTCCTCCTGCATATGCGCCGATGGCATTTCCCAGGTTGAATGCAACCTGCACGCTGGCAGCTCCCAGCATCTCTCCGCCTTTTGCCACACGGATAATTAATACTTGTTCCGGACTGGATACGGCAAATAATCCTGCCGTACAAAGGCACATCAGTAGAGCGGCTGCCCATTTATAAGGTGAAAGGAAGAATAGGAGGAGTAGCATAATACAGATGAGCGCTTGTGCGACAGTTCCTACCTTTCCCGGTGTGTAACGGTCGGAGAGACGTCCGCTGATAAGATTCCCCATGACCATACCGAATCCGGCAAGAATCATCAGAGGAGTAATGCTTTCGGCAGAGAAACCGGAAACGTTTGTCAGCATCGGATTGATATAGCTATACCAGCAGAATACACCACCGTTGCTTAATGCTGTGGCACCCAGAATCAGCCACGGGGCCGGAGTTTTGAGGAAGCGGAATTGCCCCTTGAAGCCGGTGTCTTTCAACCCTTCTACGTGGGGAACCCAGCGCCAGATGTAATACATGATTACGATTCCCCAAATGCCTACCAACAGGAAAGTGGCACGCCAGGAAAGCATAGTGCTGAGGGAAGTTCCCAATGGGACGCCGAAGAGGTTGGCGATGGTCATTCCGGCAATCATAATCGAAACAGCTTCCGAACCTTTTCCTTTATCAGCCAGTCGCTCGGCAACAATAGAGCCGACACCGAAGTAGGCTCCATGAGGAAGTCCGGAGATGAAACGTGCGGCAAGCAATACCCAGTAGTTGGGTGACAAAGCGGCACAGATATTACCTATCATAATCAGGGTGACCAGTACCAGCAGAATATGTTTCAAAGGATATTTGCGGGCTAATGTCAGTACGGGTGCACCCACACAGACGCCCAACGCATAGGCGGAAATGAAATGTCCCGCAACGGGGATACTGATTCCTAAATCTTTTGCCACGTCGGGCAAAATTCCCATCATCACAAACTCGGCAATACCCAATCCCAGGGTGCCGAACGCCAATGCAATCAGACTTTTCTTCATACCAAACTATACCTGATACCTGTTACTTTTTTACCTTCTTCTTTTTTGCGGGTGCAAAGGTAAAACAAAATCGGCCAAGGTGAGTTCGGTAGGAAAGATTTTGATTTAAGTCAATTTATGCAATGTATGTAATCAAGGGGATGGATGTACTACCAGGCAATGTTGTCCGAAAAAGTGTATTGCTGATCACCTTACTGTTTCTGAATCCACTCGGTCATATCTTTCAATACTTCCGGACTGATGGTTTCTTCCAGTTGCCCGTATTCGGCCAATGTGCCTTTTTCGCAGGTCTGCAACAGATGGTTCAGGTTCGGATAGGCTTTTACAGTTACATTTTTGTTTCCGTTTTCGCTGATTCTTTGTTGGATGGCTGTAAGGTTCATAGTCGCGTCCACTTGAATGTCCTTTTCTCCGTTTAGGGCGAGTACCGGACATTTCACATTCTTCAGGGCATTAGCCGGGTCGTACCTCATAAAATGAAGATACCAGGGCGAGGTCATCGAACGTATCTGGGCGGAAATCTGCTGTACGGTATTCAAGTCTTTCAGTTGTTCGGACGACATGGTTTTGGTAACGTCTGCATACAGTTCCTTTTGGAGCTCATCCGTTGTCTTGTCCGCTTGTTGCAGTATGGCATACCTGTTTCGCAGCGACGGTTTCGTTCCTTGCCAAAGCGCATCCGGCATTCCCTGAGATTTAGAAATCAGTTCCACTTGCCTTAGCATCAGGCTGTCTCCTTTGATGGCGGCTCCCGCCAATGAAACGATAAATGCCACTGACGGATCATTGGCTGCCACAATGAATGCGATGGTTCCTCCTGCGCTATGTCCGATGATTCCAATCTTTTTCGTGTTTATTTCTTTTCTGCCGCGCAGATAGTGGATGGCAGCTTCCGTATCTCTGGCAAAGTCTTCGTTGGTAGCTGTTGCATGGTTGCCTTGTGAGGCGGCTGTGCCACGGTCGTCGCAGCGCAATACGGCGATGCCGTTTCGCGTCAGATAGTCGGCGATGACAAGGAAAGGCTTGTGTCCCATAATCTCCTCATCC
>CAMTFK010000239.1 GCA_947071285.1 uncultured Bacteroides sp. | reverse complement strand
ACCTGTTACAGTAGACAGTATTACGGATTACCCTATAATACGGACAGTAACGGTAATATTCCTGATTCTTCCAGTCCTTATTTAGGAAAGAAGGATGCGCTAACAGACTGCTGGTCACTTTATTTTAGTGACGCAACTGTATATCAGCAGTATTATTTGGGTTCTCTCAATGCCAACTATGGCACGCGTGGTAATATTTTCCCATATACACGGGAAATGGTATGGGAAGTAGTGCGCTGGTGCTGGTTGTTAATGGAAAATATAGATAGAGTGCCGGGCATGGATAGCACTGAAAAAACTCAGTTGGTAGCGGAAGCTAAATGCCTGATTGCGGCACGCTATTTTGATATGTTCCGTCATTATGGAGGTCTTCCATTGTTATATGCTTCATTCACCGGTACGGAGTCAGGTTATGAAATCCCCCGTGCTACGGTAGAGGAGACTGTTAACTACATGATAAAGATGTTGGATGATGCTATCAATTCCGGTGGATTGGTGTGGGCTTATGCTGATGCCGATCTTGCCAGCAAGGCCGGACACTGGACAAAGGCCGGTGCGATGGCATTGAAATGCAAAATCTGGCAATTTGCCGCTTCTCCGTTGTTTAACGATGTCAACGGATATGCAGGAGGAAACTCAGAGGCTGAACAGCAGCATCTGGTATGGTACGGCGGCTACCATGCGGAACTTTGGGATAACTGTTTGAAGGCTTGTGAAGCATTCTTTAAAGAGCTGGAGAGTCAAGGCGGGTATAGCCTGAATAAGGCTTCGGAAGAAACACCGGAACAGTATCGGCAGGCATATCGTATGGGATATATTCGTCAGAACAGCAAGGAGGTCTTGCATTCTGTCCGCACGAATATGTCGGACGCTTTCAACTCAAGTTCTTATATGTGGCATTCCTGGGCTGTTCCGTCACTTTGTCGTACCGAATATCCGCCTACACAGGAATATGTGGAGATGTTCCCATGGGCCGACGGTACTCCGTTTGACTGGAAAAAGGCGGAAACAGAAGGTAAGTTGGATGCAATGTTCCTGACCGGAACATTCAAAAATGGAGAACAACTATTGTCGGAAATCGTATTAACCCGTGATCCTCGTCTGTATGAGCATTGCATGGTAAACGGATTGCCGAAGATGTTAGACTGGAGTGCAGGAACAATGTCCGGTTTACCTTATGAACTGTGGGTCGGAGGATACGATGAAGGACAAAATGCAGCGCTTGAATCAGGTAACTATGCGACTGGTTATAAAAATATGAAATATTATTTGGGAACAGAGTACCAACGTCAGTATACGCATTGGGTATATCTTCGTTTATCTGACATTTATTTAACTTATGCAGAGGCCTTGCTTCAAGCCAAGAATGATCACCGGGGCGCTATTAACCAAATGAATATAGTACGTGCCCGTGTAGGATTGAAGAAAGATTTGGCGGAGTGTGTTACAGATAAGAATTTACTTTCTGACAAAGCAGCCTTATTGGAAGAATTGCTGTGCGAGCGTGTTCGGGAATTGGGGCTTGAAGATAGCCGTTACTTTGATCTTGTCCGTTACAAGCGTGCCGATCGTTTCGAGAAGCGCCTGCACGGGTTGCTCGCCTATCGTTTGGATGATACCGGTAATCGTATAACGGGAAATGCTAAATGGAATGAAGGAGATAAGAACAAGGGAGCATTGCAGCCTACTCGTTTTGAATATGAAAGGTTTGAGTTATCCAAACCGGTCCGTCGTTGGTGGACATACGGATTTGATCCCAAATGGTATCTTTCTCCATTCCCGCAAACGGAAATTAACAAAGGATATGGATTGATTCAGAATCCGGGTTGGTAATGTGAGACAGCGAAATAGATTAAAACAATATTGAATATTGATTTATATGAGAAAAAATAAGATTCTGATACTGGCTTTACTGGTTTGTTTGAGCATTCCGGTCAGAGCACAGAATACAGACAACAACATTATAGGTATTGTTGTTGATAAATCGGGAAACCCAGTCTATGGAGCGTCCGTTAATGTGGAAGGTGGCGCAGTGGAGACCCGGGTTGAAACTGATAAAGATGGTAAATTCGAGATTGCGGTCGAGAAAGGACAACGTTTGAGTGTCGTTTCTGTCGACAAAGGCTCTACCACAGTTGTGGCAAAGACTGATGGTCCGATGACCATTGTGATGGGATATGCAGCTCAGACTATTGATGTGGGAGCTAACCGGACATTCAATCGTCATGAATCAACGGCAGCAGTTTCTACCACCTATAATGAAGAGTTTAATAAGCGGTCTTCCCGGAATATATCCAATTCTTTATATGGATATGGATTGGGCCTTACTACTTTGCAGAATGCGGCCAGTACCGGGTTAATGGCAGATCCTACCTTTTATGTACGTGGTTTGCAGAGCTTGTCAAGTAGTACACCGCTTGTGCTGGTTGACGGTTTGGAACGAGACATGAGCTTGGTGAGTCCGGAAGAAGTAGAATCCGTTTCCATCCTGAAAGATGCCGCGGCTGTGGCATTGTACGGATACAAAGGAGTGAACGGTGCGATCTTGATTACGACGAAGCGTGGTAAGTACAAAACAAAAGAGATAACCTTTACGTATGATCATATCATTAACACACAGTCTCGACGTCCGGAATTTGTGGATGCGGCTACGTATGCTTCTGCAGTGAATGAAGCGCGTGGATATGAAGGTTTGGGAGCTCGGTATACTCCGGAAGAAGTCGATGCTTTCCGTAATGGAGTAGGCAGTGGAGGGGCTTCCCGTATGTACCCTTATCTCTATCCTAATGTGAACTGGATTGATGAAACCTTTAAAGACAGAGGAGTTTCTAATAAATATACGATCGAATTCCGTGGGGGAGGAGCAAAGTTCCGCTACTATACTATGGCGAATTTATTAACAGACAAAGGGTTTATCAAAACCCCGAATGCAAATGACGGATATTCTACACAGAATATGTATTCACGTGCTAATTTGCGTACAAATCTGGATATTGATTTAACCGCCACTACCAAATTGAAGTTGAATCTTCTCGGTACCTTGTCCGAATCTCGGATTCCGGGGGCTTCGGTTAACCTATGGGATATGATTTATTCGATTCCTTCTGCAGCTTTTCCGGTTCGTACGGAAGATGACAGTTGGGGAGGAAGTACTACTTGGGCGGGAACATCGAATCCTGTCGCACAATCGCAGGGAGCTGCTTATTCTAAAGGACACTCTCGCAGTTTGTTTGCCGACCTTACCTTGTCACAAGATTTGTCTGGTTTGCTGAAAGGATTGGGAGCTAACTTTCGTTTAGCTTATGACAACTATTCCAATATTCTGGAAGATCATAGCAAGACTTATACGTATGCCGGTTATGCAACAAGCTGGACAACTAACGGTCCGTTTTATACTGCCATTTCAGGTGGCGAATCCAGTGAAATGGGTTCGGGTGCAGGTATTGACAACTGGGCGCGCCAATTTAACTTTGCAGGTAGTGTAGATTATAATCGCTCGTTCCAAAAGTGGGATGTGTATTCTCAATTGAAATGGGATTATGAATATCGTGATTCATACGGTCTGAATACCACTATTTATCGGCAAAATGTTTCCTGGTATAATCATGTAGGCTTCTCTAATCGCTATTATTTGGATCTGGCATTGGTTGGCTCGGCCTCCAGTTTATTGGCACCGGGGCATAAATGGGCTTTCTCGCCTACCATTTCTGCTGCTTGGGTGCTTTCGGAAGAAAAATGGTTGAAAGATGTGTCTTGGGTGAACTTCCTGAAATTGCGCGCTTCGTTTGGAGTGATCAATGTTGATTATCTGCCTAAAGACGGAAGTACTACCGTATATGACTATTGGGATCAGATTTATACGACTACCGGTACGCAATATAAGTTTAACAGTAGTTACGATTCTGAATTCGGAAGTACTATTATCGGGCGCCTGGCAACTGCTAATTCGACACATGAGAAAGCGTATAAATACAATGTTGGTGTTGATGCCGTGTTGTTCAATGGACTGGACGTGACGGCAGAAGGCTATTACCAACGGAGAAAAGATATTTGGGTCTCTTCCGAAGGAAAATATACCGATGTGTTGGGCGTAGATGCTCCGTTCGAGAATGCCGGGATCGTTGATAGCTATGGCGTGGAACTAGGACTTAACTATACGAAACGGATAGGAGACGTAGTGTTCAACCTTGGCGGTAATTTTGCTTGGAATAAGAATGAAATTAAGGAGCAACTGGAAGAACCGCGTTTATATAATAATCTTGTGCAAACGGGAAATCGGTTGGGGCAAGTGTATGGAATGATAGCTGAAGGTTTCTTCAAGGATAAAGAAGATATAGCAAACAGCCTTCCGCAAAACTTTAGTACGGTAGTGCCGGGAGACATAAAATATAAAGATGTGAATGGAGACGGAATCATTGATGCCAATGATAAAACAGCTATCGGTTATAGTACGACGGCTCCAGAAATTTATTATTCTTTCCATTTGGGAGCCGAATGGAAAGGGATTGGAGTAGATGTAATGTTTCAGGGAACAGGTAACTATTCTGCTGTCTTGAATACGAAGAGTATGTTTTGGCCGTTGATAAATAATACGACACTTTCTACTCATTATTATGAGAATCGTTGGACACCGGAAAATCAAAATGCCAAATATCCTCGTTTGAGTTCACAGAGTAATGCCAATAACTATCAGGCTAATACCGTTTGGTTGGCGGACCGGTCATTCTTGAAGTTACGTAACGCGGAGGTGTATTACAGATTTCCGGAAGAATGGATGAAGAAGACTAAGATATTGGGGAGTGCCAAGTTATATGTCAGAGGAACAGACTTGTTCTGTTCAGATCATATTGATGTGACAGATCCGGAATGTTATGGTGTAGCGACTCCGCTGAATAAGAGTGTAGTAGTCGGTGTTACGATTGGTTTTTAATCATAAAAACAAAGCGAAAGAATGAAACTGAAAAACATTATCTACGGAATGATGTGTGTAGCCGCACTCGGTTCCTGCTCAGATAAGATGGAATATCATGAGTACAATAATTATGATGAGGATTTTGTGAAGCTCAACTTCGGTAATGTAGGAGGGCTGATAACAAATATCTATTTGTCCATGGATGTGGACTTTGGAAACTATAGCGGGGCAATTCTTGGTTCTGCTACCGATGAGTCCGAATATGCTTATTCGGGAAATCAGATTGAAGACTTTTACAATGGTTCTTGGAGTCCGTCGAATGCTAAAAGTAGCATGTGGACGTCCTGTTATGAAGGGATAGCCAATTGTAATTTATATCTGGAGAAGTTTACCGGACTGACATTTCCCGAGTTGGCTTTGAACAGTGATTATGCACAACAGATGTTCCGCTATACCAATTACCAGTATGAGGTACGTTTCCTTCGTGCATATTTCTACTTTAACTTGGTACGGCAATATGGAGATGTGCCGTTTAGCGACCATATATTAACAGCTGAAGAATCGAATACGTTATCGCGCAGACCGGCACAGGAGATTTTTGATTATATCATAGCCGAATGTGATGATATAAAAGATAAGATTATCGTCGATTACAGTAAACTGGGAGATATGGCATTGCCTAGTAGTCCGGCGGAAACAGGACGTGCCAACCGTAAAACGGTATTGGCCTTGAAAGCTCGTGCAGCATTGTATGCGGCAAGTCCTTTATTTAATCCGACTGATAATAGAGAACTGTGGTATCGTGCAGCTAAAGCCAATAAGGAAATTTTAGATGACAGTAATGGGTTTGCTGAAAAGGCAAAACTCTTAGTGGAGGATTATTCATCACTTTGGAGCAAGGACAATTACAATGACGCTACTAATGAATTGATTTTTCTCCGTCGTGCCACTACTACCACTAATTCTTTTGAGGGATATAACTTCCCGGTAGGGTTGGAAAATTGTAAAGGTGGAAACTGTCCCACACAGACACTGGTGGATGCGTATGAGATGAAGGATACAGGGTTGCGTCCGGACGAGTTGGATAACTATGATCCTGCTAATCCTTATTATACCAACCGCGACCCTCGTTTCTATCTGACTATTGCCAAGAATGGGGACGAAAAGTGGCCTAACTGGAATACTGTTCCTCTGCAAACCTATCAGGGCGGACTAAATGCGGAGCCTTTGAGTGGCGGAACTCCGACTGGCTATTATCTGAAGAAGTATTGTCAGACGGCAGTAGACTTACGTGCCGGTACAGCTTCAAAGACCTATCATTCATGGATTACATTCCGTTTTGGAGAGTTCTATTTGAATTATGCGGAAGCTGTATATAAGTATCTGGGTAGTCCGTATGCAACGGATAGTGAATTTACAACTTCGGCTGTGGATGCTATCAAAGTAGTTCGTACGCGTGCCGAGATGCCCGGATTCCCTCAAGGGATGACCAATGATGCTTTCTGGAAGAAATATCAGAATGAACGTATGGTAGAATTGGCCTTTGAAGGACATCGTTTTTGGGATGTACGTCGTTGGAAGGAGGGTGACAAACATTTCAAGAACATTGTTGAAATGAAGATTACGAAGAATGGGGATGATACTTATACGTATGAACGTAAGGTAAAAGAAAGAAGTTGGGATGATAAGATGTATTTCTTCCCGATTCCGCAGAGTGAAAAATCTAAGAATCCTAATTTGGAGCAGAATCCGGGGTGGTAACCCACAACCGGAATGCTGATGAATAGTGATAGGATATTCTTGCATAGAACGGATGTTTATAGAATAAAAAAACGAAAGAAATGAAGAAACATTATATAATACTGGGGCTGTTTTGTCTGCTGGCCATAGTTGCCTGCTCGGATAATGACCCCGTCGTTGAAGTGAACAATGGCAATCAGACGGAAGAGGAGTTGCCGCCTCTGCCTACTGAAGTTATAACGGGTAGCCGTGCAATGTGGGTTAGTTACGACCC
>CAMTFK010000238.1 GCA_947071285.1 uncultured Bacteroides sp. | reverse complement strand
CAGACTATTGGCAACGGATTCAGTCATAACGCTTCTGACGGACGTACTTATATACAGGCACGTTTGGATTACAACCGTTTGTTTAGCAACCGCCACGAAGTGACCGCCATGTTATTGGCAAACCGTGGTAACCGTACTGTTAACAATGAACTGGCTTATCATAGCCAGGGTATCACCGGACGCTTTGCTTATTATTATAATCAGAAGTATCTGATGGAATTTAACTTCGGTTACAATGGTTCCGAAAACTTCGCTCCGGGCAAACGTTACGGGTTCTTCCCAGCTGGTTCAATCGGTTGGGTAGTCTCTGAAGAGGAATTTATGAAAAAGGCTTCCTGGATTGACTTCCTGAAAGTAAGAGCCTCCTATGGTTTGGTAGGTAGTGACAATGTCAGCAGCCGTTTCCCATATCTGGCTTTCTACGGTGGTGGCAGTGGTTATGATTTCGGTAATAACTTTGGTACGAATGTAGGCGGTACTTCCGAAGGTAATCTGGCTAATGCGAATCTGACTTGGGAGAAAGCCCGTAAACTGAATGTCGGTATTGACTTTACTACCCTGAACCAACGTTTGGCATTGACGATAGATGCATTTTATGAATATCGTTTTGACATTATTACAGATATGAATAGTGACGGTATCATGGGATATCCGGATATTGTAGGTAAAGATGCAGCTTTACAGAATCTGGGTGAAGTAAGCAACCGCGGTGTGGATATCGAATTGAGCTGGAATGATAAGATTGGAAAGGATTTCCGTTACTATATTCGTCCGAACCTGACTTTCTCCCGCAACCGTTTGGAATATAAAGCGGAAGTTGCCCGCAAGAACTCCTGGCGTAAAGAAACCGGTAAACGTTTATACGAAAACTTCGTTTATGTGTTCGATCATTTTGTAGCCGATCAGGAAGAGGCTGACCGTTTGAACAAGATCGGTTATCAGCCGTGGGGACAATTAATTCCGGGAGATGTTGTTTATAAGGATTTGGATCGTAACGGAGTGATTGATGATGAAGACCGTACAGCAATGGGAAATCCGCGTAGTCCGGAACTGATGTTCGGTATTCCTTTCGGTTTCCAGTATAAGAACTTTGATTTTAGTGTATTATTGCAAGGTGCGACAAAATCATCTATTCTGTTGAATGGGGCTGCTGTATTTGACTTCCCGCAATTTGAACAAGATAAGATCGGACGTGTGAAGAAAATGCATCTGGACCGTTGGACACCGGAAACGGCTGCTACTGCCAAATATCCGGCATTGCATTATGGAACACATGATAACAACAAGAATGGAAACAGTAGTTTGTTTTTGTATGATGCTTCCTACCTGCGTCTTAAGAATGTGGAAATTGGTTACAATGTATCACCCAAATTATTACGTAAATTCCATGTGCAACAGGCACGTATCTATGTGCAAGGTCTGAATCTGTTGACTTTTGATAAACTGGGTGATGTGGATATAGATCCGGAAACGAAATCCGGAGACGGAGCTTCCTGGTATCCTATTCAAAAGGTATTCAATTTTGGTATTGATATAACATTCTAAATAAGATAGAAATATGAAAAAGTTATATAGATTTTCAGCAATTGCTTTATTGGTCCTGCCGTTGGTCTTTACTTCATGTAGCGATTACCTGGATCGGGACGATGATGATAATATTACGGAAGCGGACGTTTTTGCCCGTTACGAAAAAGTGAACGGACTGGTTTCCGACGTATACGCGGCTGCAAAGAAAGCAGACCGTCCGCTGGTGTTCTTCGAGCACTTCAGCAACAGTGCCATTACGGACGAATGTGAAGGAACCAACGTAGAGGGAAACATTACGAATAACTTCAATAACGGTGCCTGGAACCCGAATTCTTTGCCCGGTAGTGTAGGGCAATATTGGGAAGCTCTTTATGAAGGAATCCGTAAAGCGAACCTGATTATAGAAAATGTACAGAAGTATAACACGCCCGACAACCCACAGCAGGATGGTGATCTTCGCAACCGTATCGGTGAGATGTATTTCATGCGTGGTTATTTCCACATGCTGTTATTGCGTATGTATGGCGAAGCTCCTTATATTGACCGTGTGATTAATGCCGGAGATAATATGGACTTCAAGAAAGAATCTGTTCATTCGATGGTTGAAAAGATTGTGACGGATGCGCAAACTGCTTATGGCATGGTTCCTAATAAATATGTGAAAACTTCCGAGAATTTTGGGCGTGTGGATAAGGGAGCCTGTCTGGGATTGATTTCTTTTGTTCGCTGGGTAGCGGCTACTCCGTTGTGGAACGGTGCTTCTCAATATGGATACAACTTGCGTCGTGTGTTTGAAAATGAGTATGCTTATGATGCTACTCGTTGGAGAAAAGCCAAAGAAGCGGCTAAAGCCGTTCTGGATTTCGAAGTCGGCGGAACCAAGCGTTATTCTCTCTATACGAAACATGATGCAAATGATTTCAAGGATCCGGCTGACGGTAATCTGAATGACAGCCGTGTATATGCTCGTTTGTGGGATATGTTTTATGATATGGATGCCTTTGCCAATGAGTATGTGTTCTTTATGACGAAGAGCAAGGATCAGGCATGGCAGGGTGATATTTATCCGCCCAGCCGTGAGGGAAGTTCGCGCCAGCAACCGGTGCAGGAACAAGTGGATGAATACGAATATATCGTAGGTGATTATGGCTATCCGGTATATTCGGCAGAAGCCCGCAAAGGTGGCTATGATGATACTAATCCGTATGTGAAAGGTACTCGTGACCCGCGTTTCTATCGCGATGTAATTTATCACGGAGCTCCTTACCGTAATAATAAGAACGAGTCGAAAACGATCAATACGGCGAGTGGTTCCGATAAGATTGGTGCTACCAATGCAACTACTACCGGTTATTATTTACGTAAATTCCAACAGGAGTCATGGAACAAATCCGGTAACTTCAGTATCAATGCGCCCGCCATCTGGCGTCTTCCGGAGTTTATTTATATTTATGCAGAGGCTTGTAATGAATTGGGCGAGGATATCGATGAAGCTTATAAATTGGTGAATACGGTTCGTGAACGTTCTTTTATGAAACCGATGCCGCCGGAAGTAAAGACTAATCAACAGTTGATGCGTGAATACATTCAGCGCGAACGTCGCGTGGAACTTTTTTATGAAGGAAAACGTCCGTGGACTTGCCGCTTGTATCTGGAACCCACCAGTAAGGAAGAGCTAGCAAAGGAAAGCCTTTGGAAATCGAGCGGGAGTGACAATTCAAAACGTACACAGAAATACTGGGCTGCCAATAACGGTGCATTGCCTCGTTGCCAGCGAATGATTAACGGAATGCGTCCGGTGCAGGATGAGAATGGGGCCATTACGGTTGACGGTGTGAAATATAGAATGGAGCGTTTCTGCGTGGAAGAACGTACGTTCTCTATTCAGCATTATCTGTTCCCGATTCGCCAGAGTGAGTTGCAGAAGACACCGACCATTGAACAAAATCCCGGATGGTAAACCGGTAGGAATGTATAACTTTAAAAAGAAAATCAGATGAAACGAATCTATACATATATGTGTCTGTTGCTTTTGTCGGTATTATCGTTTGCCGTTACAGGTTGTGATGACGATGACGACGACGATGTGGCTAAAGACTTGATAGAGTTGATTGTGAACAAACCGGTAATACGTATCGGGCAGAATGAGGAAGCCAAAGTGAATGTAGTGGTTGGAAACGGAAACTATACCGTGAGAAGTTTCAACACTGCCATTGCAACGGCTACCGTTTCCGGCGAATTGATAACTGTAAAAAGTGGCTCACAGAATGGGGCCACTACCGTCGAAGTAATGGATGGAGAAGGAGTAGTTGCCAATATTTCTGTGAATGTAGGTGTATTTGAATTGGAAGTGAATGAACCGGAGGTGATCTTGGAAGTTGCCGGTGAAAAGCAACTGATTGTCAGCATGGGAAACTTTTCCAGCAATGATGAATTGTCTTATGAGGTGGAGGATGAAACGGTTGTCAGCATGGTTAATACAGATCAGTTCCGTCCTTTCTATACTTTGACAGGTTTGAAGAACGGACATACAACAGTGACTTTTACAGACCATAAAGGAAAACAGGCAGTGGTTCAGGTGACGGTAAATCCGATTTCTATCGATGTCTCCAATCTGACACCGAGAGTGGGAGTCAACAATAAGATCATGATTACGGTAGAAAAAGGAAACGGAGGTTATAGTCTGACAGCAGAGAATGAAGAGATTGTAGCTATTCAGCAGGTGGATGACACTCGTTTCAATTTAATAGGTAAGAAAGCGGGTATCACTACCGTGTTTGTCAGAGACGAAGCGGAACAGGAATTAAGTCTGACCGTAACGGTGGTACAGGCAGATAAAGTGGCAAACCTGGGTAGCGGTAATTACTTTAAAGTACCGTTTGAATATAATGGTACGGCAGATGAATCGCTAAAGAATTTGAGTACGCTCACATTTGAGGCTCGTTTCAACATTGAGTCGTTGAATGGCAATGACAATGGAAATGCCCGGATTAATACGGTGATGGGTATAGAGAAGAAATTCTTGCTGCGTGTCGATGTGCATAAGGGAGGAAGCAATGATGAGGAACGTTTCCTTCAGCTTGCTGCAGATGATAAAGGTAGTATTCGCTATGAGGGCTCTACTAAGATAGAAACCAATAAGTGGTATGATGTGGCTGTGGTATTGGATAATAGTAAGAGCGGAAGCGAACGGATTGCATTGTATGTAAATGGTGTCAGAGAAACGCTTCAATTATCAAACGGTACGCCGGATGATTTGAAAGAGATCAATCTTACTTCTGATTTCTACATCGGCCAGTCTGATGGTAAACGCCGGTTGAACGGAGCTATCAGTTATGCCCGTATTTGGACAAAAGCCTTGTCGGATCAACAGATCTCCGAGCAGAGCGGCAAGTTGTTGAGTGAGGATAAGGATGGAATGGTAGCTAATTGGTTATTCAATAATGGAAATGGTAATACCAAGACATTTGTGTCCTTGGCAGGAAAGAGCTTCGAAGCAGAGGCGGCAAATATTGTTTCAAGTTGGAAAACAGATCCGATATTGGAAACAAGTACTCCTACAGAATGATTGTAAGAAGATAGGATAATAAAAAAGCCATCCCCGGAATAGACGAAAGTAGGGATGGCTTTTTTTGTAGTGTGCTTACTATTCTTCGGCAGACTATGTCCTGCATGTTGTTGGCAAGGTTATTCCTTGACAGGCTCAGCCGGTTTGTCTTTTGATGTAGTGTCTGTGACAACTGTATCATTGACATTGGCGGCGAGTGCAACCAGTGATGCCTTTGCAGGCGCGTCTTCTTTAGTTACAGTATCTTTTACTACTGTATCATTGACAACTGTTGCATTGATTTCTGTCGGGGCTGTCACAGCTTCTGCAGAACTCTGAGCCTTTACAAGGAATGAACCACCACAAACAAACATAAACATTGCTACTACTAATACTAATTTTTTCATAATCGTTTGCTTTAATGATTATTAGACATATGTTTTCAATTCTCTACCTTTGTGTTAAGGAATCGGTTATTGCTTTTCGCTAACGTCTAATTAAAGATCAAAGCGCGTGCCAAAATTAGATAATGTATGATAAGTGATTGATAAATAAGGGAATGAGGAAGATGATGCCAATTAGGATAGTGGGGAAGTATGTGTGGAGTGTGTGGAAACTGTGGCGGGGAGTGTGGAATTATTCCACACTCCCCGCCACAGTTCTTTTATTTAGGTAATCTATTTACTTAATTTCATCCGGCCAGGGACAAGGTTTACCTGTCGCTTTGAAAGTCGGTCGTTGTGCATCTACTTTTCTTAGAAAGTTGCCCAGCTCTTTAGAAAGTTTCTTCACGATGTCCGGATGCTGTGCACTAAGGTCGTTGCTTTCTTCTATATCATCAGGTATGTTGAATAACTCTTTTTTTCCTGTTCCATAGTAATAAATCAATTTCCAGTCACCGTTTCGAACGGCACAATTAAAGTTGATTCCGGGACCGTCATTTCCCCAGTTGTTAGGCATATTCCAGAAAAGACTCCGACCCTTAGCTGGGTTGCCTGTCTGTTTCAGCAGAGGGATGAAACTGATACCGTCTATCGGTTGAACTGTCTGGTAGTTCTTGACACCTGCCATTTCAAGAATAGTAGGGTAGAAGTCTTCTATCAACAAGTAGTTGTTGCATTTGCTTCCCGGAGCTACTACTCCCGGCCAACTGACAATCATCGGTTCGCGGATACCGCCTTCATAAGTAGAACCTTTACCACTGTTCAATGGATAATTCTGTGTATGCAGCTTGCCGTCACGCCATCCGGATTCGGATGCAAGTCCTCCGTTATCACTCATAAAAATGATAATAGTGTTGTTGGCTTCTCCATTCTTTTCCAGCCAGTTCATTAAATCACCTAAACTTTTATCCATTCCTTCAATCAGTGTGGCATAAGCAGCTTCATGGTCTGTCATTCCTTTTTTCTTGTACTTCTCATAGAAGCGCATATCTTTGTTCAAAGGAATGTGGATGGCATATTGCGACATATACAAATAGAAAGGCTGATTATACTTTTTCGCTTTATCCAGTGCTTTAATGGCTTCCAACGTCAATGCTTCAGTTACAAAGGTTTCCGTTCCCCAATATTTCTCTAATCCGGGAACAGACATCAGTGATACCGCTTTCCCATCTTTGGTATGTCCGTAGTTCTCTTCTCCCAGGTAACTGGCAAGTCCACCGGCCGCATGTCCGGCAATATTTACCTCGAATCCCCAATGATGCGGATCTTCCCCTGGAGTATCTATCGCTCCGAAATGGGCTTTTCCACAATGTATAGTATGATAACCGCTGTTCTTTAGCAGTTGCACGAAGGAGGTTCCTACGAAAGTATGATTAGTGCCGGACACTTGACTTACTCCATTGTAATTCCAGTCAGGGACTGCCAGAATGC
>CAMTFK010000237.1 GCA_947071285.1 uncultured Bacteroides sp. | reverse complement strand
AGCAAGTAACGCTGGCAGGTTGGGTGCAGCGCAGCCGCAAAATGGGAGGCATGACTTTCATAGACCTCCGCGACCGTTACGGTATCACCCAGTTAGTTTTCAACGAAGAGGTGGACGCAGCACTTTGCGAAAACGCCAACCGTCTGGGACGTGAATTCGTTATCCAGATTACAGGAACAGTGAATGAGCGTTTCAGCAAGAACACCAATATCCCGACCGGAGACATCGAGATCATTGTATCGGAACTGAACGTACTGAACGCAGCAATGACTCCTCCTTTCACCATCGAAGACAACACGGATGGTGGTGACGATATTCGCATGAAATACCGTTATCTGGACTTGCGCCGCCCGTCTGTACGCAAGAATCTGGAACTTCGCCATAGAATGACGATTGAGGTACGCCGCTACTTGGACAGTCAAGGCTTCATCGAAGTGGAAACTCCCGTACTGGTAGGTTCTACTCCGGAAGGTGCCCGCGATTTTGTGGTGCCTTCACGCATGAATCCGGGACAGTTCTATGCTCTGCCGCAGAGTCCGCAAACTTTGAAGCAATTGTTGATGGTATCCGGCTTCGACCGTTACTTCCAGATTGCCAAGTGTTTCCGAGACGAGGACCTTCGTGCCGACCGTCAGCCGGAATTTACGCAAATTGACTGTGAAATGTCTTTCGTGGAACAGGATGATATCATCAACCTGTTTGAAGGTATGACGAAATATCTCTTTAAAGAAATTCGTGGAGTAGAGTTGGAAGGACAATTCCAACGCATGGCATGGGCCGACGCTATGAAATATTATGGTAGCGACAAACCTGACTTGCGTTTCGGCATGAAATTCGTGGAACTGATGGATGTGCTGCAAGGTCATGGTTTCTCCGTATTCGATAATGCTGCATACATCGGTGGTATCTGCGCCGAAGGTGCCGCACACTACACCCGCAAGCAACTGGATGCACTGACGGAATTCGTAAAGAGACCGCAAATTGGTGCAAAAGGTATGGTTTATGCCCGTGTGGAAGAAGACGGAACCGTAAAATCGAGCGTTGACAAATTCTATACGCAGGAAGTGCTGCAAAAGATGAAAGAGGCTTTCGGTGCCAAACCGGGCGACTTGATTCTGATATTGAGTGGTGACGATGCCATGAAGACGCGCAAACAACTTTGTGAGCTTCGCCTGGAAATGGGTAGCCAGTTGGGGCTGCGCGACAAGAATACATTTGTATGCCTGTGGGTAGTTGACTTCCCGATGTTTGAATGGAGCGAACAGGAAAATCGCCTGATGGCTATGCACCATCCGTTTACACATCCGAAGGACGAGGATATCGCTCTGTTGGATACCGATCCGGCAGCAGTACGTGCCGATGCATATGATATGGTTATCAACGGTGTGGAAGTTGGCGGTGGTTCTATTCGTATCCACGATCCAAAGTTACAGGCGAGAATGTTCGAAATTCTGGGCTTCACTCCGGAAAAGGCAGAAGAACAATTCGGCTTCCTGATGAATGCATTCAAATACGGTGCACCTCCTCATGGTGGTTTGGCATATGGTCTCGACCGTTGGGTATCTCTCTTCGCCGGATTGGACAGTATTCGTGACTGCATCGCATTCCCGAAGAACAACAGCGGACGCGACGTGATGCTGGATGCTCCCGCAGCACTTGACCCGTCACAATTGGATGAATTGAATTTAATTGTTGACATAAAGGAATAGGAGTAACATCCTGCTGTGAAAGAGTCCAGACGCATCTTCCGCTTTGCGATAATCGGCACACTGAATGCCTTGATTATAGCCGCAGTCATTTGGCTGATGATGGATGAATTAGACATAGACTATATGCTTTCAAATGTAACTGCATATATAGTTGCGCAGACTCATAATTTTATCTGGTGCAAATACTGGATATTCCCTTTGAATAAAGAAAAAAAGAGCAACACCTGGAGGCAGGTGTTGCTCTTTTCTATCGCTTTCGGAATAGCTTATCTATCACAATTTCTGTTCTTAGTAGTATTGGTAGAGGGACTGAACTGCGATGAATATCTTGCCCAGTTCTTGGGACTATTCATTTATGGAGGGGTGAACTTCATAATGAACAAGAAGGTGACATTTAAATAAAGAACATTTTTATTCTAAATGAATTAATGGGTGGCTTTATACCAGGCTGTCTCTGCTTTTTTAGCCGCGTATCTGTGGGTACTGATATCTGAAATGGTTATTCCGGAATAGGTGTTTATCTTAACTTTCCTACCATAACTCACTGCCGTATAAAAATACTCTGTATGACTCTTAAATGCAGGAGGCACAGTACGATTCAACTGTGCATTGAATTTATTAAGTAAGTCCTGATCCGGACAAAGTTTAGCAACATAATCTCCAAAATCAAAAAATATCACAGGTGAATACCCGTCCATTATCTGCACGGAATTCAACAGAGAAGCATCGAAAGTGTATTTACTATTGATCTCCTTCATGATGGTTGCCAACTCGTCCAACTCCGAACAGTCCGTTACACCAATGGTTCCGCAAGGCATCAGTTCATAATTCTGATAAAAGTCAAGAAAAACTTCACAAATGCCAGCATAGTCAACCTCACCGAACAAATAAGTACACATATCCTCATAAGGCATACCATGGACCATGATTTCAGTAGGGCAACCAATCAGATAATGAGTGACGTCCTTCAGATCATAGGCCACTTCAACACATGACATGTAGCAATCATCAAACATGATATACTCCATCTTTAAACCTGCATCGGAAATCCCTTTGGCAAATGTGGTAATATCTGTCTGAAATTCCGAGGTTATTCCTCCAAACAGACGGGTTCTGTATGTCCCTTGACTATCCCAATGCATCCGTTGCTCAACACTACGGGTTGATGCACTTGAAACAGGAATCCAACCAAGTCCATGACTGCCTATAATCATAGAATAGCTGTTAGCAGGGGCATAACTCTTGACATCATTCAAGATTGAAGTTATACCTGCTGCTGTGGTAAAAGCCGGATTTTCATAGGTCTTCAGCGTATTGCGAACACATTCGCCATCTTTATACTGAAACTCAAAAAGCGTAGCATCCTTCGAAGTAGTAGAGAGAAACACAAGTACACGTTCGTTTTTAAGTATCCCTTTTTTTATAGCGATTTCCATGTCATTGATATTATTCTGGAAATCCGGCAACAAATTGGTTGACCAAGGCATATAAACAAATACCGTCCGTTGAACGACTGGCAATTCAGGAGTATCTTCCTTCTCACACGAGGCCAGGAAGAAAGACAAGATTAAAAACAGAAAAACAAGCTTCTTCATAGGTTATCAGGCTTAAGCATTATTATTAGTCAAGGAAACGTTTCGTCAATCCTCCATATTCATCAATACGGCGGTCACGCAAGAAAGGCCACCAGCGACGGACATTTTCAGAACGTTCCATATCTATTTCCACTACCATATTTTCAGGATGGTCGTTTCCGGCTTGCGCCAGGAATTCGCCTTGCGGACCTGCAACGAAACTATTTCCCCAGAACTGAATGCCATTTGTCTGCATAGACGGATCGGGCTCGTGACCGACGCGGTTGACAGAAATGACCGGCAATCCGTTGGCTACGGCATGGGCACGCTGTGAGATAATCCAAGCATTGAGTTGGCGGGCTTTTTCATCATCGGTGTCACTACTTTCCCAGCCAATAGCGGTGGGGTATATCAGCAATTCGGCACCTTTCAATGCCATGAGGCGAGCGGCTTCGGGATACCATTGGTCCCAGCAAACGAGCACGCCCAACTTTCCGATAGAAGTCTGAATGGGTTCAAAGCCTATATCACCGGGGGTGAAATAGAACTTTTCATAATAGGCAGGATCATCGGGAATGTGCATTTTACGATATTTTCCGGCAATACTTCCATCGCTATCAAAAACAACCGCTGTATTATGGTAGAGTCCCGGCGCACGTTTCTCAAACAAAGAAGTCACCAACACCATTTTATTGGCAGCGGCCAGTTCGGAATAAAATCCGGTGGAAGGACCGGGAATCGTTTCCGCCATATCAAACAATTGCGTATTTTCAGTCTGGCAGAAATACAGGGAGTTATGCAATTCCTGCAAAACCACCAGTTGGGCACCGTGTGCAGCGCAAGCTTCTATACTTTTAGCCAGGTTCATCAGGTTCGTACGAAGATCCGATGTATTGGCTTGCTGGATAATACCGACTTTTATTTTTCTCATATATCTTCTGTTTTTATTTCAATACTCCTGTAGGATATTGCATCGTTACACAATGAAGAGAACCATGCTGCTTGATTAATGCCCGGCAATCAATGCCGACAATTTGGTATTCAGGAAAAGCTTCCTGCAAGACTTCTCCGGCACGGGCATCATTCTCCGGTTGGCGATAAGTAGGATAGAGCACTGCATCATTCATTATCAAGAAGTTGGCATACGTAGCAGGAAGGCGTTCGCCTTCTTCTTCAATCTTACCCACCATAGGTAATGCCAACAGGCGATAAGGTTTTCCATTTATAGTACGGAAAGTTTTCAGTTGTTCTTCCATCCGGTGGAGAGCTTCGTAGTGCTCGTCCTGCGTATCGGTGCATTGCACATAAGCGATAGTATCCGGTGAGCACAAGCGGGCAAGGGTATCGACATGACTATCCGTATCATCTCCGGCCAGATAGCCGTGGTCGAGCCAAAGTACACGTTGCAGATGAAATACAGAACAAAGATATGCTTCGATTTCATCGCGACTCATCTGTCCGTTACGATTGGGAGAAAGCAAACACTCGGAGGTGGTAAGTAATGTTCCCTGCCCGTCGCTCTCAATGGAACCGCCTTCCAGGACAAAGCCAAGACGATTTATATAACGGCCATGCAGAAAACCTGCTTCCACAGCTTGGCGGGTAATCAGGTTATCTTTATCCGAAGCAAATTTCAATCCCCAGCCATTGAAAGTGAAATCAATAAGGGAAGGGCCATCTGCATTGAGCAGGGTGATTGCTCCGTGGTCGCGCGCCCAGGTATCATTCGTTTCACACTCCATGAAACGGACATTCTCCATATTGACGGTAGCTGAGATTTGTTTTCTGACTTCCTCCGGTTCGGGAGTCACAATGAGAAGTAATTCCCGTTTAGCTATCTCGCGGGCAATGGCAGTGAAACACGACCTTACTTCCGTAAGCATGTATGCCCAATCCGTTTCGGCATGGGGCCAAGTCAATTGTATTCCACTCTGTGGAGCCCATTCGGCAGGAAGACTGGTTTTCAAATCCTTATCGCTCATTATCTTATCACATTATCACTTTAAATCACTCTTTTTTATCTTCCTTCGGTTTACGGTCGAAGAACGGGTTCTTGGATGATGCACTGACTGGAATGGCATACACGGATTTACAGCCAGGCAACCATTCCAATTGCTGTGCAGCAAGTCCGGCAGAGAACATGACGCGCGTATCTACGCGCAGATCGGCTGCCGTGGCACAAGCCGAACCAATGGCTATACCAACATCCACCGAATTAATAGCACAAGGTACACCCTCGGGGCGACCGACACAGGTGGGGTATCCGCAATGTCCGCAGTTCAGCCCTTGCGCCTGCTCGCGCGTACCTATTATTATTACACACTCTGCCTGCAAAATGTTTGCCGCATCACGCAAAAAGAACTTCATTCCATGTTCTTCTACCATAGCAACCATTTTGTCCGATAATACCTTCAAATCGTTTCCGGTAACCATGGCAATTTCCATTATATCAACACCCTTGCCCTTAGGCGCAGTGCGGGCAGCAGTCATCATCTGTCTTGCCACATCCAACACATGTTCATGGCGGCTTGCACGTTCGTTCTGTATCATAATTCTCACTTTTATTAAAAACTGATAGCAAAGATAATGCAAATTGAGCGCAGAACTTTCATGCTTACATGAAAAAGTTATGCCTAAATGCAGCTTATCTTATCTAAAGATATTTATTTCGGCTAATAATCCGTCGTTTTTTCAGAATTCCTTTTTATATTTGCTTGCAAATGGAGACTAAGACTATACTTCAGATAGATGACGCATGCATCGCTTTCGGGGAAGACACACTTTTTTCCGGCTTCTGCCTACAACTGCATGAGGGGGAAATTGCCTGCATATCCGGACAATCGGGGCGGGGAAAGACTTCTTTGCTAAATGCAATATTAGGATTCGTACCCCTCAAGGCCGGCCGCATCATCGTTAACAATACTTTATTAGAAAAGGCCACTATCGACCATATACGCCGACAAGTGGCATGGATACCACAGGAATTGGCGCTTCCATCGGAATGGGTGAAGGAAATGGTGCAGCTTCCATTCAGCCTGAAAGCAAACCGCGCCACTCCCTTTTCGCTCGACAAACTATTTGCCTGCTTTGCAGAACTGGGGCTGGAAAAGGAAGTGTATGACAAACGGGTAAATGAAATCTCCGGCGGACAACGACAACGCATCATGATTGCCGTAGCCACCATGATGCAGAAGCCGCTACTGATGGTAGACGAACCGACGTCCGCACTGGACTCAGACTCAACAGATAAGGTACTCGCTTTCTTTCGGAAGCAAATGAGAAAGGGGAGTGCCATCCTCGCCATTTCCCATGACCAGGGCTTTGCGCAGGGATGTAACCAAATGATTACGTTGTGATAAAAACATTAAGAAGTGGGAACAATTGACATATCATATACCAGTTTAGCCATCGGATTGCTGTTGCTGCTCATTCCACTGTTCTACCTGTGGAAGTTCAGAACCGGACTGCTGTGGGTTACTGTGATCGGCATTGCGCGCATGATTGTGCAGCTTTTCTTTATTGGCATCTACCTGAAATACCTGTTTCTATGGAATAATCCCTGGATAAACTTTCTGTGGGTGATTATCATGATATTCGTTGCCGCCCAAACTGCATTGGCACGCACCCAGTTGAAGCGGAAAGTACTGTTCATTCCTATTTCAGTAG
>CAMTFK010000236.1 GCA_947071285.1 uncultured Bacteroides sp. | reverse complement strand
GCTCGTAACTGATTCAAAACCGCTCAAAAAAGAGCAAATAGAAATAGTATAACATAGATAAATATTAGCAATCTTAAAGAATAAGAAGATGGATAGACGGAATTTCTTACGGATGGGGAGTCTGGCGGTACTAGGTTCGCTGGCTGCTCCGTCGCTAGCCTTACCGGATACGGTGCGGGGAGCTTTGGGGGGAGGAACGGATAATAAGTCTGCCGTAGATGCGGCAATGAACCATTTCGGTGTGACGGAGGCTGACTTGAAGAAAGTGCTGACCGTTGCCCTTGAAAAAGGTGGAGACTATGCTGACCTCTATTTTGAGCATTCTTTCAATAACAACGTTAGTCTGATGGACGGCAAGGTAAATAATTGCAGTTCGAATATTGACTTTGGTATGGGAGTGCGTGTATTGGCAGGCGACCAGAGTGGTTATGCTTATGTAGAAGGCGTGACTTTGGAAGAAATGCTGCGTGCGGCGCGTACTGCTGCCCGTATTGCTTCTTCGGGTAAAGCCGGCAAACCGGTGGCATTTAAGGAGAAGACGATTGAAAGAGACCGTTATTCTGTAGTGACTCCCTGGGAAGAAGTGAATCTGAAAGCTAAGATGCCTTATTTGCAGAAACTGAATGATAAAGTGTTCTCATTGGATAAACGCGTGCGTAAAGTGCAGGCGGGTCTGAGTGATAACACTACCCATGTATTGTTCTGCAATTCCGAAGGTGTTACGTATTATGATTATCGCCCGATGGTATCCTATATGGCTTTCTGCGTGATGGAAGAAGACGGACGTATGGAGAACAACTATGCCACCCGTTCTTACCGCAAAGGGTTTGAATTCCTGTCGGATGATATTATCGAAGTGCTGGCCCGTGAAGTGGTGGACCATACGGCAATCATGTTCAAGGCCATTAAGCCTAAGGGTGGCGAACTGCCTGTGGTGATGGCTGCCGGTGGTTCGGGTATCTTGTTGCACGAAGCTATAGGACATGCCTTCGAAGCTGACTTCAATCGCAAGAATACTTCTATCTTTGCCGACCAACTGAATAAGAAGGTATGCAACGAACACATCAGTGTGGTAGATGACGGTACCATTCCTTTCAACCGTGGTTCTGTGAACTTCGACGACGAAGGTGTGGAAGGTCAGAAGACCTATATCGTGAAAGAAGGCGTGCTGACCAGTTATCTGCACGACCGCATCAGTTCCAAACATTACGGTGTGGCTCCCACCGGAAACGGTCGCCGCGATACTTTCCGCAATGTGCCTATTCCACGTATGCGTGCCACCTATATGGAAGCCGGAAACATGAAGGAGGAAGATATTATCTCTACTGTAAAGAATGGTATCTATGCCTATCAGTTCACCAACGGACAGGTACAAATCGGTGCGGGCGACTTTACTTTCTTCGTGAAGTTCGGTTATCTTATCGAAGATGGCAAACTGACGCAACCCATCAAAGATATCAATATTATCGGTAACGGACCGAAGGCATTGGCAGACATCACTATGGTGGCAAGCAATGACCAGATAGATAACGGTACGTGGACATGTGGCAAGGATGGACAGTCTTGTCCTGTAACCTGCGGCATGCCGTCGGCCTTAGTAAGTAAATTAACGGTAGGAGGAGAAAACTGATGATTACAGACGATAATAAAAAACTGGCCCAATGGGCGATGGACTTCGCTTTGAAGAACGGTTGTCAGGCAGCCAAAGTAATATTGTATGCCAACTCAAATACTTCTTTCGAACTGCGCGATGCTAAGATGGATCGTTTGCAGCAAGCTTCCGAAAGCGGATTGGGAATAAACTTGTACGTTGACGGACGTTATGGCAATTACTCTACCAACCGTCTGGACAAAAAGGAACTGGAAAGTTTTATTAAGAATGGTATCGAGTCTACTCGCTATCTGGCTGAGGATGAATTTCGTGTGCTGGCAGACCCTGCCCGTTATTATAAAGGTGGCAAGCCCGACTTGAAGATGTTTGATGATAAAATCTTCGGTATCAATCCGGATGATAAAGTGGCTCGTGCCCGTGCTGCCGCAGAGGAAGCATTAGGTAAGAATGACCGCATCATCTCTGTGGAGACTTCTTACAGTGATGGTGAAAATGCTTCTTACCGCTTGATGAGCAATGGTTTCGAAGGAGAGTCAAAATCAACATGGTATTCGGTAAGCGCCAGTGTGGCAGTCAGAGGTGAGGGTGAAGCCCGCCCGTCAGATTATTGGTACGGAAGTGCTCTTTTCTATGATGCATTGCCAAAGACGGATATTGGTGCCAAGGCGTTGGAACGGGTTTTGCGTAAGTTGGGACAGAAGAAGGCGAAGTCGGGTAAATACACGATGGTGGTTGATCCGATGAATTCCGGAAGCATGTTGAGTCCTCTGCTGAGTGCCCTCTACGGCTCTTCTTTACAGCAGAAGAATTCTTTCCTGATAGATAAACTGGATCAGAAGGTTGCTTCCGACAAGCTGACGCTGATGGATGATCCGCACGTTATCGGTGCCAATGGTTCACGTTACTTTGACGGTGAGGGTGTGGCTACGGAACGTCGTCCGATTTTTGAGAATGGTGTGCTGAAGACTTACTTCTTCGATACATATAATGCCAAGAAGATGGGGGTAGCTCCCACTATCAGCGGTCCGTCACGCCTGGTGCTGACACCTGGTGATAAAGACCTTAACGGACTGATTGCTGATGTGAGTAACGGTATCCTTGTAACCGGATTGAATGGTGGTAACAGTAATAGCAATACCGGTGATTTCTCTTATGGTATCGAAGGTTTCCTTATTGAGAATGGTAAACTGACGCAACCCGTCAATGAGATGAACGTTACCGGAAACTTCCTCACGCTGTGGAATTCGCTGGTAGCTATCGGAAACGATGCCCGTAAAGACCGTAGCTGGTTGGTTCCTTCATTAGTGTTTGAAGGGGTAGATTTCAGCGGTCTCTAAAGAAATAGCCTTTGAAGGTTAACATCCCGTTCTTCCATGATTAAGGTCAGGAAGGGCGGGATGTTTGTTTATTGATAAGAAAGGAGTAAAGTTACGAGCTACAGGCTACAAGCTACAAGTGGTTGCGCTATGTTCCGAAAGGTATTTGTAGCTTGTAGCCCGTAGCTCGTAACTGATTCATAACCCTATAGCTTTGAATCAAAAGCTCAATAATATAAGTATACCTCCAGCTTATTGAACGTATTCCGGAAGCTTTATGAATACGTTCTGAAAGCTTCACGAACACGCTCTGAAAGCTTCACGAATAAACCACTATTCACCTATTTTATAGTCTCTTTTAAATGCCTTATTAATAGAAAGATACGGTGAACTCTAACCACTAAAACAACCGTGTTCAGAGATTCATTTTCTTCACCTGAAATATCATTGCTTATTCCGGATGGTTACAAAGTAATGTAATCATCAGGAACATTACTTATTTCAAGGCATAACTATACTTATTATAAGTTGCAGGCAGTGAACCCGGGAAGAGGATATTTTCCTTGTTTTCCTTCACCCGCTATTGCCTATGAACAAGGCGATGCGGAGAGTTGGTGAAACGATGAATCGGGAAATAGGAACATTTGTGTGGCAAGATTCTCAATGGAGATTAATTCAGCATCAAACTCATATATGCTTTTTCGCCGGAGAAAACTTTTTCTGTCAGTTGCCCGATAGTCAGTCGCTCGTGAGCTCCCGGAATGCGCCTGTGACTATACATACACTTTCCTTTGTTCAGATAATAATAACCGTTATTGGCAGACAGTTGGTCGTCCACAAGGTCAATATTCATTTCTTCTTCCGGATGTGCGGCTGCATAGAGCTGAAGAACGGGCTTGACCTGAATGATACGTATCATTCCTAAATTGGAAGTTGGTTGCTCCTCTATGAGAGGCATGATGATGTGGAGGGTTTCTGCTTGCATCCTCCGGCAAATATGGGTCAGCAGCAGATGCTCCGTTTCGGGAGTATCGGCAAACAATTCACCAATGTGCAAAATGGAAGGATTCTCATCCGGATAAGCAACGGCAAGAGCGGAAATGCCTGACTCATTCGAAAGGCTGAATATGTATCCTTCGCTTAAATCCAGATCGGCAAGGATGACACGGAAATCCGCCTCTGTATGTTGCAGGCAGCAGGGACGTTCCTGCATCTTACGATTCAAATACTGGTAGGCGTCTTCGTTATAATCAGTGAACGTCCGGAACTCCCAGTCGATACCGGTAAGTGAGGTGGGAGAGGAGGTATCTTTCTCGTCAGCAGACAGATGGAACGTGCGTTGCCCGTAACGGAAAGCCGTTACATAACCCATGCGGGCATAATAATCGAATAACCACGGTTCGGCAGGAATCAGAGTGCTGAAAGCGACCTCATTGTGATACATGCGTCCGAATGCTTGTGACAGCAGTTCGCGCATCACGCCCCGGCTGCGATAGTCGGGATGGGTGCAGGCACCTGAAACGTAGGCTGTAGACACCTCACTTCCGCAAAAAGTCATGGGATAAGGAATCATTTGCAAAGCAGCAATGACCTCATCGCCACTTTCGATAGCGACGTTGACCTCACTATTGTAGCGGAGATGAAAATACATATCCACAAACTCTTTGCTGTCATTGAAACAAAGTTTCCACAGTTTCCTTACTTTCTCACGCATTTCTCTACTGGCTACTTTTTTACTTACTACTTAATGATTTACCATTTTAATGGCTCTACGGGAGTCTCCTTCAGGCAGGCTACATACTTCTCTAGGATGATGGCAGGCTGGTAGGACAGTTTGGCCTTGCGCAAGCCTTCGATACCCAGGTCTTCTTCGCGGTTGATATAAATATATTGTTCGGGGATATGGTTGGCGAACTCATTGTTTATCATGGCGTAGGCGCCGTCAATGGTGGTGTCGGCCTTTTCCACATGCACACCGAAGGTGTCCTGGTTGATGGGCATGCCGAAGGTGAAGGCTACAATCTTGCCGTCTACGTGGAGGATGCCGCCTGTCAGGCCGAGGGCTTCGAAGTTGTGCAATGCGTAGATAAGTGCGCGACGTTCGTTGCCGGTGCCTTCATGTTGGTCGCAGTTGTTCACTTTGCACCATTCGGCTTCCAGGTCAAGACATTCCTGAATGCGGTCGGGGGTGAGAGAGACGTACTCGTAGTTGTAAGTCCGGCGGAACTTGTTGAGGTGGTTTCGTTTAGCCTGAAACTTCTTACCTGCCAGCGTGGCAAGGTCGGTGCGCAGATACAGGTAATCGGCATAATCCCTATCCGCCTCAAAGTGAAACTTGTCCGGCATAATGGCTTCCAGGTCTGCACGCATACCTGCGCATACGCCAAGCATACAGAAACGCTCACCTTCTTGCTTAGCGTCCTCTATCATGTCATCCAATACTTTCTTTAAATCTCCGTTTCCTACGGGCATCATATATACCAGTTTTCCTCCCGCCCAGAATTTCAGAATCAGGAAACCGTCTTGCACCGCAAACTGGGTGTCGTAAAGAAAGCGCCAGCTACAGAGATTGGAAAATGAAAGGTCACAGTTGCGCCGGGGGCTGTTCTGTGTATAGGATGTGATAACTTCTTTGTCTTTAAGTTCGATGTCTTTAAATGAAATCATATAGTCGTTTTCGTTAAGTTGATTACTTAGAATAACAAAGATAAGGAGAAATTGTTATAGCAAGCCTAATAATCGTAAAATACTTGGCGTGAGCAGGGCGGTAAAGATGCCATTCAGCGTCAGGCCGAGACTGGCGTACGCTCCGTATTTGCTGCTGATGTCCATTGCGGTGGAAGTTCCTACGGCATGGGCGGCAGCTCCCAAAGACAATCCTTGGGCAATGGGACTGCCTACACGGGTCAGTTTCAGCGTTTTTACGCCGACAATGCTACCCAGCAAACCTACGCAAACCACTACGGCGGCCGTCAATGACGGGATGCCGCCTAATGTCTTGGTCACTTCCATGGCGATGGGAGTGGTGACGGATTTAGGAGCGAGTGAATAGATAATTTCTTGCGGTGCCCCCATCAACTTGGCAATTACTACTACGGAAACCACTCCGATGATGCAACCTGCCAGTTGGGAAAGCAGGATGGGAACCAGTTGTTTCTTGATAGCCTCCAACTGTAGATAAAGAGGCACTCCAAGAGCCACCACTGCAGGTTTCAGCCAGAATTCTATGAGATGTCCGCCTTTATTATAGGTGTCATAACTGATATGCGCCGTTTTCAGGAAGATAATCAGAACGGCAATAGTCAGCAGAATGGGGTTGAGCAACAGGATGCCCGTCTTCTTCTGCAACACTTTAGAAAAGAAAAACACGCCGAAAGTGACGGCCAGCAGGAAAAACTCGTTGTCTAAGTAACTCATTTGATTTTACGTGCTAATTGATGAACCCATCCTGTCACTACCAATACCAACAGGGTGCTGACTAAAGAAGCAATGACTATCGGCCAGAACTGGGCGGCGATAACGTCGAAATAGAGCATGAGGGCTACGCCGGGTGGGATAAAGAAAAATCCCAGATTGGCAACCAGAAAGTCGGATAACCCCTGCACCCATTGCAGTTTAATCCAACCTAATTTCAGGAAAAGAGTGAGCAACAGCATTCCTACGATGCTGGACGGAAGTTTGATATCCGTGAGAAAAACAACCAGTTCACCCAAAGCCAGGCATCCGAAAAGGATGGCGCATTGACGGATCATAATACTATTACCTATTTTATTATTATTATTAAACTCAGCTTCCTTTGCCCGAAAGGAACTGCCATTTCATAGAAAACCTTTCTAATAACTTATCGGAAGCTGAATTGTTTACTGAAAACGCTGCAAAGTTAGGTATTTTGTAGTTTGGTTATCACTGTTCGCCATGATATATGTCCGAAAATCATTTGTTAGTGTTAAATATTATAATAATTGTGCTTTGGGCTATAAAAATACCCCGAATTGCAATGTTGATATTGCAAAATTGTGTACTTTTGCGGCGT
>CAMTFK010000235.1 GCA_947071285.1 uncultured Bacteroides sp. | reverse complement strand
ATAATCAGCGTATTATCTGCGGTTTGTTTCAACTGCGAACGATTATTCTGTGGAGCATATTCAGCTAAAGCAATATCTATTTTTTCCGGTTCCACATCAAAGAAACGACCGATGGTGACAGCAGCCAATGCATTCGGGAAGTTATATTCACCAATCAGTTGCGTTTTCACTTCATGGCGTTCACCGTTTTTGTCTGCTTTCCATTCAAAAGCGAGATAAGGGGAATTGCCTGTCACGTGTCCGCTGATGTATAGCCCGTCTTCGTTTCCGTAAGAAATCAGGTTTAATCCTCCGGCAATCTCTTTCAGGTATGAGTTGTCGTGATGAATGAAGACTGTAGAGTTTTTCCGCTCGCGGAGGTAATCGTACAATTCGCCTTTGGTTTTGATAACTCCTTCGAAAGAACCGAAGCCTTCCAGATGCGCCTTACCTACATTGGTGATGATACCATAATCCGGTTCGGCTATATCTACTAATTCTTTGATATCTCCCGGATGGCTGGCACCCATTTCTATGATGCCGAGTTCATGTTCCGGCTTCAGGCGTAGCAAGGTGAGGGGGACACCGATGTGGTTATTCAAGTTCCCCAGAGTATAAAGTATATTATACTTCTGTAGCAGCACGGCGGCCATCAATTCTTTGGTGGTGGTTTTTCCATTGGTGCCTGTGATGCCGATGAGGCGTGTGCCCAGTTGACGGCGATGGTAATTGGCAAGTTGCTGCAGCGTATGCAGGCAATTGTCTACTAATATATAACGTGAATCGCCTGCCGGGGCGTGTTCGGCTTCGTCTACTACTGCGTATGCACTTCCTGATTCCAATGCTTTGGTGGCAAAGGCATTTCCGTTGAAACTATCGCCTTTTAAGGCAATGAATAGAGAACCTTCAGGGCAGTTGCGGCTGTCGGTTGTCACACTGGTGCATTCCAGGTATATCTTGTAAAGGGCGGTGATATCCATAACTATCTCCTTTTTGAAACGTTGTTATATTCTGTTGTCTAAAACGTTGCAAAGATAGATATTCTCCGTTACGGTGGTACGCTTACAATGAAAATGTTTTTATTCCTTCAACGGTAAAGTCAGGATAAAGCGGCAGCCTGCTGTATAGGTTGGGTCTACAAGGAGGGTGCCTCCCATCTTTTCGGCAATCATGCGACTGATGGATAATCCCAATCCTGTGCCGGGAACAAACGAGTCCAGTTTCGTGAAACGCTCAAACACTGCTTCTTGCTTATCTGCCGGGATGCCGATACCCGTATCGGTCACACTGAACAAGATTATCTTCTCCTCTTCGCGGATATGGTAGGTGAGGGTGATACTGCCTTCCTGTGTGAATTTTGCCGCATTTTGCAGAAGATTCATTAATATCTGCGAAATGCGGTCGGGATTTGTCTGCATGGTAAAGTTCTCCCGTTCGGGGGTGAATATCAGTTGCACATCCGGTTTTAGTTTGAAGCGCACCTGGTCTATGCAGGTTTGGCAGACGCCTGTGATATCTGCAATGGTCTGTGCAGGTATCTGCCTCTCACCATCCAGATAGGAAAGGTCGAGCACATCATTGACGAGTTGCAAAAGGTTGGTGCTGTTCTGCTCAATGATATGGGCATATTCTTTCGTATCGTCGCTATCGCTGAAATAACTGCTGAGAATCTGTGAGAAGCCTACGATGGAATTGAGCGGCGTACGTATCTCGTGGCTCATGTTCTGAATGAATTCCGATTTCATGCGGCTGCCGTCTTCTGCCTGTTCTTTGGCGTATTTCAGTTCTTTCTGAGAGCAGATCAATTCATTGTTTTTTTCGCTGAGTTGCTTCTGTGATATGCGTAGCCGCCCATTGAGGAGGTGCTCGCGGTAAAAGATGATAAAACCGAGGGTTAGTAGTGCAATCAGGAAAATGATGATACGTTGCTTGTTTACCAAATCGCGTTGCTGCATTTGCTGTTGCAGTTCGCTCTTTTCCAGATTCAACCGCTCTACACCCAGCATGGCGGCGAACTCTCCTGCCGTGATATTTTCGTTGTTTATTTGGGCTGAGTCATTCAGAGTGTAGTACCTATTATAATATCGGGCTGCTTGAGGCAAGTCGCCCATTTCATAGTATATTGAAGCCCGGTTGAGAACGTCTTCAATAAAACTTTTGTCATTTGGGTGGTATACGCTGATGATATGGTCCTGAACTTCCAGGGCTTTCTCATATTGTTTTGTTGCTATATAGTATTGTTTCAGGACTCCGTCATATTCTTGCAGGTTTTTCTGCACTTCTTTTTTCGAGTTGGATAAGGCTTTGGCTTTTTTCAGGTATTCCCATGCCTGGGCATTATCTTTGATTAAAAGGCAATATTGGGCGAAGCGGACATAATAATAGAATTCTTGTGTACTGCTATAAATGCAGGTCGCGCTTTTGTTGAGATATTCAAGGGCTTCCTCGGTTTTGCCTATCAAGCTGTAAAGCCCTCCCAATATCGAATAGGTAGTGGATAAATTATATTTATCCAGACCGTATTCCAGTGTAATTTCTATTTCTTTCTTTTTATTATCGATAGCCAGGCTGTATAGTCTTTTAAGTTGGTAAATGCTGCTTAGTACGTTGTAGGCATTGGCAATTCCATCCATGTACTTTTCCTGTTCCGCTTCCTGCATCATCTTGTTTGCTTCGTATAGCGCTATGTTGTTTTGATGTTGCTTGATGTAATAGTTAATGAGCCGTTTGCTCCATGCAAAGTAGTAATATTTAGGCTGATTGGTCTTTCTGGCAAAGTCTTTTACTATATTTACATAATGGGTGATGCTGTCCAATTGCTTGTTTTGATAATAATAGAAGTCCAGCTTATTGCACAAGGCTACTGCCTGCATACGTTGGTCGCCTTTTTCGCCTGCCATACGGAAAAGAGTGTCGGACATTTGTATTACGATAGGAGAGCTCACTTCTGCTTTGCAATGCAGATAGTAAACATATAATGTGCTATCTACATTGTATTCTTTTTGCGTGTCTCTTTGCTGTCCTCGCATGGGGAGGCTGCATAGTGTGGTGAGGCAGAGCAAAACGAAAAGGATGTGCCGGAATGTCTTTCTTGTGTTCATCAATTGATTCTTAAGGCGCTTGCTGCAAAGTTAATTTTTCTTTTCTGAAACTAAAAGACTTTGTGGCATTTTGTTTATGTCATTTTATGGGTAAAGTTAACACAAAGCGGCATCCTTCGGTATATTTACCATCGAGTATCAGACTTCCCCCCATTTTTTCCATAATGAGGCGTCCCAGCGCTAACCCCAGTCCGGTTCCTGTGGAGAATGTATCTATTTTGGCAAAACGTTCGAATACAAAGTCCTGCTTGTCCTGAGGGATACCGATTCCGGTGTCTGTCACGCAAATTGTTAATGACCGTTGCTTCGGATGGGTGTGCCAACTGAGTGTGATGCTGCCTTTTTCTGTAAATCGGGCTGAATTGTGAAGCAGGTGCGAAACTACTTGGGTGAGACGTCCGGGATTGGTGTGTAGGTGGAGTTCTTCCTGCTCCGGTTGATAAATCAGTTCTACTCCCGGTTTGGGTGAATTTTTAGCCTCTTCCATCCACTGACGGCACAGTGCGTTTATCTCTACTTTGGTGTTGATGGGGATAGGGGTTCCGCTATCGAGGTTTGCCAGTTCGAGCACATTGTCCACCAGTTGAAGCAGATGGTTGCTGCCTTGCTCAATGATGTCGGTATATTCTTTCGACTCTTCATTTTCTTCAGAGATGCTGCCGAGTAATTGTGAGAAGCCAACAATTGAGTTCAGTGGAGTACGTATTTCGTGGCTCATATTCTGGATAAACTCCGTTTTCATGCGGCTGGCGCTTTGCTCTGCATCCTTGGCGCGGCGCAGAATCTTGTTCAGACGGACTTCGCGGAAGAACATGAATGCGAAGCTTGCTACAATAATGCATAAGAGGATGATGAGACGTCGTCGGTTTTCCAGTAGTATTTCCTGATTCTTCTGTATCAGCTCTTTGTTTTCCTGATTGAGATGCTCCATTCCCAGAATGGTGGCGAATTCTCCTACCGATATGTCTTCTTGGGCACTACTTAGCGAATCGTTGAGTGCAAATGCGTGCTCTAAATTATCTATTGCTTTTGAATACTCTTTTTGGGCGGCATAAATGAGGCCAAGTCTGCGGTATAAGGGCGGAGTGGCAAAATCATTTATTTCAAGAATCTGGAGATGGGCAGCCAGAGCCTTGTCGTACTCTCCGGCCTTCATATAGTAGTCTGTGGCAACTTCCAGCAGATTGCTTTTGCGCTTAGTGAGCAATTCAGCATTATTATTGTAATATTGTGTAGCCTCTTCTAATAACTGATGGGCTTTTGTCAGGTCGTTTGTCTGGACATAATAGCGGAGAGCTCCACATAGGAAATATCCTTGCTGAACTTCATTGAGCACATACTTTTTTGCTTCTTCGAGAGCTTTCCACGCTTTTTCTATTTCGTGAGTTTGAAGATAGCAGTTACTCAATTCAAGATATTTGTTTGTCAGGTTGTACTGATTCAGATTGTATTTCAGTGTAAGGTCTATCAGTTTCTGGCCGTATGTGGCAGCTTGCTTATACAGTTCTTTGGCCTGATAGATGCGGGCCAATGCCTGATAACAGTTTTGCATGCCGTCAATCTCTTCCCGGTCTTCAGCCTCCTGCTGCATCTTATTAGCTTCGTAGAGGGCTAAGTTTAATTTCTTTTGTTTGGTGTAGTAAGTAATGAGACGGTTTGCCCATGCAAAATAGTAATATTGAGGTTGATTGGTCCTCTGGGCGAAGTCTTTGACTTTATTGGTGTAGAAAATCAGGCTGTCTTCCTGACCTTCGGTAGCGGGACTGAAATAGAAATGGTCTACTTTAGTGGAGAGGGCTACGGCTTGCATTCGTGCATCTCCCTTCTCTGCTGCCATTTGGAAGAGGGTATCCAACTTTTGCATGACGGAAGGAGAGGTTACTTCTGTCCTGCAACGCTGGTAGTAGACAAATAACGTACTGTCTACGTGATATTTTTCTTGTTCGTTTGTTTCTTGTCCGCAAACTCGCCCGGGAGTAAGCAACCAGAAAAATAGTAGGAAAAAAGATGCCGCTCCGGCATTCCTGCATACCTTCATAGTTTACTACTTCTTTCGATTAGTTGTCAATCCTGAGCAAAGTTAATTTGTTTTTTTAGATTTTATGCATTTGTGATAATCTTTTTTGGCTACATTTGCAAAGTATAAACGAAAAAGGACTAACCATGGAAATATCATCCTCTAAATATATCAATATCAACGGTTCTTTGCTCGACCTTTCCACTCCCCGTGTCATGGGGATATTGAATGTGACTCCCGACTCTTTTTATGCCGGTTCCCGCATGCAGACCGAGGCTGAAATAGCCGGACGGGCACAGCAGATATTGGATGAAGGTGGCACAATCATAGATATTGGTGCATACTCTTCCCGTCCGAATGCAGAAAACGTTTCTCCCCGTGAAGAGATGGAACGTCTGCGCATGGGACTGGAAATTCTGCGAAAAACACACCCCGAAGCTGTTATTTCTGTCGATACTTTCCGCGCGGACGTGGCACGGATGTGTGTGGAGGAGTACGGGGTGGCCATCATCAATGATATTGCTGCCGGAGAGATGGATGCGGATATGTTCCGTACAGTGGCAGAATTGAATGTGCCTTATATCATGATGCACATGCAGGGCACTCCGCAAAGCATGCAGCAACATCCGCATTATGATAATCTTTTGAAAGAAGTTTTTCTGTATTTCGCAGAGAAGGTGCAACAATTGCGCGATTTGGGTGTAAAGGATATTATCCTCGACCCCGGTTTCGGCTTTGGGAAAACGGTGGAGCATAACTACGAACTTCTGGCACATATGGAGGAATTTCGTATTTTTGAGTTACCTTTGCTGGTGGGCGTTTCCCGTAAATCCATGATATACCGTCTGTTGGGCAATACTCCGCAGGATGCACTGAATGGAACAACGGTACTCGATACCATCTGCCTGCTGAAAGGGGCTGATATTCTCCGCGTACACGATGTGCGTGAAGCTGTGGAAACGGTGAAGATTGTGGAAGCGATGCGGACAAACAGTGATAAGGTGATAAAGTGCTAAGTGATAAAGGGAAGTCACTTCGTTCATAGATTTATAATTAAGAGTTAATAATTAATAGCTAACTACCGTGTTTTTTGATATTGGCGTAAAAGATATTATCGACGTTCTTCTGGTTGCATTCCTGCTTTACTATACGTATAAGCTGATGAAGGCTTCCGGTTCCATCAATGTGTTTACGGGTATTCTGATATTCATATTGATATGGTTGGTGGTATCTCAGGTTTTGGAGATGAAGTTGCTCGGTTCCATCTTCGACAAGTTGGTGAGCGTAGGAGTGGTTGCACTGATTATTCTGTTTCAGGATGAAATACGGCGTTTCCTCCTGACGCTTGGTTCGCACCAGCATGCCAGCGCATTGATAAGGTTCTTCACCGGGAATAAGAAAGAGAGTATGCAGCATGATGAGATTATGCCGGTGGTTATGGCATGCATCAGTATGGGCAAACAGAAGGTGGGGGCTTTGATTGTTATAGAACATAACTTCCCGTTGGACGATGTGGTGCGTACGGGTGAGATTATCAATGCTGATATTAATCAACGCCTGATAGAGAACATTTTCTTCAAGAACAGTCCTTTGCATGACGGAGCAATGGTTATCAGTAAAGGCCGCATTAAAGCTGCGGGATGCATATTGCCGGTATCGCACAATCTGGACATACCGAAAGAATTGGGATTACGCCATCGTGCGGCAATGGGAATTTCTCAAGAGTCTGATGCAATGGCCATTATCGTTTCTGAGGAAACCGGCTCTATTTCAGTAGCTCACAAAGGACAATTCTATCTGCGCTTGAATGCGGAAGAACTGGAAAGCCTGTTGACGAAAGAAAATTAGTATAGGCTGTGACAAAATGATAATAGATAGCGTCTAATTGATAAGAAAGGAGTAAAGTTACGAGCTACAGGCTACAAGCTACAAGTGGCT
>CAMTFK010000234.1 GCA_947071285.1 uncultured Bacteroides sp. | reverse complement strand
GATCTGCGCATGTCTCGTGGGCTCGGAGATGTGTATAAGAGACAGGTATTAGATACGAACAAAACTCTCTAATTTTGTGACTAGTCATAATAATACGGAAAAACGTGCACAAATTCTGGACTCTATTACTGCTCTTACTGGTCCCGACTATTCTATTTGCCCAAAAAACAAGAACAGTCAAAGGGCAGGTGTGCATTGTAGCAGAGAACAAAGACGGCAAAGAACCTCTGCCTTATGCAAGTGTCGTTATTCTGGCCGGCAAAGACTCAACTTTTGTAAAAGGAGCTGCAAGCGATGCGAATGGCCATTTCAATCTTCAATTCATTCCACAAAAAGGAACAGATTACTTATTAAAAACTTCATATACGGGAATGCAGTCCGTTTTCCACCAACTGGACGGCAAATCATCCACCCTTAATCTCGGCAGCATCCTGCTGGAAGAAGGCATTGAACTGGGCGAAGTTATGGTCAAAGGACAAATTCGCGAAATGGACCAGGTAGGAGATACAACGGTTATCAATGCCGCAGCCTACAAAACCCCGGAAGGTTCATACCTCGAAGCACTCGTGAAGCGCATTCCCGGAATGGAATACGACAGCGCAAACAAAACGCTGAAATACAACGGACTGCCCATCAAGGAAATCAATGTGAATGGTGAAGCCTTTTTTGCCGGAGACAACCGCATGGCATTGGAGAACCTGCCTGTAAACATCATCAGCAAGATAAAAGTATATGATAAGAAGAGTAAGCTGGAAAAGATGACAGGAGTAAAAACCGGAGATGAGAACTACGTGCTCGACCTGCAAACCAAAGAGGAGTTCAACGGCACCCTGCTGGTATCGGGGAAAGCCGGATATGGCAATCATAATAAAAAGGACTTCGACCTGCAGGGTAATTACTTCCAGAAGAACGGAAACAACCTCTCTGTAATCGCCCATTCCGGCAACCTCGACATGAGGACCAGCTACAAGGATAACATACAGGAGAACGTCGCCATGAATTTCATGAAGAAGTTCAACGAGAAATTGAATATCAACGGTAACCTGATGTATTATCATAATAATCAGGGCAATGAATCCTCCACCTACAACGAGCAGTACTTGACGAGCGGAAACAAATATCAATATTCTGCTGGGAATAACACAAACCGCAGTCGTACTATGAATGCGACAATGGGCCTGAGCTGGCAGGTAGACAGCATGACTTTTGTTCACGTCTTCGGCAATTTCAGCCTCATGCGCAATAATAGTGCTAATAACAACCGTCAGGCCACGTTCAATGAAAATCCCCATCTGAATATACTGGATCCTTTCAGTGGCATCGACCACGTGCCCAATGAGCAAAAGGTAAATGACATTGCCATGAACTCACTGATGAGGGGCGACCAGCAGCGCTACTCTTTCCACGCCAACATCATGCGCCGGCTGAACAAGAAAGGCAGCTCCATCGGCCTGACAGCCCAGTACAATGACAACAAGGGTGAAAACGAGAATTTTTCCATCTCCTCAACCACCTATTATCAACTGAAGAACAGTGCCGATAGGGACTCCATACTCTATCGCAACCAATACGCATCCTCTCTTTCGCCCAACCGGGAACAAGGTATCGGGCTGATGTTCACACATCCTTTTACAAAGCAACTGCGCTCACAGCTTTCGTACAACTTCAACTATAGTAAGCAGCAAGATGACCGCAATACTTATGACTTGTCCGGCTTTATGGAAGAGACGGAGGAAAAAGTAGGTTTCCTGCCTCCGGGATATGAAGCACACTACATTGACAGCCTCAGCAACCGAAGCCACAGCACTACCCTGCAACATGCAATAGATTTCTATCTCAACTATTCCGATACCATATGGAACGTAAATCTCGGACTGTCCGTGCAGCCCGAACGGCGCACTTTGGATCAGAAGACCGGTTTGCAAAGGGCGGATACTGCCATTCATTCTGTGGGTTTCCGTCCAACACTGAGAGTTTCCTGGCAGAAAAGGAAGAACAGGCTAACCTTCAGCTATTTCGGGAATTCCCAGCAACCGTCTTTACAGGATTTGATTTCACCAACCAACAATAGTGATCCGCTAAACATCACGCGAAGTAACCCTAACCTGAAACCAACCTACGACCAATATTTCCGGCTGGAAGCGCAGAACACCGATAAAGGCATCTTCGCCTCACTGAACCTGCAAAGCAGAATCAACAGTTATACCCGTGCAGTGACCTACAACCAGCAGACAGGCGGGCGCGAAACTTATCCGGTCAATATAAACGGAAACTGGAATGCGGGCGGCATGCTGCGCTACCAAAAGCGTATCAAGAGTTTTGGCATCAATGCCAATGCCGGAGGTAATCTGTCCCAAAACGTCGGGCTCATCAACGAGAACCAAACTGAGCAGCCCGAACGTAGCGCCACCCACAACACGGGGATAAACAGTGAATTGCGTTTGTACTACCAGCCCAAATGGGGCAACCTGGAACTAAACGGAAGATGGGATTTCCAACATTCTTCCAACTCACTGTTAGAAACAAATACATATACCCGCAATTACACCTTCGGGCTAAATACCTTTGCCGACATCCCGGGAAACATACAACTGAGAACGGATGCCAATTACTCTTTCCGAAACGGCACGAACATCAACAAGGGAGACGACGACCAACTCGTCTGGAATGCAAGCGTCACGTGGCGCTTCCTGAAAAAGAAACAGGCCGAATTGTCAGCCAACTGGGTGGATATACTCAGCCAGCAGAAGAATTACTACCGTGGCACAATGGCAGACGGATTGTATGAACGCCACACTCAGCAGATAGGCAGCTATTTCGTTATCTCAATGAAGTATCGTTTTAATCAGCCACTGGGCAAACGCAAACATTAACAGCGCTCATCCGAAGATCTATGCAGGTTGTTCGTGCCGCAATCCACGGGGAGAAGAGCCAAAGTTCTTCTTACAAAAGTTGGAGAAGTGGGGCAAAGACTCGAAACCATATTTATAGCAGATTTCGGAAATGGTGGCTTCTGTGTAACGGAGGTCATAGGCTATACTTTCTTTGCGTTTCTCCATCATCCATTCATAAACAGGTTTGTGGAAAACCGAATTGAAAATGCGCCGGAAGGTGGTGGTGGTGTATCCGCCTAATTGGGCAAGTTCTTCCACAGTCTTCACCTTGGCATGGTTTTGCAGGACGAAATACTGGAAAGAGGAAGTGTACTTGGAAAGCGGGTGCACCAACATAGAGAGGTCGTAGTCCGAATAAAACTGTCCGAGGATGAAGGCAAGTTCTTTCCTCTTAAAGGAAAGCAGTTCGCGGCAAATTCTTTTTTCCGTCAGATAGGACTTCGAAGCTTCCAGAAAGAAGTTCAGTTCAGGGATTATCTTTAAAGGTGAGAATATGAGCGGAGGGGTTACCTCTGCCATAATATACTTATAACGCTTTTCACAGAATTGTTCCGGCTGATTGAAACGATAGCAAACACATTCGGCATCTGTCAGAGCAAGGACTTCATACTTTGAACCAATGGCTTGAAGAATAAATTCTCCGGCACGCAATACGGTTCCGGCATACTCCTGACTGTTGATAAGTATTTCTCCTTTCAACAGGAAAATCATGATGTTTTCTTCGCATTGTTGAACAGGGAGATGAAAGCCTCTGGGATGAGAAGCATACATTATGGCGTTGTCCACAGCCTTCGGACATTCCTGGCACAGTATGGTCGCCCCGCAAGAGGAGTAATCATGCATTGTAGATTGAATGTTTTTGTTTGTTATTGTGCCGCAAAAATATGAATATTTTGCTGAGATACAAAAAAATCCCCTAAGACTTTTTAAGGGAAAGTCTTAGGGGAAGGGAATTATGAGATTATAAAGGATTATTCAGCGGGAGGAGTGACAGGGGTATCATCGTTAGTATTCCAATTACCTACTTCAGGTGCAAAGCTAATAGTAGCTCCTTCACTTGATAACGTTAAAGTATAACGCACTTTCTTACCTACTTCCCAGTTTGCTGTTTTATCCAAAGATATTACAGCATCAGTAACTTCATCAATCTGAACATCTTTAGAATTATAAACGTTATAACTAACTTTAATTTTAGAACTGGCACTCATAGCCTGTGGCATCAACATTAAAGCACCTTTTGCTTGATCTAAATCTGCGACTGTAGTACCAGAAACAGGAGCATTTTCAGCAGTAGGATAGATATATTTTCCTGTTGTTCCTGTAACTGTCCATGTACTATCCGCAAAGGAATAAGTACCTGTATTGGCAACTCCTTCAATTGATATTGAGGATATTGTATATTTCAAATCAGCATTAGAGCCTTTCGCTGAAAAATTGACTTGAGTAAGTGCATGAAGAAATGAAAGTTTTACAGTACTTTCCGTCTTCTTTTGATTGATTAATTGCGCTACTACAAAATCTTTCTGTTTAGAAGCATCATCATTTATAGTATAGGTAATGATTGGATAAATATCACTATCATTCAATTTATATGTAGCACTTGCATCTGTTGCATATGCAAAGAACTGTACATTGCTGTTAAAGGGCCAATAATAAGGACCACCTGCTAATTCCCATTTTGCAGAATATGTAGCGGCTACACCGTTCATGAAAGGAGTTCCCAATCCTTTAGCTGCAACATTCTTCATTTCTGTTTCACCTGTATTATAAGCATACACAGTAAAACCGCTCTTCTGCAAAGAATCAATAGTTGTCACAGCAGCTCTTGTAGTCTTACTTACCATTGTCCCAAAGCTAATCTCCGCTTTGTTACCAACATTCTCAATCTCTTCATTCTGCGTGCAACCTACGATTGCCAAAGCAGCAACGGCTGCCAATAAAATCTTCTTCATAATCATTTGTATTATAAGTTAATATATTATTCTTTATTTTCATTCTACGGGCAACTCCACATTCGTCTCATCGTCCCAGTCTCCTACATCACCTCCGATGCCTCCGCCACCTCCGGGAGGGACTTCCACATCATCCACCTCAATCTCTTCATCAATCGGTATCTCTATATCTGTCTCCGGTTCCGGCTCTCCTTCCCCACCCGAAGGAGGTGGTGGTGGAGCCACAGCTTTTGTAATATCAACCTTAACCTCCTGAACCGTATTATCCACTTTTATCAGCAACAACTTCATCATCACCTCTCCGCCTGCGCGGGTACTTGTGAACGTCGATGCAGAGAAAGCCGAGAAACTGCCACGTAACACATCATCCCCCCTATTGGCCTCTACATAAATCGGTGCAACGCTGGACGTACAAGTGCCATCACTTATAAAATAAGAACCATTCATCCCATCCACATTGCAGACAATGCTTGCCACATTCTTCAATCCCTTCACCTTTATTTCAAAAGAGTAGTGCTTGACTACCAACTTCGGTTGAAACTCCATCAACAACACATCGTCAGTCTTTTCTATTCTCATATCATTCATACTTACTACATACAAAGGGTCGGGTGCCCACACCATTTTCTCGCTTGTGTCAAGACCCGAACAGTATCCCGTATAAGCCTCAATCGTTTCATACGCTCCATCGCCACGAATCTGTACACACTCCGTATTATAATTGTAAATCACCATGTCATAATATCCCGGAGGCACTTTCACTTCGCCCCCTTCAACCGACAGGTAACTCTCTACCTTTCTTCCTTCTTCGCTCTTCGGATAGAAGATAACCCGCATACCTTCGGGCAACTCATCCGTCACTCCCTCCCAATTGAACTTTATCTGTACCCCACTGACGGGATAATCATCCAGTATGTCTTTAAAACTACATCCTGCCAAGAGCACCGATAGTCCGGATAGAAGCAAGAGAAACATATACATCCTATTCCTCATAGCCTTCACCTCCTACGCTTAATGAGCCATACCAAAGAGATTTTCGCTTTCGTGGGCCCAATAAAATGATAGCGTCCGCTACTTATCCAAATCAAATCGTCTTCGTAAGTGGTATACTTGCGGTATTCCGTCTCCAGATAGCCAATACCCACGCTGAACTCAAGTGCCAGATGCCGGGTCAGTTGGCGATTATATCCGTAAGTCAGCCCGAAAGCTGCATAATGGTCGCCCCGATATCCTTTATCTTTTTTCAGTTGGAAATCGTACACTCCCCCTTCGGCATATACTCCTACGAAATGTCCCGTCAATTGGTCACGCTTCTTGCGGTTTCCCAGCCAGAGGCGAGTCTCAGCGCCTCCCGAAAGAAGCTGATAACAGAAACTCCGCCCACTGTCCGACCACCAGGGACACTTATATTCAACATTCAAAGACCAACGCCGTCCTACGGGCAATTCTACTTCCAAATTTGGAGCCAGTGCCAAATCATACAGCAAATTGTTTTTTATAGCTAATACCGTCCTATTTTTAAATTCTCTCTTTTTCTTATTTACTATTGCAGCGGAAACAGGCACTGGCTCCATTTTCAGTATCGGCAGACTATCTGCAGGCAACGACAATTTTATTATGAACAAATCATTTTCTATCTCTTCCGCCTTCTCCATTCTCGGAAATATGTGTTCCGATAAATAGGTCCAGGCTTTACCTTCATTCAACCGGTGCAGCAACTTCATCAGCTTCCCGAAGTCTCCGTAATGATACTTTATCAGCGTCAGGACTTCTTCCCGGTCCGGAACCTGCGGGTCGTCCGTTATCCATTGATAAACTCTCCCCCACGTTTCGGGTTGCACCATCCGGTCTCGTACTTTGCAAGTATCAGCGTTCGCCGCGTGTCTTTCAGCGCGCGCCTCTTCTTTTCCTAATATCAAAAAAGAGAGTATTAAGAGTATGTATGAAACGACGCGAACCCTCATAACTTTGCTTTGTATAGAGGCAAAAGTATATCATATAATTTTAAATAAATACAGATTCTATAACTCTTTTCAGTGCGTGAAAGGTTCTGTGAAACGAATGAAACAGATTTGCAACTTTGCGACAAATATTCCTTGATTGTAGCTGCATATACCTCCCTGAATGCAAGATTTACAGATAACAACGAACCCCTTGCAAGTGAATAATTATACTGTTTATTTACTCCATTGAAGTATCAGGTACATAGCCAAACC
>CAMTFK010000233.1 GCA_947071285.1 uncultured Bacteroides sp. | reverse complement strand
TTCCCCCCCTCTTCAGAAGTATTTCTAAAGCACTTTTATATGAAAAGAATTATATTATCATTATTCCTGACATTTACAGTCTTCTCCGCCCGTGCCGACGAAGGCATGTGGATGCTCACCGACCTGCAAAAGCAGAATGAGGTTGCTATGACGGAACTGGGACTACTTATCCCCGCAAACCAAATTTATAATCCTGATGGCATTGCCCTGAAAGATGCGGTTATCCACTTTGGTGGTGGCTGCACGGGTGAGGTGATTTCTGCCGAAGGACTGGTACTGACCAATCATCACTGCGGATACGGCTCTATCCAACAGCATAGCACGGTGGAGCATGACTACCTCACGGACGGCTTCTGGGCCATGAGCCGTGAAGAGGAGCTTCCCTGCAAAGGGCTTACCATCACCTACATTGATGAAATTCTGGACGTGACGGACTTCGTGAATGAACAGTTGAAGATTGACCCGGACCCGAACGGTACGAACTACCTCTCGCCCAAGTATCTGAAAGAAGTAGCCGAACGGTTCTCTTCCGAACAAGGCATTGCCCTGACACCGGGACGCAAACTGGAACTGAAAGCATTCTACGGCGGAAACCGTTATTACCTCTTTATCAAGACCACCTATAGCGACATCCGCATGGTGGGTGCACCTCCTTCATCCATCGGTAAGTTCGGTGCCGACACCGACAACTGGATGTGGCCGCGCCATACGGGCGACTTCTCCTTGTTCCGCATTTATGCCGACAAGGATGGAAATCCGGTAGAGTACTCCAAGGAGAACGTACCCTTGAAGGTTAAGAAACATCTCACCATCAGCCTTGCCGGCTATAAGGAAGGTGATTTCACTTTCGTCATGGGTTTCCCCGGACGCAACTGGCGCTATATGATTTCCGACGAAGTGGAAGAACGTATGGAAACCACTAACTTCATGCGCCACCATGTGCGTGGAGTACGCCAGGAAGCATTAATGGAAGAAATGCAAAAGAATCCTGCCGTACGTATTCACTACGCCAGCAAGTATGCTTCTTCTGCCAACTATTGGAAAAACGCCATCGGCATGAACGAAGGTCTTGTCCGCCTGAAAGTGCTCGACACCAAGCGTGCGCAACAGGAACAGCTCTTAGCTCGCGGACGTGAACAGGGTGACGATTCTTACCAGAAAGCATTCGACCAGATACGCAGCATCGTTGAACACCGCCGCCCCGCCCTTTACCACCAGCAAGCCATTCAGGAAGCATTGGTCACCGGGTTGGACTTTATGCGTATCCCCAACACCTCCGCCATGCTGACTGCCTTGAAAAGCAAGGACAAAGCGCAGATTAAGGCAGCAGCCGACAGCCTGAAAATAGCTGCGGACAAGTATTTTGCATCCGTACCTTTCCCCGAAGTGGAACGCATCGTTGCCAAGAAAATGTTGCAGACTTACATGCAATATATTCCGGCAGAACAACGCATCAGCATCTTCGAAGTAATTGACAAGCGCTTCAAAGGCAACAGTGACGCTTTCGTAGATGCATGCTTCGACTACTCTGTTTTTGGGAAGAAAGAGAATTTTGAGAAATTCATCCGCAAACCCGGTTCCTATAAGCTGGCTTTCGACTGGATGGTGCTGTTCAAGCATTCCATCACGGACGGACTGTTGCAGACGGCTATTGCCATGGCAGATGCCAACAAGAACTACAATGCCGCACACAAAGTATGGGTGAAGGGCATGATGGATATGAAGCGCAGCGCAGGCACGCCTATTTATCCGGATGCAAACTCTACCCTGCGCCTCACTTACGGCAAGGTATTGCCATATGAACCGGCAGATGGTGTGGAATATGGTTATTACACCACTCTCAAAGGTGCTATGGAAAAGGAAGACCCCAATAACTGGGAGTTTGTGGTTCCTGCCAAGCTGAAGCAACTGTATCAGGCAAAAGACTTCGGACGCTATGCCATGCCGAATGGTGAAATGCCTATCTGCTTCATTGTGAACACGGACAACACCGGCGGCAACTCCGGCAGCCCGGTATTCAATGCCAAAGGCGAATTGATAGGCACAGGATTCGACCGCAACTATGAAGGACTGACGGGAGATATTGCTTTCCGCCCGTCTTCACAGCGTGCAGCGTGCGTAGATATCCGCTATACTTTATTCATTATTGAAAAGTATGCCGGAGCATCTCACATCATCAGGGAGCTGACGATTGCGGAATAAACAGATAAAAAGTTCGCCCGTATTGCATGCGGGCGAATGATTATTCGCCCCTACAAGCTATGCAAATGTGCATCCGGTTTGTAGGGGCGAAAGTTTTTTCACCCGCATATATATGCATGCGGTTATTTTCCCTTGGAAAATGTTTCATTTATGCAAGTATTCTAAAAAATACCCAAAAACATGTGCATTACAGATATGAAGAAGCATTATCCGTGAACAAAAAATACCATAATGCGTTTCTTACTACAGAAGTAATACAATTATCATATTAACAAAAAACTTGTAGTAACAACAGAAAGGAAAAGATTATGGAAAAATTTGAAGAACTCATACAATCAGAAAAGCCCGTTTTAGTAGATTTCTTTGCAACTTGGTGTGGCCCATGTAAGGCTATGCATCCGGTACTGGAAGAATTGAAAGGACAAATAGGTGAATCTGCGCGTATCGTGAAAATTGATGTAGACCAGCATGAAGAACTGGCTTCCAAGTATCGCATACAAGCTGTACCTACATTCATTGTATTCAAAAAGGGTGAAGCTGTTTGGCGTCATTCCGGAGTTATCAAAGGCAGCGAACTGAAAGCTGTCATTGAGCAAAATTCATAAAAAACAAGAAGATGAAGAAAGCACTGACATTTGCTGCCTTGATTTTTGCAAGCGTACTTGCATTTGCTTGCAAAGACGGGGCTAAAGCACAACCCAATGAAGTGGAACAAAAAGACGCCCAAAGCGGCGAAGTAGTCGTAATGAACAAGGATATGTTCATCAAGAATGTATTTGATTACGAGAAATCCCAGGATTGGAAATACAAAGGCGATAAACCTGCTATTATTGATTTGTATGCAGACTGGTGTGGTCCCTGCCGTATGACGGCTCCTATTATGAAAGAACTGGCAAAAGAATATGCCGGTAAGATTGTAATCTATAAGGTGAATGTGGACAAGGAACGCGAACTTGCTGCGCTATTCAATGCAAGCAGTATCCCTCTATTCGTATTCATCCCGATGGAAGGAGAGCCGCAACTCTTCCGGGGAGCAGCCGATAAAGCTACCTACAAAAAGGCAATTGAAGATTTTTTGTTGAAAAAAGAATAATAAAAGGAAAAGTCACAGGAGTTAAGTATTAATAATTAGTGGCATATCTTTCCACTCATTATTATACCGCTCCGTGACAGTGTGATAACCGGACGCTTGCAGGGCCGCCAAGGCTTGCAGGCGTCCGTTGTTTATACGCTCCGGATAGTGGGAATCACTGTTCACCTGTACGCGGATGCCTTTCTCAAGCAACATCGGAAAATAACGCTCATTGGGGTAGAAAGTACCTAAGTCAAGCCAGGCTTTTGTATTGACTTCTACGATATAGTCCTTCCGGGCAATAGCATCGAAATAGTCCTGCATCAAAGCATCATACCAAGGTTCATCCAGCAATCCGGGGCGGTAGGCAGCAGCATTATAATGCATCTTGTCAGCATGACCCACAATATCAAAACCACCCAGTTCCACCATACGCATCAAACGCTCATAATAGAGATGCACCACCCGCACCAAGTCACCGCCAAACTCTTTATCTACAATAGTACGGAATTTATCTGCCGAAACGTCTATATCCACCACTTCCCCCTTATCATTATAAAGCAGGTGCACGGAACCGATACGATAATCCAATGGCAGTTCACGGAAACGTGCTACGGACGGATTACTTTCTTCATTCAGATAGTCTATTTCCAGACCGATATATAGTTCTATTTGTCCGGCATATTTAGCTTTCAGTCGACGGAACTCCGCCAAGTAGTCGTCCATAGAATCCCACTCCATCGTCCACGCCGTAGAGAATGGCAGGGGGGCATGTGACGAAAAGCCGTAAGACGTAAAACCTCCGCTCAGGGCAAAACGGATAAAGTCTTCCATATTGGCACGTCCGTCACAATACAAGCTATGACTATGATAGTTCGTTAAATTTCCAGTCCTCACCATCTGATATATTTCATTCTTCATTCTTTCATTCTTCATTTCGAGCCTCAGTTCGATTCTATCTCACTGAGTTCCAGCCAGCGCATTGTCTTTTCATCAATCAAATCGGTTACTTCGGGCAAGCGTTTTGATTTCTCCGTCAGCTCTTCCACAGACAAGGTTCCACTACACAGAGCAGCCTCGATGACTTTCTTTTCTTCTTCCAGAGCAGCTATCTCCTCTTCCAGTTGTTCAAACTCCCTTTTCTCCTTGAAGGACATCCGGCGTTTTTCATTCAGACGAACTTTTGCCGTTTTATCTTCCAATGGTTTAGAAGTCTCTTTTTCTTTCTCCTTTTCCTGGCGGGCTTTTTCTTCTTTCCAATCACGATACTGGGTGTAGTTCCCGGGGAAATCGCGGATGTCCGCCTGACCGTTGAACACCAGCAAGTGGTCTACAACCTTGTCCATGAAGTAACGGTCGTGGCTCACCACGATGACACAACCTTTGAAGTTCTGCAAGTATTCTTCCAGTACATTCAGGGTGATGATGTCCAGGTCGTTGGTGGGTTCATCCAATACCAGAAAGTTGGGATTACGCATCAGTACGGTGCACAGATACAGGCGGCGGCGCTCTCCACCACTCAGTTTATAAACATAGCTATGCTGCGTTTCGGGAGTGAAGAGGAAATGTTGCAGGAATTGGGATGCGGTAAGCTTCTTGCCGTTGCCCAATTCAATGACTTCGGCAATGTCCTGCACCACATCAATCACCTTCATCTGTTCGTCGAATTGCAAACCATCCTGCGAATAATAACCAAAGCGCACGGTTTCACCAATATCAATCGTTCCGCTATCCGCCTTCTGCTCTCCCATCAGGATTTTGATAAAGGTAGACTTGCCCGTACCATTGTTTCCTACGATACCCATTTTCTCGTAACGGGCAAAGATATAGGAGAAATCCTCCAATATCTTCAGGTCGCCGAATGACTTATACACATGGTCTGCCTCAAATATCTTGCTGCCTATGTAGGAGGCCTTCACATCCAGCTTCACATTATCGTTATTAAGACGCTGTTTGGCTACCTTCTCCAACTCATAAAAGGCCTCTTCACGATAGCGCGCTTTGTGCCCGCGAGCTTGCGGCATACGGCGCATCCATTCCAGCTCTGTGCGATACAGATTATTGGCGCGGGCTATTTCCACATTGGTCGAGTCGATCCGCTCCTGGCGCTTTTCCAGATAGTAACTGTAGTTACCTTTATATTGATAAATCTGGCGATTATCTATTTCAATGATTTCGGTACAGACACGGTCGAGGAAGTAGCGGTCGTGCGTCACCATAAGCAGGCTAAGGTTCGTGCGACGCAAATAATCTTCCAGCCATTCAGTCATGTCAAGGTCGAGGTGGTTGGTGGGCTCGTCCAGAATCAGCAGGTCCGGTTCGGTGATGAGAGTGTTGGCAAGCGCCACACGCTTCAATTGTCCGCCTGAGAGATGATTCACTTGTTGGTCGAAGTTCCGTATCTTCAGTTGAGACAGGATTTGCTTGGCCTTCTGCTCATAGTCCCATGCTTTCTCATGATCCATACGCACAAGGATTTCGTCCAGACCGGGATGTCCTTCCGTCTCCATACAGCGTTCGTATTCCTTAATCAGTTCTACGGTACTGTTGCCGTGGTGGAAACAGGCCTCCAGAACGGTAAGCCCCTCGGGATATTGCGGGTCTTGTTCCAAATATCCCACCCTCAGGTCACGGCGGAAAGAAATAGTTCCACTATCATAGCCTTCTTTACCGGAAATAATATTCAGCAAGGTAGTTTTGCCACTACCATTTTTGGCAATTAGTCCAATACGTTGTCCTTCGGCCACACCAAGGGAAGCACTCTCAAGCAATACCAAATCACCAAATGACTTGGTCAAATTTTCTATCTGAAGATAACTTATCACAATTACTAATTATAAATTAAAAATTAAAGGAGGGTTTTGTAGGTCTCTGCCAGATTGCAGGGTTCACCGGCTTTTACTTTGCTCCATACCAGCTTCATGGGGTCGAGCCATTCTCCGGTAGTTGAGTTTTGCAGCACAGGGGCTTCCCGGTTACCGTCTATCAGCGTCATCCACTCCAGACCATCTACTTCATTAGCAAGAATCACACATAGGACAATGCCAAACGACAGCCACGCTTCTTTCTTCTTCGGAGCGATGACACCACTGTCAATAATCTGTTGCATGCTAACTAAATCTTCCTCAGCACCCTGGAAATCTTTTTTCAGTTGTTCCTTCACGGTAGTCGTCACCCACTCAAAGGCTTCATTAATCTGATAGATTTCGGACAGACGGACAGGGATAACCTCCGCCGGATACTTCACTCCTTCCCTGCGCACTTCCAACGAAGCAATGACAGCTTCGGCCTCTGCAACAGATGCTCCTTTATTCACGGTGAAAGAACACTCGAAAGCAATATCACCCGTGCCGGCAATCCAAAGATGGGAAGTATAATATGCACCGTCTTCCTCAAACATCTCTTTACTGTAGGCACATTCCAGATTTCCTATTTTCACAGAAGTTGCCGAAGTGTTTTCCTTCAGTTCCTGGCGGACGACTTCCTTGCCATACGTAGCGTTGCCCTTATATGCGGAAATACGAAAATTTCCGGTCCATTCACTGGGATTATAGAAGAGAAAAGAGCCTTCCCCGTCTTCAAACTCGTTCCAGTCTGCGGGATATATCATGGAAAACCAAGCTCCCGGAGAGATAAATTTCTTACCTTGTGCCATTGTTATTCAGAGATTAATTGCGAAACCATCTGGCCTCGTTCGGCAAAAGTAACACTACCAGCGTTGATATGCAAACAAATAGAAACAAAAAACAGCCGATTCTCACGAACCGACTGTCCCAATCATCATCTATGA
>CAMTFK010000232.1 GCA_947071285.1 uncultured Bacteroides sp. | reverse complement strand
ATCTACACTATCCTCTTCGTCGGCAGCGTCAGATGTGTATAAGAGACAGTAGCCAAGACGAATTCGTTAACAATGATGCCGTAAAAGAGGTAACAGGCACACCGTTGGGGGCAAACCTCGTTTTTAATGTAAATAAAGGTGCGGATGCGAATACGAGATTGACAGAAACAGGATGGGAAGCCAATGATATCGTTGGTATGGCTTGGACGTCGGATAATCCAGGTAGTGATATAACGCTCGGAAACAAGGCTTATGCCAATCATCCTTTGTATTTTACTTCCGGTTCGGCATTCCAATCTAAAACGATGATGTATGTCGGTTCTTACATTGCATACTATCCCTACAATGAAGAACTTAAGTCTATAGCTGATTTGACATTCAGCGTGCCAGCAGAGCAGACATACAAGGATGCTGATGATTTCTTCAATAAATTGGTATTTGCTTCTGATGTTGTTAACTTGGACAATGAACATGCGGGTAATAGTACAACTCCTACTATTACTTTAAAGCAACTCTCTAATCGTTTGGCATTGGATTTGCAGTTCAAGGGAAAAACTGCTGCGATGACTGACCCGATTGTTGTTAAATCAGTGAAAATTATTGGTAATGTTACTCCTGAAACTAAGCCGTTCGCTACATCTGTTACGATAGTTGGTGCTGAGTGGATTGATAGCAATACTAAGGAAGAGGGTAATGAGAAATCTCTGAAAGATTTGGCTGGAGGAAATGAGTATCTGACTGCTACTGTGAGTGCTGACGCCAATGCTTTGACTGTAACTCCGGAAACACCTGTAACATTAGCAGAAGAACCAGCGGATGGTAGCTTAAGCAATAACTTTGTATTCTTTAATATCTTGCCTTGTGTTGTTACGGCTAATGTCGCAAGTGCGAGTATAGAAGTGGAAACAAACTATGGTAATATTACAGTTCAAGCAGAAGATATCTTCCAAAAGAACGATGCCGATGCCTTTTATAAAAAAGAACAACTGTTAGATAACCTTTTGAAAACTTATACTTTAGGCGTAGGAAATAGCAAAAGATTGAGAGTCGTTGTTGATATGAGTAATGCTGAGCTGGGTAGCCCCATCAGTTGTAAGAATGTAGCAGAGATTAATGAGGCTATCAACTTGTGGTCAAAAGTTCAATCTAACACCAACTTGACTATTGATATCGTTAAAACTGCACTTAAAGATGAAATAATTACTTTGACAGACTTGGATTTATCTTCACTGCCGCCCAGTATCAGTGGCAATTTGACTTTAGATAATACCAAGGCCGGCGTTCCAATAGTGTTTGCCGGTACTACAAAACTGGGTGATGTAATATTAGCAGGTGATAAGAAATACACATTCGCTGGTACCACTACTATTACGGGTACAGTTGACATTACGACTACTAGTCAGGCAGTTGATATCGATAATGATGCAACTGTAACTATTGATGGAGGTGTAGTTACATACAACGTTGCAAGTTCTATTCTCACTTTGACTGCCGAAACTAAAGATAAAGCCGGCGCAGTATTGAACTTGATAAATGCAGGTGAATTCAACAAAGCGGAAAATGGAAATAATGCAACTGTCAATGTCGGCGTAGGTGCCACTATCAATGTTGGTAACTCCGAATCATCAGGCTATGTGCGTTCAAAAGATGGAGGAGATAACTCTGGAACAATCAACTTGTATAATGGTTCACAAGATGGGTTCACCGCGGGAAGTGGTAAGAAAGTAGCGGTCGTAGCGAATGCTGTCGCATTCGAAGCAGCTGTTAAAGGTGGCATTACTGATATTACAATCAAAGATGGCACAGTTAACTTTGGCTCATTCTCATTGAGTGAAGACGGATTGAATGTTATTATCACTGAAGGCGGTGCCATCAATCTGGCAAAGAAGGAAGTAACATTTGCTACATTAACCGTAGCTGCCAATACTGCAATTTCCGGTACAAAGGGTTGTAGACTGACTACCTCAGGTATCTTGAGTATCTCACCGAATACAACATTGACGATCAATCAAGATGTAGAAGTAAATGCCACTGAACTCGGTTTACCAAATCTGTCCACTTTGAATAATGCAGGTACATTCAAATATAAATCTGCGTCAGGAGTTGGTGGTACAGTTAGCGGCGAAGGTTCAACTACACAAGTAGCTGATTTTTAAAGAAATGGATAAGACGTCCTGATATAATAAAAGGATTGCTTTAAATCTTTTAACCAATAAATCCCCGTAACAGCATCTGCCTTGTTGCGGGGATTTTTAGGATGATATATTAAATGAATAGCAATATTATAAACGATGAGCTAAACAGGAAGTATTCCTCAAGGAAGTTGGAAATTAACCGGTTGGAACTGTTCCGGAAAATCTATACCTCCAGAAGAATGATTCTTAAAGTCTGCACCATTGGAGTCGTTGTAGGGATAATTATAATTCTCGGTACTCCCAAAGAATATGTGGCAAGCACGCTTGTTGTTCATGAAAGTGCCCGCAAACATTCCTCTTCCGGTATAAGTGCACTATCTGACATGACAGACGATATGAGTTTTTCCATCACCTCTGAGAGGGATGCTATTAATCCCTCCCTGTATTCTGCCATTGTTAATTCCTCCCCTTTTCTTCTCCGGCTTTTCGATATCAAAGTACGTGGGCAGAAAAACAGTACCGCAATACCCCTTACCCGATATCTGAAAGAATATCAGAGAAGACCGTGGTGGAGCACTATTACTGCGGCACCCTATAGAGTGTTGGGCTGGGCAATATCACTGTTCAGCGAGAAACCGGAAGCAAAAAAGGTAGGGGGGAAGACTGAAATCGATTTATTCCGTTTGACACGTGAAGAGGCGGGTATGGCTAACGCCATCGCTTCCAAAATCAATATAGAGGTAGACAAAAAGAGAAGAACCATAACCATATTTGTCACTATGCAGGACCCACTGGTTGCCGCTACTGTGGCAGACACTGTGCGAGCACACCTAAAGGAGTACGTAACGGCATACAGAACGAACAAGGCACGCAAGATTCTGGAATATAACCAAAAACTTTGTGAAGAGGCACAGACCGAATATTATGCAACTCAGGATAGATATACCCGATACGCAGATGCCAACCGAAATTTGGCGATGTTAACTTCACGTGTTGAATTATCCAGGTTGCAAAGTGAAATGAATTTGGCTTACTCTACCTATAATCAGATGAAGCTACAAGTACAATCAGCAGAAGCAAGGGTGGAAAAGGTGACTCCAGTATATTCAGTGATTCAGCCTGTAACTGTCCCTCTCACTCCTTCGAAGCCCAATAAAGTACTGATTCTTGCAGGGTGTATCTTGCTGAGCGGTGCGGGAAGCATAGGGTGGGTTTTATTCGTGAAAGACTTTATAAGAGAAATAAAAAAGAAAAGAAAAGCCTGCAGGTAGGCCGGAAGCAAATGATTAAGAAGATAGTTCATTTATTGTCGGAAGGACAACGCAAGCAGGGTGTTTGGGTGGCCCTTTCCGTATTGGCACGGGCAATGCTCGACTTTGCCGGAGTAGCGGCACTGATTCCAATATTGCTGGTAGTGATGAAACAGGATGGCGGACGGGGCACGATGTTAGCGCTTTGCGGAGGGGTACTGCTTTTTGTGGTGCTAAAAAACACCTTGGTTGTGCTTCTGGCACGTGTGCAAAGCAGTTATCAACTCCATATCTACCGTGAATTCAGCCGCCGGATGTTTGTCAACTACTACCGCCGGGGGCTGTCTTACCTGAAAGAGAAAAGCAGTGTGCGGCTAGGGTACGAGGTGAACTATGTGTGCTACCTGTTCAGTTCATGCGTATTGGCTCCCGTCTTCCATATGGCGGGGGAAGCGGTGTTGGTGTTATTGATGGTGACGGCGCTCATTATCTGGGAACCACTTCCGGGTATTCTGCTTTGTGGGGCGTTCCTTCTCTTATCGGTGGTGTATGTCAGCTTGGTCAGGAAACGGCTGCGCCGCTATGGTATGGAGGAGTTGGAGGCACGCAGGAGGCAATCGCGCACGGTGGTAGAGGCTTTCCGTGGATATGCGGAATTGGAGATAGCCCGGGCTTTCCATGCTTCACTCGCTTCTTTCGACGGGGGGATGGATTTTATTGTCCGCAACCGCTTGCGAACGGAAGTGTACCAGCTCTTTCCGTCTTTTCTATCGGAAGTAGCTGTGGTGGGAGGATTGGCATTGCTGATAGGAACGGGGAACGGTGATTTGGGATTGATGAGCGGGGTGTTTGCGGTGGCGGCGTTCAGGCTGATACCTGCGGTGAGGGGCATATTGAACAGTTGGGTAACACTACAGAATGCTTCGCATACCATAGAGGTGGTGGCAGAAGGTATCAGCGATGAACCGCAGCAGGAAGTACAAAAAGGAATTCCTTTTACCTTTAAACACGGCATTGAACTGCATAAACTCAGCTTTGCTTTCCCCGACGGACACACGCTGTTCGGTGACCTGAATTTACATATTGGTTGCGGCGAACGTATCGGTGTGCGCGGAGCAAGCGGGTCGGGAAAGTCGACACTCTTCAATCTGATGCTCGGATTCTTTCCGCCTACGGCAGGCAAGATACAGATTGACGGGCGGGAACTGACGGCTGCCAACCGTAGCGAATGGCATAGACTGGTGGGGTATGTGCCGCAGGAGATATTTATCATTGAAGGTACGCTGGCCGAGAACATAGCGCTGGGGCAACCGATGATTGACCGGGCAAAGGTGATGCAGGTATTGGAGCAAGTGCAACTTGAGCAGTGGGCTGACGAATTGCCACAAGGGCTGGATACTCCGTTGGGGGAATATGGTAGCCGCTTGTCCGGCGGACAGAAACAACGGATTGGCATTGCACGGGCGCTTTACAAGGAAGCGGAGGTGCTGTTTTTTGATGAGGCCACGTCGGCTCTGGATAACAGGACGGAACAGGAAATCAATCATGCGCTGGAGGCGCTGTCGTTGCAGCATCGGGAACTGACACTGGTAGTGATAGCCCACCGGGAAAGCTCGTTGGCTTTCTGTGACCGGATATTCGATCTGGATGTTTGTGATATAGTATATAATAATAAGGAATAAAAGAAATGGAACAAGATTATTTGATAGCCGGACATCGTATCCGGATAGCAGGAGACAGATTGGTGACGGCGGTAAGCGCATTGACGGGGTTTGCTCCATTTAAGGTGGAGGCAGACGGTGAGCCGCTTTGCAGGTTTGTGGAGTCTGCCGGGGAGGCGCCTGCATTCAAGGAAGTGCTGTATAAAAGTGAGATAGACGGCATTGTCAGTCACTTTGGTTGTTATGCCGGTGGATATCTCTTTGTGATGGCACCTCCTGAGGGTGAAATACTCGAACTATGGCTGGATGAAAGCAAGCGGATAGTGAATTTCAAAGGAAATTATAACCTGCGGCTGCTTCGGTTCGCGTGTTGGATTGCTTATGGAGTGGTAACAGCGCCTTTCGGGACGGTGGCTATCCATACCAGCACCATTGCATGCCAAGGCAAAGCAATCCTCTTTCTGGGAGAAAGCGGCACGGGCAAGAGTACCCACACGCGGCTGTGGCAGGAACATATAGAAGGAGCCGCTCTCTTGAATGACGACAGCCCCATTATCCGCATTATCGACGGGAAACCCTGGGTGTATGGCAGCCCGTGGAGCGGAAAGACACCTTGTTATAAGAATGAGAGTTATCCGCTGGCAGCTTGCGTGCGATTATCCCAAGCACCTTATAATCAGATAAAAAGGCTCAGTGTAACTCAGGGATATGGCGCGCTTCATCCCTCGTGTCCACCTGACTTCGCTTATAGCGATGAACTGTATGATTCTATCAGTAGCGTTCTGAGCATATTGCTTTCCACTGTGCCGGTTTATCATCTGGCTTGCCTGCCCAATGCGGGGGCGGCACGTCTTTCCTACGAAACAATTATCCTTTTATCAGGGGAGGGACAGGCCGGATAAGGTATTTAACTAAAATTATTACGGAAATATTTCCTTAATTACGAATGTCGTTGTACTTTTGCCACAACTTTATAACACTATAAATAAAAAATTGAAGATTATGTCAAAAGTAACCGTAGTAGGTGCAGGTAACGTAGGAGCTACATGCGCTAATGTGTTGGCCTTTAATGAAGTGGCTGACGAAGTGGTAATGCTGGATGTGAAAGAAGGCGTTTCAGAAGGTAAAGCAATGGATATGATGCAGACTGCTCAATTGTTGGGTTTTGATACCACTATTGTTGGCTGTACCAATGACTATGCGCAAACTGCTAATTCTGATGTAGTTGTAATCACTTCAGGTATTCCTCGTAAGCCGGGTATGACTCGCGAAGAACTGATTGGGGTGAACGCTGGTATCGTTAAGTCGGTTGCACAGAACATCTTGAAATATTCTCCCAACGCTATCCTCGTTGTTATTTCTAACCCGATGGATACAATGACTTATTTGTCACTGAAATCTCTGGGTATTCCTAAGAACCGTATCATCGGTATGGGCGGTGCTTTGGATAGCTCTCGTTTCAAATACTTCCTGTCTCAGGCTTTGGGCTGCAATGCTAACGAAGTAGAAGGCATGGTAATCGGCGGTCACGGTGATACGACTATGATTCCATTGGCTCGTCTGGCTACATACAAAGGTCAGCCGGTCAGCACACTGTTGAGCGAAGAAAAACTGAACGAAGTGGTAGCTTCTACTATGGTAGGTGGTGCTACTCTGACTAAGTTGCTGGGTACTTCTGCATGGTATGCACCGGGTGCAGCAGGAGCTTATGTGGTTGAGTCTATTATTCATAACCAGAAGAAGATGATTCCTTGCTCTGTATTCCTCGAAGGCGAATATGGTGTATCTGATATCTGTATTGGTGTTCCTGTTATTTTGGGTAAGAATGGTATTGAAAAAATCGTAGAACTGGAACTGACTGCTGACGAAAAAGAAAAATTCGCTGCCAGTGCTAAGGCTGTTCACGGAACAAACGCTGCTTTGAAAGAAGTAGGCGCCCTCTAATCGGGACTTTTTCATACATATATTATAAAGGGTTGATTCCACGCGGAATCAACCCTTTATTGTATGACGGGCATGTTATACATCTGTGGTGAAATTCCATACGGGGC
>CAMTFK010000231.1 GCA_947071285.1 uncultured Bacteroides sp. | reverse complement strand
GCAACATCTTCTCGAACGTGTCGGCTACGGTAGGAAATGACATCTGTACATTCCCTGACTACCCGGCAGACATCCGCGCCCCGCAAGGTTCACTGACCGGTGTTTCCGGTTTTCAGGTCCACATCGGTGCCGGACAGGTTTACACTCCCGGAGACCGTTGCCACGTGTTGGTGGCTATGAATCCTTCCGCACTGAAAACACAAATCAAATTCTGTAAACCGCAAGGACTTATCATTACCGACTCCGACTCATTCGAAGCCAGAGATTTGGAAAAGGCACAATTCAAGACCGACAATCCTTTTGAAGAATTAGGCATAAAACAGGAAGTACTTGAAGTTCCCATCTCTTCCATGTGCAAAGAGAGCCTGAAAGACTCCGGACTAGACAATAAATCAGCACTCCGTTGTAAGAACATGTTCGCACTCGGCCTGGTTTGCTGGCTGTTCAACCGTAACCTTGCCGCTGCTGAAAAAATGCTGCGTGAGAAATTCGCCAAAAAGCCCGAAATTGCAGAAGCTAATATTAAGGTATTAAACGATGGTTTCAACTATGGTGCCAACACACATGCTTCTGTCTCTACTTATAAGATTGAAAGTAAAGCTCCGAAATCAAAAGGACTTTATACAGATATCAACGGAAATAAAGCAACTGCTTATGGCTTGATTGCTGCTGCCGAGAAAGCAGGTCTAGAACTCTACTTGGGTTCTTATCCTATCACTCCGGCCACTGATATTCTGCACGAATTAGCTAAACATAAATCACTGGGAGTAAAAACCGTACAGTGCGAAGATGAAATCGCGGGTTGTGCTTCTGCCGTTGGTGCCGCTTTTACCGGTGCTTTGGCTGTAACGACTACTTCCGGGCCCGGTGTTTGTTTGAAGAGTGAGGCCATGAACCTTGCTGTAATTGGCGAACTTCCATTAGTGATTGTAAATGTGCAACGTGGCGGTCCGTCAACAGGTTTGCCTACTAAATCAGAACAGACAGACTTATTGCAAGCTCTTTACGGACGTAATGGTGAAAGCCCGATGCCGGTGATTGCCGCAACTTCACCAACGAACTGTTTTGATGCCGCATACATGGCATGTAAGATTGCTCTGGAACACATGACTCCGGTTGTATTACTGACGGATGCTTTCGTAGCCAACGGCTCGGCAGCTTGGAAACTTCCTAACTTAAATGAATATCCTGCCATCAATCCTCCATACGTGACTCCGGACATGGCTGGTAACTGGACTCCATACCAACGCAATGAAGAAACCGGTGCACGTTACTGGGCAATTCCGGGAACTGAAGGATTCATGCACCGCATCGGTGGTCTTGAAAAGAGCAATGAAACAGGTGCGATCTCTACCGAACCAGAAAACCATAATAAGATGGTTCATCTCCGCCAAACTAAAGTAGATAAAATTGCAGACTATATCCCCGAACTCGAAGTACTGGGTGATGAAGATGCAGATTTACTGATTGTTGGCTGGGGCGGCACGTATGGGCATCTCCGTCTGGCTATGGACTTTATGCGCGATCATGGAAAGAAAGTGGCTTTCGCACACTTCCAATACATCAACCCGTTGCCGAAGAATACAGCCGATGTATTGCGTAAATACAAGAAGATCGTAGTAGCTGAACAGAATTTGGGACAATTCGCAGGTTATTTACGGATGAAGATACCCGGATTGAACATCAGCCAGTTCAACCAAGTGAAAGGACAGCCTTTCGTTACGAGAGAATTGATAGATGCATTCACTAAATTATTGGAGGAATAAAAGATGAGCGATAAAGTATATACCGTACAAGATTATAAATCAGGCCAACCTCGCTGGTGTCCGGGATGCGGTGACCACGCTTTCCTGAACTCACTGCACAAAGCTATGGCCGAACTGGGAGTAGCTCCGCACAATATTGCCGTCATTTCCGGTATCGGTTGTTCTTCCCGCCTGCCTTACTACGTAAATACGTATGGGTTCCACACTATTCACGGACGTGCCGCTGCTGTTGCAACAGGAGCAAAAGTAGCCAATCCAAATTTGACTATCTGGCAGATTTCCGGTGACGGTGACGGTTTGGCAATCGGTGGTAATCACTTCATCCATGCCGTTCGCCGCAACATTGACTTGAACATGATTCTGTTGAACAACCGTATCTATGGTTTGACAAAGGGACAATATTCACCGACTTCAGAACGTGGATTCGTCAGCAAATCATCTCCTTACGGAACAGTGGAAGACCCGTTCCATCCGGCAGAGCTGGCTTTCGGTGCCCGCGGACGTTTCTTCGCACGTTGTATTGCAGTAGATGGTGCCGCTTCCGTAGAAGTGTTGAAAGCAGCAGCTAATCACAAAGGTGCTTCTGTTGTAGAAGTTCTGCAAAACTGCGTGATCTTCAACGACGGAACTCACGCCAGTGTTGCTACCAAAGAAGGACGCGCTAAGAACGCTATCTACCTGGAACATGGCAAACCGATGTTATTTGGTGAAAATAAGGAATTCGGATTGATGCAGGAAGGCTTCGGGCTGAAAGTAGTGAAACTTGGTGAGAACGGTGTCACAGAAAAAGATATCCTTATCCACGACGCACACTGCCAGGACAATACGCTTCAATTGAAACTGGCTTTGATGGAAGGTCCTGACTTCCCGATTGCACTCGGTGTAATCCGTGATGTAGATGCTCCAACTTACAATGATGCTGTCGCTAAACAAATCGAAGAAATCAAAGGCAAGAAGAAATATCATAATTTCCAGGAGCTGCTAATGACTAATGATACTTGGGAAGTGAAGTAATTCACTGCTCATCAATAATATAAGAGCTGGAGGAAGGATAAAACATCCCTTTCTCCAGCTTTCATTATAAATACACCTCAAGTTTGTTTAAAGGTCATCTTCAGTCATCCCACAGCATACTGGGCGTCACCCCACAAGCCGTGGTTTGTTTCATGCCATGAAACCATTTGTTTCTCACCGAGAAACGAAATGTTTCAAACAGGGAAACTATTAGTTTCAAAGGTTGAAACAAAGTGTTTCCCTATAAGAAAGCATACTTTTGTTAAAATCTAGTGTATAACCACTTTTTATACAAAGGTTACGACATTAAGGTTGGCTATTACGGAGATAAGGAAATTGATTTTATCGGAGAGAAGAATGGAGAAAAACTATATATACAGGTCGCTTTAAAAATAGATGGCGACACAGCAGAAAGAGAATTTGGAAACTTACTAAAGATACAGGACAACTATCCCAAAATAGTGGTAACAGAAGATACATTCAGCGGAAACAGTTACGAGGGTATACGCCATTGTCCCATACGCCAGTTCTTAATGGAGTAAACCATACGATATACGAAAAATAAATGCAGTACACCATCGGGTTACCACGAGCAATCAAATCGCCTTTGGTGTGCTGCATTTACATTTGAATCAAGTCATCTATAATACCGTGGATTCTGCTGCAAGACGGGCGGCAATGTCCATTGTTAGTTAGTAATAGACAGATCGGTTACCTTATACGGATGCTTTACTGCTGCATGGGCAGCTTTCTGGGCAACAGCTTTTCGTGCCTCATCCAGCCCTTCCGGGGCATAAGGATTCCCGATTACATTGTGTTTGAAGATACGTTCGAACCAGGTACAAGCAGCGGTATAACGTCCAATCTTCACATCCAGATGATAGCCGTCCCGATTCAGGTGGTCGCCGATGAAAGAGGTGCGCGCATTTTGTATGGCAGTGCCCGAAGGGATGACAATCTTTATCTTATTCGCCTTAGCCGCTTTCTTCACTGCATCGGCAATAGCCTGATACATGGTGAGTTGATTGCAGTTGTAGTTTTTAAATCCACTATGCTTGGAAGTAGACGCATACGCCCAGGTTTGGTGCAGCATCAGCTTTGTTTTCTTGGGAAGGCGTACTTTTACATATTCTATGAGCTCGGGAAGAGAGGCTTCATACGTCTCATACATTCCCGAAAAAGGACTTGCCTGTTGCAGGCTGACGTAATCCCAGTCTTCATCTGCCAGCACCGCTTCCAAAGACATCTTGCCTTTTTCCCGTTTCTTTCCATCCGTACCGATTTTCCGGTAGGCATAGGCAGGAGCATTGTCACGGGCATTTTTCACATGACGTTCCAGGGAACAGCCGCCGATAAACATATTGCCGATGATGGTTGAAATGCCTTCAGCTTCGGCAAGTTCATGCAGATATTGCTCCACGGCATCCTGGGAGAAACTGTTGCCGATAGCAAGTATCCTGACCGTTTTTTGCTGCGCATACACTCCTCCGGCAAGAAGGAGCAGTATGCACATACAAATCACTACAATCTTATATTGCTTCATCACATTCAAATATAACTAAACTTATCGGTTATTTCTCTTTTTCATGTAATAATCTCTCATCAGATACCACGCTTTCTTACGCATACCCTGGTCGGATATGAGCCCTTTGCGGTTCCAGCCATCCTGATTGGTGGGGTGGAAACGGAATGGGGAACGGAAGTCGAACAGAATCCAGGGAGATACGCCACGCAGGTTCGGGATATTGTCGAACATACGGATATTGTCTCTATACAGACGTGCCTGGTATTCTTCACTCCAGGAGCTGACTACGTTCTCATCACCGGACTGACCGTACAATGCTTCGCCGCCAAATTCCGAGATAATCAACGGTTTGTCCGTCACTACTTCCCATATAGCGTCTTTCGGTTCCACAGGCCACGGATGATACCAGCCCATATATTTATTGATAGCTACGACGTCCAGTTGGGAAGTAAAAGAATCTTCCATTACAAAACGCTGTTTTTCGCTATTGAAGTGCACAAGGTCGAAAGCGGCAACATACAGGCGGGTAGTGTCCAGCTGCTTTCCCGTTTCGAGCAGGGAAGTAAGGAATTCATTCCGTTCTTTGGAAGGCTGTGTTTCATTGGCAACACCCCAATAACCTACCGCGCAGCGGTTTTGATCGCGCTTAATCATTTCAGAAAGCATCCTCTGCGCTTTCTTACGGGTATCATCGTCTGTAAAGTCAATACCTTGCCAAATAGGAATCTCCTGCCAGAGAAGGAAGCCCATCTTTTCCGCCAGGCGTACCGTGTACTCATTCTGCGGATAATGAGCCAGGCGAATCATGTTCACGCCAAGCGCTTTCGCTTCATTCAGCAACATGGCTGCATCGGCTTCCGAGAAAGCACGCCCCATACGTTGCGGGATTTCTTCGTGGAAAGAGATACAACACATAAATGTCGGCTTCCCGTTCAGGTAGATATCAGTTCCTTTCACGGTGATATTGCGGAAGCCGATTTGCTCTTCCACACGGTCGGCACTTGAAGATACAGTCACGCCATAGAGTTTCGGTTCTTCCGGCGACCAGCGTTGCAGCTTCTTCGCATTCAACACGGTTTCCGCCTTTCCTTCTGCATCGGTGGTGAGCTCCGCGTTGATTTTGAGTTCGGGGATGGCAACTGTTACTTTCTCACCAGCCTTTTTATCTGAAAGATGCACGCGCGCGATGATGCGGTCTGGAGTGTTTTTATCCAATTGGATGAAATAATCTTTTATAAATGTCCGGGGAGTTTTCACCAGCAATACATCTCTTGTGATGCCGCCATAGTTCCACCAGTCGAATGCCATAGCGGGAATGGCGTCTTTGGTACGGCGGTTGTTCACTTCTACCGCCAGGAAGTTGTCACCGTCTTTCAACAGGTCTGTCACTTCCACTTGGAAAGGAGTAAAACCGCCTTCGTGCTCTGCTATCTCTTTTCCGTTCAGGTAGACTTTGCAACGATAGCTGACAGCACCGAAATAAAGGAACTGGCGTTTGTCTGCCAAGCGTTTGGCATCAAAGTGACGGGCATGCCATACAGTGCCTTCGTAATACTTCAATTCGGGTGATTGAGAGTTCCAGTCTCCCGGAACATTAAGACGCAACCCGCCTTCAAACGCATATTCGTAGAAATCAATATTTCCTTCCGGTTGCCGGTTTTCATAGATTTTCATCCGTTGTCCCTGGTCGTACAGGTCGATGATGGCATTCCATTTACCATTCAGCGAATGGATGTTGCGACCATATACATTCGTTATCAGCTCCTGTGCCGCAACGCTTCCAGCAAAAACGATTAGCAACAATAGACATAGACTTAATTTCTCACCTGTTTTCATTTAAGTATGTTGTTATAATTAGTGTATATAATAAGTTCAGGCACGGATTACACGGCTTTTAGAATAGAATAGGTAAAACAACAGTGTTAATCCGTGTAATCCGTGCCTATTTCGATTTATTTTTTAGGAAATTCATTACCCAGTTCCAGGCTGCGCTCCACTGTTCGGCATAGGCATAGTGAGCGGTCGTTTCAGCTACAAACAGTTCTTTTGGAGCATTAATCACGTTATAAGTGGAGTAAGTGGTGGTAGGCGGACAAACTCTGTCATTATATCCGAAGATATAAAATCCCGGCACTTTAACCTGACGGGCAAAGTTGACTACATCAAAATACTGAATGGTTTTAATCTTTTCCGGTGTCCGGTTCTTCTCATCCTTAAACAGATGCGGCCAACCGCCTGCACGACCGTGGGCATAACCCGCCATATCACACAAAGCAGGATAGAAAGAAACCAATCCCTTGACACGAGCATCCAGTCCGGCAATTACAATGGAAAGCGCACCGCCCTGGCTTCCTCCAAAGGTCGCCAGATTACCATTGAATTCGGGAAGTGTGTAAATGAATTCAATGGCTCTCACACAGCCGGTATAGACCCGCTTATAATAGTACTTGTCCCGATTATCCATATTGAACGAGTGATAATTCTTCAAAGCTCCATTATAAAGACGGTGATAGACATCCCCCTCCATATTGACCGGAATACCGTGAATACCGATTTCCAATATGATGAAACCCTTTCCGGCACGTTCAGCTTCTCCGTTATAGGCACGGATGCCTGCGCCCGGCACTTTCAGAATCGCCGGATATTCCCCGGAAGCCTTCGGAACACAAAGGATGCCGTACATACGGGACGCATAGTCATTGTTCGCGAAGGAGACATGATATACGTTCACCTTATCTGTGCACCTTTCCGGCAGTAAAGTCATTATCGGTTCCAGTGCCCACTTTTCTGCGGCTTCTTTGGTGCTTTTCCAAAATTCCAGAAAGTCGGCG
>CAMTFK010000230.1 GCA_947071285.1 uncultured Bacteroides sp. | reverse complement strand
TTATATTATCTGTGACTATTGTTAAATGATTAAGGATGGCTGCACAACCTATTAATATATCAAAATCATCAATTAGTTTTCCTTCTCTCCTTAAATCCGCTTTAATATCTCCGAATAAAGGTAATGTCGGAAACAGGAATTACTTTAAAGTGGTCAACCACAAAAGCAACGTCTTTTAAACGTTCTTCTTTATTGTTACTGAAGGATGCACCGAAATAAAGTTCTCCAAGCGTTATTTCGGATACATAACAGTTTTCCGGTTTTACTTTCAATATTGCTTCACGAACACCATGTTGGTTTTTAAGCATGGAGATACAAATATTAGTATCTAATAAATAGCCTTTGGTCTTCATCAGAAATTATTCATTTTTCTGGTTTTATTGCTTGTCCTGCTTTCTCTGATGTATTTCATTTCCTCTTCTACCGAAATACTGTCTTCCCATGCACCAGACAATGCACTAAAGAAGTTTTCGGAATTAGGTGTCTTTTTTGCAGGATGAGCTACCTTTTCTTTTAAAGACTCAGACAATTTGCTGATTAAATCTAATTTAATATCTGGGCTTAGCGGAGCTAATAACTTCATATACCATTCTGTGGGATTTAATGACAGTTCCATAATATATTCTCCTTTCTTTATGCAAAAGAACTGTATTTCATGTAATAAACAAAGGCGAACTGAAAATAGTTTGCTGTCTTTTTCAAGTAATAAAACTTTCCGCCCCATTCGGAGTACTCCATCACTGAGGCCGGAAGAACTTTAATTCCCATAATTGAACTGCTTGAAGCATGGGGAGATGATTTCCGACCGAGGATGAAGGAGATTCTGGAGATAGAATAGGGGAGGCTTGCTGAAAGGCTGTAGAAGATGCCTCAATCAAACTGCACCTCCCAGTTCTCGTCCTGATAGGCAGCGAAGCACATGGCTATCTGTTCTTTGCTGTTCTTTTCTTCCGCTAACTCCGGTATCTCATCCAGAGAGAAGTATCTGCTTTCAGTCGTTTCGATGTTACTTTGAAAACTTCCGCCTGTTACTTCACACAGTACAAAGGCTTTGCAAACATTGTATGCGTATGGTGGTACGTTGTGCAGATTCCTGTCCTGCACAGCAATCAGGCGGACTGCTTTCACATCCAATCCCGCCTCTTCCTTTACCTCTTTCTCCGTATTGGTCCTGATGGTCTGGTTCACATCCACCCAACCACCCGGCAAAGACCATACACCGGCCTTTTCTTTTACTAATAGTATTTTTCCATCTTTGAAGATGGCTGCCCGCGTGTCCAGTTTGGGTGTCTGAAAGCCTGTTTCGTTGCAGAACAGGTTTTTCACTTTTTCTACTGGCAGGTCGCTCTGGTGGCTCATTATCTCTGCTGATATTTCGCGGATACGTTCAAAGCGTTCAAGGTCGAAAGGATCTTTGGAATAGGTTAGTCCGGCTTGAGCTATGAACTGAAGTTCTTTGGCCCATTCGAGCCAGAGAGGGGCGTTGTTCTCTTTCATTGGATATTGGGATTTAAAGAATCATATACTATCTTGGATATACGGGCGATGATGGCTGCATTTTCCCGGTCGGTTTCCTGCGATTCCATGACGAGGACGGTGATATAATATTTCCGTCCGTCCGGAAGGATAATGAAGCCAGCGTCGTTGTCGGCGGTTTTCACACCTTCGGGTGTTCTGTCCGAAGAACCGGTTTTGTGTCCGACGATAACATCAGGAGGCAATTGTCCTTTCAGTTTGTCCGTACCTGTGGAAGTCTCTTTCAGGATTTGCCATAAGAAATCTTTGTATTCGGCGGCAAACAGTGTTTGCTTGTCGGCTATATCCAGCAATCTGACTACTGCCTCCGGAGTGCTCCAGTTTTGATACTGGGTTGCCACATCCCGGTGCATGAGGTCTTCATTAGCTGCCAGATTAAAGTCTTTCAGACCTAATGACTTTATGTAGCTGTTTACTTTATCTATACCACCGGCGTAGTCAATGAGCACATCGCAGGCATTGTTATCGCTCAATGATATACTGTATTTTAACAACTCTCCCAGGGATATGCTGAAATCCCGGTCGGGGAATTTCTGCCTCAACGGGCTGTACGTGTTGGGCAGCATCTGGGCTGCTTTTATTTCCATGATGCTGTCTAAACTTACGTGTTCCTTATCCATTTTGTCTAAAACGGCCAGTGCCACATGGAACTTGAAGACGCTGAACAGAGGGAAATGAATCTGATTGTTATGGAGCGCAACGATTGTGTCATTGGCTAATACGGCAACGCCGACAGTTGCCTTTTTATCTTTTAGGACTTGCCCGATTTGCTGTTCCAGTTCTTTCTTTTGGTTCCGTTTGGTGGCATTGCAGGCACTGAATAGGGTTGCCAGCAGTATGCAGGTTAAAAAGATATTTGTTTTCATTATGGGGTTGTCAGTAAAGTGAATCTTAGTTTTGGCTTATTTAATCGCCCAAAGATACGATAATTCTGAGATTTTTTTGATAACGCAGCCCGATTCCTGTCAGGCGTGCAGCAAATTCAACTCCTTTGCTACCCGGCAGGCTTCAATGGAGTTACTCACTTGCAGCTTTTCCAGAATATTCTGCCGGTGCCGGTTCACGGTGTTTATGCTGATTGATAATATCCGGGCGATGTCTTTACTCATTTTCCCTTTATCAATTAGTTGCAGGACTTCTTTTTCCCTGTCGGACAGCAGGTCGTTGCAGCTTTGCTTTTCCAATTCCAAGACTTGCCCGTTGGTGGAGTTGATGATGATGCAGTTCAGAGAGGTATCTATGGAAAAGTTGTAGAGACAGAGGGCCAGCCATACGCTGCCGTTTGAGTCGTTGGCTATGTAGAATATCCGGTGCAGAATGTGCACATACCTGCCGGAATTATCCCGCATACGCATGTTGTGCGTGAGGTAATAGTCCCGGCGTTTCCGGCTTGGGATGCTTTTCAGGAAATGGAAGAAGCGGAGTTCCTGCAAATGCTTTTCCAGTAAATCGTCTGGGTGCATCAGGCCGAATATTTCTTCTTCCCATATCGAATGAACCGTCTTGCTGGTGTCCCGTTCTGCCAGTCCGAGTTTTTCCGCTACCCCGCCATAATAGATGTAGCTGGTGTTTGTTTTCATATCGCTCAATACGGCTACGGCATTCTCGGTACGTGCATACATGGAGGCGATGTGTTTATACTCATCCAGATGTTCCGTCAGTTTCCGTTCTTTCGCGAACGTTTGTTTCAGCAATTCTTCATTCAGTTTATCTATGATATCCATGGTGCGTGAGGGGGCGAAAAATGGTTATTAATCAGTATTGCCTGTTTGCCTGCAAGCCTTTACCTTTGCAAAGGTAAGTAAAACAGATTGTTATTTCATCAAAACAAGGAAATTATGGAGACTGAAAAGGAAAAGGCGAAGGCCGGAAAGTTGTATGATGCCAATAGTGATGCGGAACTTTTGGCAGAGAGAGATGTCTGCAAGGAGAGATGCTATGAGCTGAACCGCCTGCGTCCTTCGCAGAAGAAGGAACGGGAAGACATAATCCGCGCATTGTTTGGCAGGACGGGAAAGTCTTTTCTGATAGAACAGCCGTTCTATTGTGATTACGGTTACAATATCGAGATAGGGGAGAACTTTTACTCAAATGTGAATTGCGTCATTCTGGATGGTGCGAAAGTGACATTCGGTGATAACGTGTTTGTGGCGCCGAACTGCGGTTTCTATACGGCCGGTCATGCGCTGGATGCGGAACAAAGAACCCGGGGGCTTGAATATGCTTATCCCATTACGGTGGGGAATAATGTGTGGATTGGTGCGCAGGTATGTGTGCTGCCGGGAGTGACAATCGGTGATAATACGATTATCGGTGCAGGAAGCGTCGTCACCAAGAGCATTCCTGCCAATGTGCTGGCGGTTGGAAATCCTTGCCGGGTGGTTCGTCAGATAACGGAGGCGGACAGGATGAAATATGGTGCCGAATAAAAAAGTGGAGTTGGATAAATAAGGATAACGATTAATTAAAATAACACGGAAAATGAAGAAATTACTTTTTGGCCTGTTGATGGCCGTTGTGGCGCAAACTTCTTTTGCGCAGACGTTGGAGAAGATGCAATGGTTCAATGAACCCGAACAGTGGGAGATAAAAGATAAAACACTTTCGATGTTTGTCACTCCGCAAAGCGATTACTGGCGCATCTCTCATTATGGTTTTACTGTGGATGATGCCCCCTTCTATTATGCAACGTATGGTGGTGAATTTGAAGCCAAAGTGAAAGTGACGGGCGATTATAAGGCGCGCTTTGACCAGGCGGGACTGATGTTGCGCATCGATCATGAAAACTACATCAAAGCAGGTATTGAGTTTGTAGACGGAAAATTTAATTTGAGTACAGTAGTGACTCACAAGACCAGTGACTGGAGCGTAATCACTTTGGATAAGCCTGTTCCTTATATTTGGATTAAAGCTGTCCGCAGGCTGGATGCTGTTGAAATCTTCTATTCGTTTGATGACAAGACTTATACGATGATGCGGAATGCATGGTTGCAGGATAATATTCCTGTGAAGGTTGGATTTATGGCTGCTTGTCCCGATGGAGGCGGATTTAATGTTAAGTTTGAGAACTTCAAAGTGAAGCACTTGCCTGATATGCGCAGGTTGGAATGGCTGAAAAAGAATGCAGAATAAATAGGGTTAGTTCAATTAAGTTTGGTAAAAAGACAAATGCCGGCAAAAAGAAGAGTGATTCTTTATTTGCCGGCATTTATTCTGTTTGGAAATTTAAAGATATTCTTTTCTGAAATAGCTTTGTTTAATATCCAATGGTGAAACGTTCCTTGTGGTGCTTCTCCTGTTCCAGCTCGTCCACCATGGCTACGGCAAAGTCTTCGACAGATATGTTGCTATCTCCGTTGGCATCCACCACCAGATCGTCTTTTCCGATGCGGAACTTTGCGGTGCGCTGGCCGGGTGTCATGTTGGCGGCGGGGGAGAGGAATATCCAGTCGATGTCTTTTTCCTTGCGGAGCGTGTTCAGGTAGAATTCGCCTAAGGACTTAATGCCGGGCAGAAGCTGTGCGGGCACATCATCGGCATCCATCACCATCTTGCCGGGGGCATAGAACAGGGTTCCGGCGCCGCCCACAATGAGCAGACGCTTCACGCCGGCTTGCTTCGCGCTTTCCACTATCAGGGGATAATTCTTCAGGGTATCTTCGTATATATGGGGATTCTTCCAGCCGGGGTTGTAGGCGCTGATTACGGCGTCTTTTCCTTTGCCGGCCTCTTTCAGGGTATCCGTGTCGGTTACGTCGGCTTCGACGATTGTCAGGTTCGGGCTGCTGACGGTCATCTTCTTGGCATCGCGCACAATGGCGGTTACTTTATGGCCTCTGTTCAGCAATTCGTTCAGGATGGCGGTTCCTACGAAACCACTTGCTCCTATCAATACTACATTCTTCATGTTGTTCGTTTTTTTAGGGTTTATATGATAACAACCGTCTTTCCGTGAAAGAAGTTTTACGAACGACATTCTTTTAGGGAATGTTTAATCTTCTAAGTACTGATACTTGTCGAAAAAGGAAAAATAGGAGTGTGGAAGTGATTTTCGCATATTTCGGGTCGGTTATCAGCCGTAAAGTCCGTATGTTTGCATGCTGAACAAGAATAAATCGAAAAACGTGTATGACGGTGATGGACAGGATTCTGATACAACATTATCAATCTCCATGTGGAGAGTTGATACTTGGCTCTTTCGGAGATAAGCTCTGTATGTGCGACTGGGTGGACGAGAAGCGCAGAGGCATCATTGACAAGCGGATGCAGGATGGACTGCATGCCGGTTATGAAACAGGTAGTTCGGAAGTGACGGCGCAAGCCGTTACCCAACTGGATGAATACTTTGCGGGCAAACGGACTACGTTCAGTGTGCCGCTACTCTTTGTAGGGACGGAGTTTCAGAAGTCTGTGTGGCATGAGCTGTTGAATATTCCCTATGGGACGACGGTATCGTATGGAGAACTGTCCCGGAAACTGGGTAATCCCAAGGCTGTCCGTGCCGTGGCGGCATCGAATGGGGCGAATCCTATTTCCATATTTGTGCCTTGCCACCGTGTCATCGGCAGTAATCGGAAGCTGACGGGATATGGCGGGGGGCTTCCTGCCAAACAGTTCTTGCTGGAACTGGAGATATCGGCGGTGTCTTTGCTGTGATTCTTTTATTAATAAGGCTTTGCCATAATCCCTTTTGCTAAATGAAGCAACAACAAGAATTGAATTACGAACGCATTGCTGCTGCCATTCGCTTTATCAAAGAGAATAGGCAGGAGCAGCCCCGGTTGGAGACGATAGCCGGGCATGTGAATATGAGCCCGGCTCATTTCCAACGGATGTTTCAGGAGTGGGCGGGGATAAGTCCGAAGAGTTTCCTGCAATATCTGAATGTGGAATATGCCAAGCGTATTCTGAAACAGACGCATGCTTCACTTTTCGATACTGCCTGTGAGGTTGGTTTGTCGGGAACGGGACGTCTGCATGATTTGTTTGTCAACATCGAGGGGATGACACCGGGGGAATATAAAAACGGTGGTCAGGCGCTTCGTATCAATTATTCTTTTGCCGAAACTCCGTTCGGCCAGGTGATGGTTGCTTCTACTGATAAGGGAATCTGCCATCTCGCTTTTGTGGATGAAGGGGAGGAGGAGGCGCTCGGTTCTTTGAAACAGCTTTTTCCAAATGCTGCCTATACGCAGTGCCTCGACCGGAAACAGGAGGATGCTCTCTCTGTCTTTAATCGGGACTGGAGTAAACCGGACGAAATAAAACTGCACTTAAAAGGCACTTCCTTCCAGTTGAAAGTATGGGAGACGTTATTGAAAATTCCGGCGGGCGGTTTGACTACTTATGCCGACTTGGCAATGAAATCGGGACACGAAGGAGCTTGTAGAGCCGTAGGGACGGCTATCGGGAGGAATCCGGTTGCGTTTCTGATACCTTGTCATCGGGTGATAAAAGCTACAGGGGACATCGGAAATTACCATTGGGGGGAGGTGCGGAAGGAGGCGATTATCGGTTGGGAGGCGGCGTACTTTCTTTTGCCTTGATGCAAAAGAAAGATACCAAAGAAAAAATCAAGGCTGCACTTCCGGTGCTACTCCGACACTGCCATGCACAGACGGGGCTCGAACTCGCTACGCTCAGACAATCGCCCCTTACCTGCGCCTGACAGTGCCTCCGCTGACGCCCCTACAGTGAG
>CAMTFK010000229.1 GCA_947071285.1 uncultured Bacteroides sp. | reverse complement strand
ATCCCAGTTGAAGTCTTCAACAGGAGCTACATTCTTTAAATTTTCCATTAATAAAATAAGTTGTTTAATAATTAATTAAGTGAGACATTATATTAGCTCATAAATTCGGGCGCAAAGATAGAAGTATTTTCTTGAAGAACAAAAAGTTCTATTCGATATTTCTCAGTATTTTACGCCCAGACCAGAGAAATGACACCTTTGCCACTCCACTTTATGACTTTATATATGCATACGGGGAATTATATTACTCAAGTTTCGCAAGTATTGAAACTTAGCTCCTTTAACTTCTCTAACTTCTTTAGCTCCTGAGCGGAATGAAAATATTCTTTTACGAAAAGCAAACACCTAACCCGGGACGTATATTTAGGGTGCCTCAGTCGTATACTTAGGGTATCTCAGTATACGACTGAGGCACCCTAAGTATACGACTGAGGTACCCCTCTATTTATATGCACTCATAGTCAAATAGTTACATTTCGTTACTCAGTTGATAGGAAATTCAAACAAGTATCTTCTTATAGAAAATTTGCAGCCAAAATGACAAAGAAATCACTAAAATCATTTTTTACTACAATAATATATCCATTAAGAGTATAAACAGATATCGACAAGTACATAAATGAAGCAATGCAAAGAAAAAGCACAAATGATACATGATTACTAAAAAATAACATTTCATTGCAGATTGAAAGCTAGAAAGCAAATATTGCTATAATTTATTTGCTTTTTAAAATACATTTTATATATTTGTGCATAGCTTTAATAATTCGATTAACCATTAAAGCTATTTCATCACTACACACAGAGAGCGAGACATCATTAGTAATTAATTCAATTAATATGGACTACGCAAGAGTAAAACCAGTTGCGCAATTTCTCAGAAGTCATTGCGGACTAAAAAAACCGCTTTTCTTAACGATGCTTTTATTAGCAGGAGTTTACAACGTGTCAATTGCTATCCCCATTCAGACAGAAGTTACACAACAAACCCGAAAAGTGAGCGGAACAGTTATCTCTAAAGAAGACAAAATGTCTGTGGTAGGTGCTACTGTATTAGTAGAGGGAACCAGCATCGGAGCAATTACAGACATTGATGGGAAATTCACTTTAAACAATGTGCCTGCCGATGCCCAAAAACTCAAAATCTCTTTCGTCGGGCTAGTGACACAAGTCCTTCCTATTCAATCTAACATGACGGTTGTTCTGGAAAGTGATACTCAAATGGTGGATGAAGTGATCGTGGTGGCTTATGGTACTTCCAAGAAAAGCTCATTCACCGGTTCTGCCAGTCTGATAAAGGCAGACAAACTTGAAGCAAAACCGGTAACAACCATCACCAATGCGCTGGTGGGTGCCACATCGGGAGTACAAGTGACAACCGCCAATGGTCAACCCGGTTCTGAGCCTTCTATCTATATTCGTGGTGTAGGGTCATTTGGAGCCAGCAATAGCCCGCTAATCGTTTTAGACGGCATGCCTTATGATAATTCTATCAGTAGTATAAATCCTAACGATATTGAGAGCTTAACTGTATTGAAAGATGCAGCATCTTCTGCGCTTTATGGCTCACGTGCCGCTAACGGTGTAATTATGATTACCACAAAAAGAGGCCATAAAGAGAGAATGACCGTCAACCTTAAATTCAATCAAGGCATAACCGCCAAGCAAGGCAACGACTACAAGAAGGTAGGAGTAAACGACTATGTAACACTCTACTGGGAAAATCTGCGCAATCAATATGTACGAGATGGGAAAAGTTGGGAAACAGCAGGTTCAGAAGCTGCAATGAACTTATTCGATAATCTCTCTTATAACCCATTCAACATGCCACGTGACCAAGTGGTCAGCAGTACAGGAGTCGTAAATCCCAATGCACAGCTTCTGTGGGCAGATGACACCGATTGGGAAGATGCCATCCAGCGCTTGGGCAGCCGTACAGATGCCTCAGTTTCTATCAGTGGAGGTACAGAGAAAAGTGACTACTTCACTTCTATCGGTTACACAAATGAACATGGCTACATCATTGGATCCCAATTCAAGCGCTACACAGCACGCGCTAATGTCAATTCGCAAATCACAAAATGGCTGAAAGTTGGAACAAACTTGTCAGCTAATCTGAGTTATAGTGACGGTAATCAGAATGAAAGCCAAGGAAACAATATTAACCCTTTCCGATTTGTACGCTACGTAGGTCCTATCTATCCTATCCACGTACACAATCCGGAAACCGGTGAATACTTAAGAGATGCCAATGGTAACCTGATTTACGACTTCGGAACCGGTTATTCTGTAAATGGAATAGAAGTTCCTGCCCGCGACTACATTTCGGGAAACAATCCTGCGTTGGAATTACAAAAGAATTATGATAGTAAAAAGCGAAACACCCTCAATGCAAAAGTATATGCCGAAGTCTCTTTCCTGAAAGATTTCAAGTTTACTTTCAACGGAGGCGTGGGAGCCAATTCTTATTTATCTTCTTCAGCAGCCATCGTCTATCCCGAAAAAGGAAATACAGGTACCGCCACAAAAAGCAATTCATTCACCACAACCTGGACTTTTAATGAGTTGTTGACCTATACCAAAGTAATAGACAAACATCATTTTGATATTTTGCTGGGACACGAAAGTTATGAATATGAATACAATTATCTGACTGCTTCCATGAAGGACCAGAAGTTTGATAATAACTATGAATTGGGGAACTATTCCAATTTGAATACTACCCCCAATTCCTATACTCACAAGTATGCTACAGAAGGCTATCTTTCACGTTTCAATTACGATTACAATAGTAAATACTTTGTATCCGGTTCTTTCCGCCGCGATGGTTCGTCACGTTTCTACAAAGATTCCCGTTGGGGTAATTTCTGGTCGATAGGAGGTGGATGGCGCATTGACAAAGAAAAATTCATGAGCAAATTCGAGTTCATCGATTTATTAAAGCTAAGAGCTTCCTACGGTGAAGTGGGAAATGACGACATTGGAGGTTATTATCCCTGGAGAGCTACCTATGAAAATGCCCAAAATGCAGGCGAAGCCGGATATATCCAAAGTTCACTCGGCAACAAGAATCTGCAGTGGGAAGTATCGCGTAACTTTGACGTGGCAGTAGAATTTGGTTTTCTCAATAAAATAAGAGGTAGCATAGAGTATTTCAATCGCAAGTCCAGTAACTTGTTGTTCTCTGTTCCACTATCATTTTCCACAGGTATGGAATCTCAAGATATGAATGCAGGAAGTATGTACAACCGAGGTATAGAAGTAGAAATAAACACAAATATATTTGACCGGAAAGATTTTACTTGGGATGTGAATGTGAACGCTACCCACATCAAAAATAAAGTTACTGATTTACCAGTCGATCCATTTATCAGTGGTAAGCATAAAGTAGAAGAAGGGCATTCCCGTTACGAATTTTATCTGAAACAATGGAAAGGCGTTGATCCGGCAACCGGAAATAGTCTCTATTTACCTAATGAAACAGCTTTGAAAGAGTCCGAATCATTGGTCGATGTGAACGGAACGACTTACACCACCGATATAAATGAAGCGTTGGAAGACTATTCCGGTAATGCCATGCCTAAAGTAAGCGGTGGTATCAGCACCAATCTGACCTATAAAGGATTCAGTCTTGCCTTGACATTCTATTACCAATTGGGTGGAAAGATGTACGACACCGCTTATTCCTCCCTGATGTCACCGGGTACGGGTTCATTATCTTATTCCAACATGCACGTAGATATATTGAAACGCTGGCAGAAACCGGGTGATATAACCAATGTGCCCCGAGTTTCCAATGGAAGCGACGCCACTAACCTGACCGGCTCGTCTACCCAATGGCTTGTTTCTTCAAATATGCTGGAGTTGTCCGCTATCAACTTCGGATACACCTTCCCTAAAACCTGGATTAGCCGTTTCAGTCTATCTGACCTGAAACTCTATTTCTCTGCCGAGAATGTATTCCAGATTACAAAAAGACAAGGCATATACCCACGTAAAAATATCTCAGGCTATGCCAGCAACGGAGATGTTTATCTACCGTCCAGAGTATTTACAATGGGGCTTAATCTGACATTCTAAACGTTTTATTCACTTAGAAAAGAAATAGTATGAAAAAGATAATAACAATTGCAGCACTCTCTGCATTCATGATAGGGCTCTGTTCGTGTGCAGACAGCTTCATGGAAACCAAATCCACCCAGACTGTAGACCAGTCGCAAATGTTTGAAACCACAGCCGGAGGAATGATGGCTGTCAATGGTTTGCACAAATTAATGTATACCCCCTCACTCTCCAGTTCGTATGCACAAGGAGGATTCCAGACCTTCATGATATGGATGGACATGATGGGAGAAGACTTGGTATACACCGTTGCCAATGCCCAATTCCAATCATCTGCCAAATGGACCTTACACCGCAATGTATCGTCCAGCCATTTGGAATATCATTATAAGCTGTTCTACAGATTCATATCCAATGCCAATATGATTATCCTCAATATAGACGATGCCACGGGCACACAAGAGGAACGGGATTATATCAAGGGGCAAGCCTTGACGTACCGGGCTTTTGCTTATTTCAATTTGGTGCAATGCTGGGGAGAACGTTATAAAGCAGGAGAAAGCAATGAGCAACTGGGTGTTATCCTGCGTACTGACAATTCAACAAACAACCTTCCCCGTTCCAGTGTAGAACTGGTATATGCCCAAATCAATGAAGACTTGGACAACTCCATCGAATTATTGTCGCACGTAACAACTTTAAAGAAAGAAAACAAATCCCATATCGATGTCCATGTGGCACGCGGTTTAAAGGCACGTGTACTGCTAACCCAGGGCAGATGGCTGGAAGCTGCAGAAATGGCAAAACAAGTGGTTGAGAAGTCGGGTGCCAAGCTGCAAGATGATACCTATACCACTCTCAACAACCGCATGAGCGACCAGACTAATACCGAATGGCTTTGGGGTAAGAAAGGCCAAGAAGACCAGGCGGGTACACTGAAAGACTTCCACAGCTTCATGTCAAACAAGAATGTAAGTTACAACAAAAACACGCCACGTGCCATTTACAACTTGCTCTACAATAAAATTTCGGATACCGATGTCCGTAAAACGTTATGGTTCCCTCGTGCACAAGATCCTAAAACGACTCCCAAACCAATCATTCCTCCCAGTGGTCGTATCCGTAACTACATGGCAAACAAGTTTTTATTAGCCGACGAGAATGCCAAGTGCGGCGATGTTCCCTGGATGCGTCTGCCCGAGATGATGTTGATTGAAGCTGAAGGTTATGCCCGTGCCGGCAAATATACCGAAGCAGCCAATGCACTCTATCCGTTGGCTCACCATCGTGACCCGGAATATCAACTATCCACTAAGACCGGAGAGGAATTGATAGAAGAAGTCATGTTCCAAAGGCGTATTGAATTGTGGGGAGAAGGATTCCGCTTCCTCGATCTAAAACGCTTGAACATGCCGTTGGATAGAGGTCCCAAAACCCGTACCGAATTAGGATACAGCGATGCTCCATGGAATAGCAACACCACCATGCCAACCAATGTGGACCCCGAAGCTTCTAATTATAATATGTACGACGCCCATCCGATGGGTGAAGAAAACCGTTACAGGGAAGTCGGTCACAAAGAGTGGCAATGGGTATTCCCAAAAGATGAATGTGCTGTAAACCCGGAATGTAAACAAAATCCATTATAATGAAAAAAATATCTTTTATATGCCTGCTGCTTCTACTGGCAGCAGGCATCGCTGCACAACCGCAGCCCGAAAAATACGCTTACGATTTATCATACTTCCTGCCGGAGGACAACTATACTTATGACAAAAGTATCCCGACTCCCGAAAGCGTACTCGGTTTTGAACTTGGACAACAACACGCAGACTGGGGGCAAGTAGTGAAATATATGGAAACCCTGGCTACTGCCAGCAACCGGGTTACCGTAAAGGAGATGGGGCGCACTTACCAGCACCGTCCATTCCTGGAAGTTGTCTTTACCTCAGCAGAGAACCAGAAGAAGATAGACCGGATAAAAGAAGAACACTTTAAACTAAGTGATGTCAATCAGTCCGGTTCGTTATCATTAAAGGATATGCCGATAGTGGTGAATCTCATTTACAGCATCCACGGAAATGAGCCTTCTGGAGTCAATGCTTCTTTGGCTATTGCCTATTTCCTGACTGCTGCCGAAGGAGAAGAAATAAAAAACCTGCTGGACAATACGATTATAGTAATGACTCCCGGCGCGAATCCGGACGGCATCAACCGTTTTGCCTCCTGGGTGAACACTACCCGGAGTCTGACCGATGTGAGTGATCTGAATTCACGGGAGTTCCTAGAGCCCTGGCCTTCCAGCCGCACCAATCATTACTGGGCGGACTGTAACCGTGACTGGTTAATGGCACAACATCCTGAAGGCATCAACGGACTGAACACCTATTTCGACTGGCTGCCCAATATTGTAGTGGATCAGCACGAACAAGGTTCTGCCCGCCCCTACTATTTCAGCCCCGGACATCCCAAACGCACACACCCGTTCACCCCTCAACTCAATCAGGACCTGACTGCTGAGATTTCTTCTTATTGCGCCAAAGAACTGGATAAAATCGGGACAGGATATTATTCGAAAGAAGGATATGATGATTATTACTATGGGAAAGGAGCAGCTTATGGTGACATTCACGGTTCAGTCTGCCTGCTATATGAACAAGGAACATCCCGGGGGCATCTCAGAATGACCGTAAACGGCATCCGTTCCTTCGCATGGACCATACGCAACCAGGCATTGGCATCCTATGCTACCCTAATAGCAGGATATAAGATGAAAGATCGCCTGTTGACTTATCAGAAAGAATATTATGAAAAGACCAATGCCGATGCCAAGAAAGAAACCGTCAAAGGGTACGTATTCGACACACGTGGTTCCAAGTCGGTAGCCTTCCATTTTCTTGAAAGCATGGCGCACCATCGGATTGACGTATATCGTCTGGCTAAAGATTTTTCTGCCGACGGCAAACAATTCAGGAAAGACGATGCCTACATTATCCCTGTAGAACAAAAATACAGCATGATGGTAAAAGCTCTGATGGAAAATAGTCTGGAATATATAGACAGTACTTTTTATGATATTTCCACCTGGACCTTTCCACATGCCTTCAACCTGAAATATGCACCGGTAAAGAGCACTGCCGGACTGATGGGCGAACCGGTGACAGAAAACACCTTCC
>CAMTFK010000228.1 GCA_947071285.1 uncultured Bacteroides sp. | reverse complement strand
AGAAAGTAGGCGGGGAAACAGTGCTGGCGCGTATCATCCGCATGGTGCAGGAAGCGCAAGGTAGCAAGGCGCCTGTGCAGCGCATTGTGGACAAAGTAACAGGAATCTTTGTTCCTGTCGTATTAGGTTTATCTGTCCTGACATTCTTCATCTGGATGTTCTTTGGTGGGGTAGATATGCTTTCTCATGCTATGTTGTCGGCAGTTTCCGTGTTGGTGATTGCCTGTCCCTGTGCATTGGGATTAGCTACCCCTACCGCCTTAATGGTAGGTATCGGTAAAGCGGCCGACCATCATATCCTGATAAAAGATGCTGTTGCGCTGGAACAGATGCGGAAGGTGAATGTGGTTGTACTGGATAAAACCGGTACATTGACCGAAGGCCATCCCACCGTTACCGGTTGGCTTTGGGCACAGCCGCAGGAAGAACATTATAAAGATGTGCTTCTGGCAGCCGAACTTAAATCCGAGCATCCGTTAGCTGGTGCCATTGTCACCGCCTTGCAAGAGGAGGAACAAATCGTTCCCGCTACTTTGGATGGTTTTCAAAGCATCACCGGAAAAGGTATCAAAGTATCTTATCAGCATACTGAATACTGGGCAGGCAGCCATAAACTTTTGAAGGATTATCATGCCACCCTTACCGATGTATTAGGCGAAATGTTAGCTCAATACGAGTCCGACGGCTGTAGCATCGTTTACTTCGGACGTGAGAATGAACTTCTTGCAATTGTTGCCATCAAAGACCAGATAAAGGCAACTTCCGTTGAGGCTGTCCGCGAACTTCGTAACCAAGGTATTGAGGTATGTATGCTGACGGGAGATGGCGAACGTACAGCTTCCGCCGTTGCTGCGCGATTGGGTAACATCCAGTATATTGCCGATGCCTTGCCGGACGATAAAGAAGAATTTGTTCGTCAACTTCAGCTTCAGAGAAAAACGGTTGCTATGGTAGGTGATGGTATCAACGACTCGCAGGCTTTGGCTTGTGCCGATGTCAGTATTGCCATGGGTAAAGGAACGGATATTGCAATGGATGTAGCGATGGTCACTCTTATGACCTCGGATTTGCTGTTGTTGCCGAAAGCATTCAATCTTTCCCGTCAAACGGTGCGGTTGATCCATCAGAATTTGTTTTGGGCATTCATCTACAACCTGATAGGTATTCCTATCGCTGCCGGATTGCTTTATCCCATCAACGGACTATTGTTGAACCCCATGTTGGCAAGCGCTGCCATGGCATTCTCCAGTGTATCGGTGGTGCTGAATAGCCTTCGCTTGCGGTACTAACTATTTCTATATTCCAACGGACTCATCCCCATGTGCCTCTTGAAGTACTTTCCGAAGAAAGAGGCGCTGGGGAAGTTCAGTGAATAGGCTATTTCCTGAATAGTCATATCCGTAGACTTCAACCGTGCTTTGACGTCAATGATTACTACATGCGAAATGATGTCGAGTACATTCCTTCCTGTCACTTGCTTTACGGTGGTGCTAAGGTGCTGCAATGAAATCCCCAGTTTGTCGGCATAGAATTGGGCGCGCCGTTCAGTCGCATAATTCTCAATAACCAGTTGTACGAACTTCTGGCAGATTTCCTCTTTCCGGCTTTTGGCAAGAATGCTTTGCGGACGCCGGGCATAGAGAGTATTTATTCCAAGCAAAATGCTGTGGAGTGAGCTTTGTGCCATTGCGGTACTGGTAGCAGTGGGGTGGGAAATGGATATGCGTGTCAGCAGTGCAAAGTAATCCACGAAGTAGGAGGCCACCAGATCGCTGACACTGACAATGGGATTATCCCATATTTTAGAGAACGATCCCATAGTAGCCTGCAACAGATTGATGCCATTGACGCAGTGAGAGGAGAAACCTACAAAGCAAAGCCGCACCTTTTCTTTTTGCTCATTAAGCTGTATAATAGTACCCGGCATCAGAATAATCAGATCGTTCTTTTTGATTTCGTGTTCCATCAAGTTGATGGATGCCGTGATCGTCCCTTCTGTGCAAAGTGCAAATATACAAGCCTTCAATCGACATGACTGACGATATAGATTCAGAATATCTTCTGTGACATCCATCCAAGCCAGCATTTCGACCGGCAAATCTACTTGTGGGAAGTTATGTTTCATCTTTATTCATTTTGCTGTCGGCAAATATACGATTTTATCCCTAAAATCTTAACTTTGCCGTCATGAAACTGAATATAGCAGACTGGAATATCATTCCATATGCCGAAGCGTGGACTCGGCAAACGGAGTGTTTTGATGCTCTTATCCATGCCAAACAGGCGGGAGAGGAGTATGAGAATCATATTGTTTTGTGCGAACACCCGCATGTCTATACCCTGGGCCGTAGCGGAAAAGAAGGAAATATGTTGCTGGGTGAAGAACAACTTCAGCGGATAGGAGCTACACTCTATCATATAGATCGGGGCGGAGATATTACTTATCACGGTCCGGGACAATTGGTTTGTTATCCCATCCTGAATCTCGAAGAGTTTTCTCTGGGACTGAAAGAGTATGTGCACTTGCTCGAAGAAGCTGTAATTCGAGTTTGTGCCTCCTATGGCATCGCTGCCGGTCGTCTGGAGAAAGCTACAGGTGTCTGGCTGGATGGTGATACGCCACGTGCCCGAAAGATTTGTGCCATAGGCGTACGAAGCAGCCACTTCGTCACCATGCATGGGCTGGCGCTGAATGTGAATACTGATTTGAGGTATTTCAGCTATATCAACCCCTGCGGTTTTGTGGATAAAGGAGTGACTTCGTTGCAACAGGAACTGAGAAGGGAAGTACCGCTCGGTGAAGTAAAAGAGCGTTTGTGTGAAGAATTGAAAGGCTTGCTGCGGAAGTAAAAAACAGACCATCTATTTCACATGAATAGATGGTCTGTTTTTATCAGATAGACGGTCTGTTTAAGGTTAATAGACCATCTGTTTTTATTTCAACCATTTGTCCAGCCATTCAAAGTATGTGCGCTGCCACAGAATACCGTTCTGCGGTTTCAATACCCAGTGGTTTTCATCCGGATAAATCAACAACTCGGCAGGAATGCCACGCATCACTGCGGCATCAAATGCCGCCATAGCCTGATTAGCAAGAATACGATAATCCTTTTCACCGTGGATGCAGAGGATAGGCGTATCCCATTTATCTACGAATTGGTGCGGAGAATTGGCAAATGTGCGTTGTGCCACCGGATTTTGTTTTTCCCAGTATGCGCCGCCCATATCCCAGTTGGCGAACCATTTCTCTTCTGTTTCCAGATATTGCATTTCCATGTTGAAGATACCGTCGTGAGCGATGAACGCCTTGAAACGTTTGTCATGATGTCCGGCAAGCCAGTAAACGGAGAAGCCGCCGAAGCTGGCACCTACGCAACCGAGGCGGTCATTGTCTACATACGGTTCTTTTGCCATTTCATCAATTGCCGTGAAGTAGTCTTTCATGCACTGACCACCATAATCTCCACTAATGGCTTCGTTCCATTCCACACCGAAGCCCGGCAGACCGCGACGATTGGGAGCTACGATGATATAATCGTTTGCCGCCATAATCTGGAAGTTCCAGCGATAGCTCCAGAATTGGCTGACGGGGCTCTGAGGGCCACCTTCGCAGAACAGTAGTGTCGGATACTTCTTGTTCGGATCGAATTGCGGAGGATAGATTACCCACGTCAGCATTTGTTTGCCATCCGTAGTCTTCATCCAACGGGCTTCCACTTTACCCATCTCCAACTGGTCATAAATCTGCTTGTTCTCGAAAGTCAGTTGCTTAACCTCTGCAAATGCGTCACCGCTACGGGTAGCAGCTACAGCATAAATTTCATCACCCATACTCATGGAGTGGCGTGCAGCGATAATCTTATCACCTGCAAGGGCGAGCGAAGCATAATCATACATGCCATCCGTCAGTTGCGTAACCTTATCATTGGCTGCCAGATCAATGTTGTAAATCTGCGTTTCACCATGCCATACACCGATGAAGTAGATACTCTTGGAATCCTTGTCCCAAAGGAACCCATCCACATTCGATTCGAATGCCTTACTGACGAAACGTTTTTCACCCGTCTCCAGATTCATGATGAAGAGACGGTTCAGGTCAGCTTCATATCCATCACGCTCCATACTCTGCCAGGCAATGTATTTGCCGTCGGGAGAATATTGCGGATTGGTGTCGTAACCTTTGTTCTCTTCGGTGATATTCTCTGTTTTTTGGGTGGCAAGATCATAGATATAAATGTCCGAGTTGGTAGAAATGGCATAAGCCAATCCAGTCTTCTTGCGGCAGGTGTAAGCCACTTTGTCTCCTGCAGGGCTCCATGCCAGTTGTTCGATGCCACCCCAGGGTCTCATCGGACTTTCATAAGGTTCTCCTTCCAGTATATCCTTTATATTGCTGATGCCGTTTCCATCAAAGTCGGCCACAAAAGGATGCGGGGCACCGGTCACCCATTCATCCCAATGCTTATACATCAGGTCGGTGACGATGATGCCTGTTGCCTTTGGCAGGTCGGGATATTTCTCTGCGGTGCTTTGTTTGGTTTGCACTTGGGCGATGAAAAGCAACCTTTTGCCATCGGGAGAGAAAGAATAACCTTCGAGGTCACCATCATATTGTGTCAATTGCTTGCGTCCGCTGCCGTCGGGATTCATTTCCCACAACTGGCTGCTACCGCTCTCGTTAGAGAGGAATGCCAGTTTGGTGCCACCCTTTATCCAAGTCACTTCATTTTCCTGCCACGGGGTATGGGTGATCTGTTTGTTCTCTGTCCCATCTGTGTTCATCACGAAAACCTCGCGGTTACTTTTGTTTTCCGGCACGCTGTAGTAAGCCACCGTGTAAGCAATTTGTTTTTCATTGGGCGACACGACAACACCGCCGATGCGTCCCATAGCCCAAAGAGCTTCGGGAGTCATGCGCTTGCCTTCAATCTTGATGTCCGACCGCTCGATAAGCGGTGTTCCGGCTTGCCCTGCGTCTTTTGTCCCGCCGCAGGCAGCCAATGTCATAGCTGCTGACATAAGCAATAAGTTTACTTGTTTCATATATGTTGTTCGTTACGGTTATTTGCAGCAAATATACAAATTATATGCGTTTCTCTTGCCATTGTCCCTGCTTAATATACCACCAGCAAAATATTAAGATAAAGAAGGAATAAACCATTTCTGATGTCCAGCACAGCGCTACATCCAGGCGTAAGTAAAGAATAATGTATGTGATATAGGCTACGTAAACAACCAGTGTCACCAATTCCATTACCAATGCCGTACGCGTGTTACCCGTTCCCGATACTGACTGGAAATATACATTGGCAGGCACAAGCAGCAAGTAGGCTGAGCACATCACCCATAGCGAATGTACTGCTGCATCCTGTAAATCAGGCATATCTGTATAGATACCCAATATCAGTTTAGGGAAGAGCGAGAAGAACAATGCCAACGGCAACACGAACATATAGGCAATGCGTATATGCTGCCGGATGGTTCCCGCTACACAATCCTTTTCACCGGCACCAATCAGGTTGCTGACCAGTGAACCGCAAGTGGAGGCAAATGCCATCATCACCATGAACAAGATGCCGGATACGCTCCGGACAATGTTCGTAACAGCCAGCGACCGTTCTCCCAGATGCTCCACATAGAGGAAGAACAAGAACCAGGTGGACAGGGAGACGACGTTTTGTATCATTGTCCAGAAGGAGACATTCAATATTCGTTTCAGTACCTCACGACAGAACTTAGGTATACGGTCAAGCCCATACTTGCGGCAGTCAATGCGGCTGCGAGTATAGAGTATGAAGAATACCAGTGAAACCAGTTCGGCAAGAGACGAACCGATAGCTGCACCGGCAATGCCGAGAGCCGGAAAGCCGAATTTACCGAAGATGAGTATGTAGTTGAAGACTACGTTGCTCAACACCATCACTACGGAGTTCAATGTCAATGTCTTCGTCTGCGTAGTGCCTAGGAAGAACGCACGGAACATGACTGCGCTGAACGAGAAGAACGCACCGAATACGCGCCAGTTCAGATAACTGATGGCGGCTTCGTAAATGTGTTCCGAGGCTACGACACGCTTCAAAATCAACGGAGAAAGGAAGTAGGAGAGAAGGAACATGACTGCCGCCAATCCCACCTGGAAATAAATACCTTGATAAAATAAATTTCCGATTTCCTTGTATTGGTGTTCGCCGTTGCGCCGTGCAATGAGTATCTGCGCGCCGATGCTGAAACCGAAAGCGGCCATAAATATTACCATGTAGAAGACACCTGCAATGGCAGATGCTCCAAGTTCCACTTCGCCTACCCGTCCCAGGAAAGCGGTGTCTGTCATACCTATCATTTGCTCCATCAGCAGACTGATGAGGATGGGATAGGCTATCATCCATATCTGTTTATATGTATATTTAGTTTTCATTTTTTGAGTATAGCTATAGTCGTTATAAGAGCAAGAAAGCCGGGCAATCACATAAATTGCCCGGCTTTTATTATCAAGTGATGAAAAGCGGAGACTTACTTTCTGTTCTGTCTCTCTTTCATCAACTGTTCCTGTTGTTTCTGCATTGCCTCCAGGCGGGCGGCAAAGCCGGTTTTCTTAGCTTTCTTCGGGTCCTTCTTTCTTGCTTCAAGTTGGGCGAGAAGTTTCTCTTCATTCGTTGTCTTTCGCAGGATGATTGTAGTCACTACGCTAATTAACGTTGATATGAAGTAGTAATAGTTCAAGCCCGAAGGATAGCTGTTCAAGATGAACAACATCATGATTGGCATGAGATACGTCATCCACTTCATGGCTGCCATTTGTGGGTTTGCACCGGTGTCTTGTTGCTGCATCATAAACTTAGAGTTCAGAATGTTCACAACCGTCATCAACAGACAGAACAAACTCAAGTGACTACCCAGAAACGGAATGTTGAACGGGAAGTTGATGAAAGCATCGTACGTAGAGAGGTCGTCAGCCCACAAGAAACTTTGTTGGCGCAATTCGATAGCACTCGGCACGAACATGAACAAGGCAATCAGAACCGGGAATTGTACCAGCATCGGCAAACATCCACCCATCGGGCTTACGCCGTACTGACTGTATAGTCCCATTACTTCCTGCTGTTTCTTCATCGCATCTTCCTGCTTGGGATACTTCTTGTTGATTTCGTCTATTTTCGGCTTCAACACACGCATCTTGGCAGAAGAAATATAAGTTTTCCAGGTAGCGGGGAATACAACTGCTTTTACAATCAAAGTCATCAGCAGCAATACGATACCCATGCTCAGTCCCCAACCGGACAACCAGTCGAAGATGTTGATGGTGAACCATTTGTTGACCCAGC
>CAMTFK010000227.1 GCA_947071285.1 uncultured Bacteroides sp. | reverse complement strand
ATAGGTATTTTATTGTTTTACCTACCACCTCCCCCTACGGGTACTCCTCCTCCCAGGAGGAGGAGAATGGAGATAGTACCGTTTATCATTTGCTTCATTTCTGATGGGTTATGAATGAATTTCAACTCCTGATTCGCATGAATCACTAATCACTTCTTCACCTCGTCCCACTTCGGCGGGTTTCCCCCCATCAGATGTCTTACAAAGAAATCATACCGTTTATGTTCCCCGAAATCTTCGCCCATTGTGTGGTGTGCGCCGGGGATGACTACCAGTTCAAAATCCTTGTTCGCCTTAATCAAAGCGTTTACTACTTGCATGGTTGAAGCAGGGTCTACATTGTCATCCAGTTCACCGACTACCAGCATCAGGGGACGACTCAACAAATGGGCATTCTCCACGTTCGAACCTTCTTTGTACTGGTCGCCTACGGGATATCCGAGCCAGAGTTCGTTCCACCAGATTTTATCCATGCGATTGTCGTGGCAACCACAGGCGGAATAAGCGGCTTTGTAGAATTCGGGATGCAACAGCACGGCAGTGGTGGACTCCTGACCTCCGGCGGAACAGCCGTAGATGCCTACGCGGTCCATATCCATATACGGATACTTCTCTCCGGCAGCTTTAATCCAAGCGATGTGGTCGGGCAGTCCTGCATCTTTCAGATTCTTATAACATACATTTTCAAATTCGCGTGAACGGAAAGAAGTTCCCATTCCATCCACCATGACAACGATGAAACCCAGTTCTGCCAGTGAAGTCATATACCAGTTGTACGGAATGAAAGTCTTGGGTACATACTGGTCGCCGGGACCTTGGTAAATGTACTCGATAACCGGATACTTCTTGTTCGGGTCGAAGTTAGTGGGACGGACAATCAGTCCCCACATATCCGTTTTGCCGTCACGCCCTTTGGCGGTAAATACTTCCGGTGCTTTCCAGCCTTCGGCTATCAGGCGGCTGATGTCGGCAGTTTCCAATGGCATTACTACTTTGCCATCTTTGGCGCTGCGCAGCACGGCTACAGGAGCTTTGTCTACCATAGAGTAAACGTCTACCAGATAATTCATATCTCCCGAGAACCAGGCACGGTGCATCCCTTCTTCCAGAGTAAGGCAAACCAGGTCTTTCCCATCGAAGCCGATGCGGTAATAGCGGATGAGATAAGGGTCTTCACCGGGTTGTACACCATTTGCGGAGAAGTAAATCTGCCGGTTGTCTTCATCCACACGAAGCACTTCGCGCACATACCATTCGCCTTTGGTGATTTGGTGGACGGGCTGCGCAGTGGTGCGGTCGTACATGTAGAGATGGTTCCAGTTGTCGCGTTCGCTCATCCAGATGATATGCTTGTTGTCCCTTAGGTCATGGCGGAAATGGCGGGTGTAGTTTACGTATTTATCACTGCTTTCCTCTATCAGTGGACGTACTTTGCCGGTCTCTGCCGAAAGTTCCAGTACCCTGTACACCTGATGCCCGCGCTGATTGTATTCGAAGGTTACGGCACGGCTGTCCGGGTTCCATTCGGGGCCGTATATCTCATATTGTTGGGCAAACAAATCAGTGGAAGGGATAATACTGCGTCCTGTCTCCACTTCGTAGATGCAAGGCACCTTAAATGGGAGTTCATCTCCCGGTTTGGCATACTCCTGCTTGTGGAGCTTGGGTTGCAGTTGGTCCGTTGGAGAAGACTCCACGTAATATACATAACGCTTCTCAACCGGACGTATCTTGCAGGAAGCCACCTTCTTGCTGTCCGGTGACCAACGGATATAGGCTGAATAATAATTGCTCAGTGTGCCGTCTATACTCAACTGTCTTTCTTTCCCTGTGGCAACTTCTTTCACGTATACATTATGATTCTTGATGAATGCCGTGTACTTACCGTCAGGTGAAGGAATAGGATTGGCAGTCTTCTCATCATCCCGTTCCATCCAATGTTTCTGCTTTTGGGGAACGGGGAGAGCGCCTTCGTTTGCCAACTGGTTTTTCCGGGTGGCATACATCCATCGCTGGTTATTGAAAACAAAGCGAAGTGTGTCCAGACTCTTGTTTACATGCAGTCGCTCCAGATTGATGGCGGAAGATTTCACTTCTTTGCCGGATGCCTTGGTAAGTGCGTCAGCCAGGCGGCTATGGTCGAACAACTCTTTTCTCCCTTTCTTGTCTGCATTCACCAATACATACATACGTCCTTCCGGTGTATTGCGCACATACCAGAACTGATGTGTACCCTCTATCCACGTCGGTGTGACATTGGAGTAGAATACCTTGTTTGCGCTGAACTTCTCTCTCAATGAATAGGCACGGTTGTAATCCTCTACCGTACCTTGGGCAATAGCCATGCCCCCGCAAAGGAGCATGGCTACTGACAAACCTAATCTAACCATTTTCATATACCTAATCTTTACTTAACTTCCCATTCAAATAAGCCTGATGAATATTTATCCGGCTGTCTGATTTCCAGTTTGACGGCTTTTGTCTTTACCGGGTCAAAGTTAACTACATTTCCCGTACCTTTTTCAACTCCGTATTTGTCGGCACCGGTGACGGGTTGCCATTCGCCTTGTGCATCTTTATAATAAATCTTCCAGCTCTTCGGTACGCGGCAACCACCCCAGGGAGCATCGTCAAACCAATATACGGTAGCACTGCTGACGGTTGCTTCTGCCGGGAATTCGTATGAAATCCATTCGGTGCTTCCCTGTTTCGGCCACCAGTGATAGTAAGGCATGGAGCGGTCGTTCTCATCTTTCGGCACCAGGCGGTCGTTGATGGCTGAGATAGATTTTACTTTGTGTGAAGCATCAATCTTGCTTTCCGAAGCCAGCGTGGCGGGCATGGTGGGGCGGGATGCGCTTAATTCCTGCGGTAACCATACGAGCATGGCTCCCGAACCACGGTGTGCCCATGCATAATAAGGAATCAGGGTCAAATCCACGTCAGTGGTAGTCAGGCGTCCCCGGTCATCGTATCCAAGAATCTGCGCCCCTGTCTTCAGTTGGTTGATGCCATACAGTAAATCGGGCTTCTCCACTACTTCAAACTTCGGGTTGCGGTTCATGAATACACTGAAAATATCGAAGTTGTTATCCGGCCATTCAGCGCAATACACAATCGGGCCGCGTTCCACGGCAATGCGTCCACGGTCGGCTTCCACTTTATTGTTGGCTTTGACAGTCCGTGGTTCCATGTCGAAGTGTATTTCCACTTTGTCACCCTTCTTCCAACGGCGGTCGATGCAGAAGTAGCCTTCTTTCAGTTCGCTTTGTACGGGTTCTCCGTTCACGGCTACTGTATATTTCAGACGCTTGCCGTCGCTGTAGGTGTAAAGGTCGCTCGGAACTACCTGACCCCGTACCCATCCCGGGATACGTACTTTCATCGTGAACTGCCCGGCATTGTTCTTCTTAATACCGATGGCGATGTCTCCGTTCCAGGGATACTTCGTTGTTTGTTCGATAGAAACAGCCTTACCGCCTACTTTCAGGTCCGAAGTGTTGGACATGAAGAGGTTAACGTAGACATCTTTATCCTTCACCGCATAGATATATCCCGGCAATGACGGAATGAAACGGCAGATATTAGAGGGGCAGCAAGCGCAGCCGAACCAGGGTTGGCGTTGATGTTGTCCCATGCTCTCCAACGGATTCGGGTAGAAGAAACCGCCGCCGTCCAGTGATACGCCCGAAATCAAACCGTTATATAAGGTACGTTCCAGTACATCATAATACTTTGATTCGCCGTGGAGCAAGAACAGACGGTAGTTGACATATACATTGCCGATAGCTGCGCAAGTCTCGCAATAGGCTGACATATTGGGCAACTCATAGTTTTTACCGAAAGCCTCTCCGGCAGCGGTAGCTCCGATACCTCCGGTGATGTAATACTTCTTACCGACGATATTGTCCCAGATGCGGTCGATGGCATGAATGTAGGCGGTATCTCCGGTGAGAGCTGCCACGTCGGCCATTCCTGCGTACATATAAGCGGCGCGAACGGCGTGTCCCACTGCTTCGTCCTGCTGGACAACGGGCTTGTGTGCCTGACTGTATTCGTCCGTGCGGCTGGTGTAACCACGCTGGTCGAGGAAGAATTTAGCCTGGTCGAGGTATTTCTTGTCTCCGGTGACCAGATAAAGTTTGGCAAGTGCCATTTCGGCAATCTGATGTCCGGGAACACGGATTTGCTGCCCTTCGCCTGTACCTATCTCACGACATACGCAATCGGCGTACTTGATGGCGATGTTGAGGAAGTTTTTCTTCCCGGTGGCCTGATAGTGGGCGATGGCGCCTTCCACCATGTGTCCCAGATTGTAGAATTCGTGACTCAGGTCTTCTACTTTTTCCCAGCGCTTGCTTCCCGCCCATTCGTGCGGATGCTTCGGGTTCATGGTGCGGCTGGTGTAGAGGTAGCCGTCGGGTTCCTGTGCGGCGGCCACAATCACCAGTACACTGTCGATATACTTAGCCAGTTTCTTGTCTGGGTAAGTCTGCAACAGGTAGCTGGCGCCTTCAATGGTTTTATAGACGTCCGTATCGTCAAAGGCCAGTCCGCCGACTTTTATCGTATCGCTGGGATGCGCTGCGTTGACGAAGTTCTGATATCTTCCTGTTTCCTCGCATTTGCTGAAAGCAAGAGGAATGGTTACTTCGCGGCTTGCGTTGAGGCGCTGCCCCCAAAAGGAGTCGGTTACTTTCACCGAAGTGAAGGGCACAGGGTCAATGGGGTAGCCGTGCGACTGATTTTTCACTTGTGCCTGACCGCCTATTGCAGTGGCAAGCATCAGAGTGCTTACTAAAAGTTTCTTCATGGTTATCATTCTATTTATGGTGTTATTTTTTCATCGGAATATATTCGTCCCAGAGTTTCAGTGAATGCAGGTAGCCCGTGAACGGCCAGTTGCGTTCTGCATTCTGCCCCAAAGTTACGTATTGTGACGGTTTTATCAGCAATTGAATGTCTTTTTCGCTGATTAGTTGTCCATTTATATATACCTGCTCCATCCGGCCGTCAAAGCAGATATAGACATGTTGCCATTTGCTTTCCAGCGTTTTCATATCCTTATAACCGGCATCCTCATACCAACCGTAGTGGTTGATAACTCCGCAGCGCGGTTCTGTACCGTTTACCAGCATAATCTTTTCCAGTTCGTCATGCGATGTCGTGAAATCGGCTATACATTCGTTTTCTGCGATGGAATCATTCAATATCCAAGCTTCCAATGTATAGGGAGCATTGTCCAGCAAGGTTGCAGGGAGTGAGAAACTGGAACGGAATACCTGATGTCCTTCAAAATGGAAGCTCTTCTTGCCTTGCACTTCCTGGATGACAGAAGGCGCGCGTTGAGCTTCGAAGTATCCGTCTACTCCATGATTGGAGAAATAGTGCACGGTGTCTCCGGCTGCAAAGTCATCGGCAGTGATACTCACTACCAGACCGCGCTTTTGCTGGTCGGTTGCCGGCAGACGAACAATATCCGTGGTGGCATCATAGGCTTGTTCGGCAGGTTCCTGTTTCCAGTTATAATAGCGGAGGTTAGTGATGATTAAAGGTTCGGCTCCGCTTTGAAGCGAAATCACACCCGATGAGAGGGCGGACTCCGATTCGTAGCTTTGCCACCTACCTAATCTATAAACTAACGCGCTAATTGTATGTTCTTTGGAAGGAGAAATCAGCGGATGACGGAATTCCAGCGTAGTGCCCGGTTCAAGTATCAGGGCGTCACGTCCGTCCATACGTCCGGTGCGGGCTGCGCCTTCTTTGAGAGTGAAAGCTCCTCCCAACATCCCTTCGTTGTTTTGCCATTCGCGACCGTTCCAGTCGGCGGCAGTCAGTCCGAGCCATTGCTGCGGGGCGGAGGTTTCGATGCCGGAGAATACTTTGATGTTCCAGATGGCACCACCGAAACCGTTCTTTTGCCCACCGGTATAGGTGAGGCGGACGTAGCGGGCTTTGGCTTTTCCGAAGTCCACCATCGGACTGCCTGCCAGATGGTTGTTCCGTTTATCGGCAAAGATATTCCAGCGTTTTCCATCGGTGGAAGTTTCAATCAGGTATTGATAGAACTGCGTGCCGTATTCGAATTGCGTCCAGATGGTTTGTATCGGTTGGCTACGTCCCAGGTCTATTTCAATCCATTCCTGTCCCATGCCGCGTGGACGCCACAAGGTGCCGTTGTTATCATCTACGGCATATTCTGGACGGAAATTATCGTCATAAAAAGAAGAGGCGCGAACGCTCTTGCCAAAGGCGAGGTTGGTTGATTTAACAACGGAAGGAGCCAATGCGCCTACGCCGTCATGAGTGGGGATGATTTTCTGAATCGTCCCGTCTGCATTGAATGTCATGCGGTCGATACAAAGCTGGCGGTGGAAGCCACGGTTGGAGTGCGGATTGTCGTGACGGTGGTAAACGATGTAGTAGTTGTCGCCCTCCTGCAAGATGCTGTGGTGTCCGGGGCCGTGAATGGTGCCGTCAGTATTGGTTTCGAGAATGCAACCGCCATATTTATAAGGACCTAAAGGCTGGTCCGCAGTGGCATATTGCACACGGTAGGTATGGTCGTGGCAGGAACCGGAAGAATACATGAAGTAGTAAGTTCCATTCCGCTTGATGACAAAGGGAGCTTCGAAGAAATCCGTTGCTTCGGTATTGGGGATGAGGCGGGTTTCGGTGAAACTTTTCAAGTTGGGCGCCAGCTTTCCGGCACCGCAGCCGAAGCCTTTGTATATCCCCCAGGTACCCCAGTACATGTATACCGAACCATCATCATCTACGAAAGTCTGTCCGTCCAGTGTGATGGCATTTGTTACAAAACGGTCCGGAATGAGGACTGCTTCGCTTTCTCCCAGTATATTTTTCCACGGGCCGCGCGGGGTTTCCCCTACACCGCAATGGATGATGCAGGGCTGGCAATAGAAATAGTAATACTTGCCATCGGTGTGCTGCATCACGTCGGGAGCCCATATCCAGTGGCTGTCGGGCCAGTTCATGGGCATCAGGGTCCAGTTTACGAAGTCTTTGCTCGTCCACACCTGGGCAGGGCCGAAGCCGGCACCACTACCATCGGTTGTGGCATACATATAATAAGTGTCACCGAACTTCTTTATAGTAGGGTCGGCAAAGTATCCGGGGATGACGGGATTACCTGCGCCCGGGGTATTGAAATCGGTCTGCGAGAAGACGGAGAGTATTCCCAATAAGAGGGAGGCTGTCAAAAAGATGATTCTATTCATGCTGTTGCTTGATTGTTTTATAAATGATAATTTAGCGGCGTGATTTGCGAAGTAACTTCATTCCCCTCCTCCAGTCGGAGGAGGGGTGCCCAAAGGGCGGGGTGGTAGGTGAGAAAG
>CAMTFK010000226.1 GCA_947071285.1 uncultured Bacteroides sp. | reverse complement strand
TTTCCGGTAAACCGGGATTGTATAAACTCATTTCACAAGGTAGAAATATGTTGATTGTAGAGTCTCTGACGGACAAGAAACGTTTCCCCGCTTATGGTAACGAAAAAATAATCTCTTTGGGCGATATTGCCATGTATACAGATACGGACGATGTGCCTTTGAAAGATGTGCTGGTTGCTATGAAAGAGAAGGAAAACGGTGCTCCTGTTGTAATGGATCTGAAGAAAGCTACCGCTGAAGAGCTTCGTGCTTATTTGGGAGAAGTTTTACCTACTTTTGATCGTGACCGTGTATATTTGGCGGATATCAAGAAGCTTATTTCCTGGTATAATCTGTTGGTCTCTTGCGGAATGACTGATTTCGCGGATACTCCTGAAACGGAAGAAGTAGTAGAAGAGAAAACGGAAGAATAAATTTAAAATAAACAGTTCTTTTGATAGAATATGCGGATAATCCCGGGCACTCCCGAGGCTATCCGCGTTTTTTTTATCTCGTAGTTTCAATTTTGACTACTTTTTTTATACCTTTGCTGCCATCCTGAAATGCGAGTAGGTGGTGACCTCTCTCACTAAGATTGAAGGATAATTATGGATAAAAGCGTTTAATATTATCTTGTACTTGAAATCTGGACAATTTCACGCTATTCAAGGATAATAGACAACAAACGCTCATGCTCTGTTGTATATGCATATTCAAATGTATAGTACGGAGCGTGGGCTGTTGTATATTATTTGAATAGTGGCAGTCCAGAGCCCCAGGTACAATAATAACAGCAGTTCCCACGCTTTATATATGAACTTACTGCCTTTAGGGGGACTTGAGGCTGCGTATTGATGAGATGGAAGAGCATAAGAGCGTAACAGTGAAGGTGGATAAAACTGCCGGAAAGATATATGTGGACGGAGTGTTGCCCAATGCTACGCTTTGTTTGTATCATATTCGGGGGAAGGTGGTTGATGTGAAGCAGACGCAAGAGGAAAGTTCTTCGTTTGATTTGCCGTGTGCAGGAGAATATGTGTTGGTTGTGACGCACGCCCTGTCCGCGCCAGTTGTTAAGCAGCTCGTTATAGAATAATGAAAAGGCTGTCTTGTTCCATCAATGTGGCAAGACAGCCTTTTTTAACTCATTAGTTTTTTAGCTTAATTTCTGAATATGAGCCCTTCGCCACTGGCATCTACTATAATAGGCCTGCTGCGGTCTACTTCCTGTGCCAATAACTTCTTCGACAAATCATTCAATAAGTAATGCTGAATAGCTCGTTTCACAGGACGGGCACCGAACTCCGGATCATACCCCACTTTCGTCAGGAACTCTATGGCTCCCTCTGTCAGCACCAGTTCCACACCATTTTGAGCTAGCATTTTCTGTACACCTTTTATTTGGAGCACTACAATCTGCTTAATCTCGCTTTCATTTAGCGGCAGGAACATGATGGTTTCATCAATACGGTTCAGGAATTCCGGACGAATCGTTTTCTTTAACATATTCATCACTTCCTTCTTCGTTTCCTCTATCACTTGCTCTTTGTTGGCGCTGTTCAGTTTCTCCATCTGACTCTGAATGTAGGCACTGCCCATATTTGAGGTCATGATGATAATGGTATTTTTAAAGTTTACCACACGTCCCTTGTTGTCCGTCAATCGTCCGTCGTCCAATACTTGCAGCAGAATATTGAATACATCCGGGTGCGCTTTCTCTATTTCGTCAAACAATACCACAGAGTACGGTTTGCGCCGGATGGCTTCAGTCAACTGCCCACCTTCATCATAGCCCACGTATCCCGGAGGTGCTCCGACCAGACGTGATACACTATGCTTCTCCTGATATTCACTCATGTCGATACGCGTCATCATGGTTTCGTCATCGAAGAGGAATTCCGCAAGCGCCTTGGCAAGTTCTGTTTTACCTACGCCGGTAGTGCCGAGGAAGATGAACGAGCCAATCGGACGTTTAGGGTCCTGCAAACCGGCACGGCTACGGCGCACGGCATCAGCAACTGCTTGGATAGCTTCATCTTGTCCGATGACACGTTGGTGGAGTTCATCTTCAAGATGCAACAGCTTGTCCTTTTCGCTTTGCAGCATTTTGCTTACAGGGATACCTGTCCAGCGGGAAACTACATCTGCAATGTCCTCAGCATCTACTTCTTCCTTAATCATGGCTTTGTCGCCCTGCATGGCATGAAGTTCTTTCTGGGTGTCTTCGATTTCCTGATTCAAAGCCTGTAACTTGCCATAGCGGATTTCGGCTACCTTGCCGTAGTCACCTTCACGTTCTGCCTTGTCAGCTTCAAATTTCAGATTTTCTATTTCAACCTTGTTCTGCTGGATTCTGTTGACCAGTGTTTTCTCACTTTGCCATTTCGCCTTGTAAGATTTCTCTTGTTCTTTCAGCTCAGCAAGTTCCTTGCCGATGTGTTCCAGCTTTGGTTTATCATTCTCACGCTTGATGGCTTCGCGCTCAATCTCCAATTGTTTGATTTTACGTGAAATTTCATCCAGTTCTTCTGGAACTGAGTCTACTTCCATACGCAATTTAGCGGCAGCTTCGTCCATCAGGTCGATAGCCTTGTCCGGTAAGAAACGATCCGTGATATAGCGGTTACTCAGCTCTACAGCGGCAATGATGGCGTCATCTTTAATCCGTACGTGGTGATGATTTTCGTAACGTTCCTTCAGTCCACGCAGGATGGAGATGGTGCTCAGTGTATCGGGTTCGTTTACATATACAATTTGGAAACGACGTTCCAATGCTTTGTCTTTCTCGAAATACTTCTGATATTCGTCAAGGGTAGTGGCGCCGATACTTCTTAGTTCGCCACGCGCTAGCGCAGGTTTCAGGATATTGGCAGCATCCATGGCTCCTTCGCCCTTTCCGGCACCAACCAATGTGTGAATTTCATCAATGAAGAGGATAATATCTCCTTCCGATTTCTTCACCTCGTTGACAACAGCTTTCAGACGTTCCTCGAATTCACCTTTGTATTTTGCACCGGCCACCAGCGCACCCATGTCCAGTGAGTACACTTGTTTGTTCTTCAGGTTTTCCGGTACGTCACCACGCAGGATACGGTGGGCAAGTCCTTCCACAATAGCGGTTTTACCAGTACCCGGTTCACCTATTAATATGGGGTTGTTCTTGGTACGGCGGCTCAGGATTTGCAGTACGCGGCGTATCTCCTCGTCACGACCGATAACCGGGTCGAGTTTACCGCTTCGGGCGGCTTCATTCAGGTTGATGGCGTACTTTTCCAGTGACTGATAAGTATCTTCACTGGATTGTGAGGTCACCTTTTCGCCTTTGCGCAGTTCGGTGATGGCATTGCGAAGCTCATGTTCCGTCATTCCCGCATCTTTTAGGATGGTGGAAACGGTGCTTTTTACGGTCAGCAATGCCAGCAACAAATGTTCCAGCGAAACGAATTCGTCACCCATTTCTTTGGAATACTGAGTGGCTTTCTGAAAAACATCATTCGTTTCACGGCTCAAGTAGGGTTCTCCACCCGAAACTTTAGGCAGGGAATCCGTTTGTTTGTCGAGTACGAGTGCAACCTGTTGTCCGTTCATGCCCAGTTTCTGGAAGATGAAGTTGGTGACGTTTTCGCCCACTTTCATCACTCCTTGCATCACATGAACCGGCTCGATGGCTTGCTGCCCGCGGCTCTTGGCCAGATTCAGTGCTTCTTGCACTGCCTCTTGCGATTTAATGGTGAAATTGTTAAAGTTCATATCTTATATCTCCTTTCTATTTTTCATTTTCAATAACAACTAATGGGGCGCAAAAGATTTGCCAATGACTTATTTGTGATAAAATGGCAGTTGTTATGTGGATATTTATGACAAAATGTCTTTCCTTATACTTGCAATGCTTGTAAGAGGGAATTGGTTAGTGCATTTATATGGTTTCTCTCCATTGATATATAGTAATGTGTAAATTCTGTTTAAATCATGTGTGTAGCTAAAAGGATTATTGTATCTTTATCCCTCAAAAATAGAATATAATATATTATGGCAGAAAATGTAAAGTTTGCAGAGAATGTGATATTAGTGGACGTAGCATACTTCAATGACGTGGTTAGAGATTTGAAGAGATATTTTGAATTACAGTTGGGACGTCCCTTGCAGAACATTTATGTAGAAGAATGGGCTTCTTATCTGGCACTTGATTCTGGTGTTCGTGATAAAAACAATAATATAGGAGTGCTGTTTGTGCATGATGGGCAGACAAACGAACTGCTTCACTGCGATCCTGCCAACTTGAATGAAGATTTGAATGGGGTGGGATACACTAACCAGTTGGGTGAATTTACGTTTACTTCAGTATCTTCCGAAGGACTTGTTCCGAGGGCGAACCTCTATCTTGACTTGCTGAATATAGCTCTTGACTCTGCCGATGTGAAGCGCCTCATGCTGGTTCCGTTTCTTGACGACTATGGTGCCAAACTTATGGATGTTTTGGATGAACATCTGAAAGACGCTGATCCGGTAAAATCAAAAGAAGTTTTTCTTTTCAATATGGATGAGCCGGCGCGTCCTCTTGCTTGCAAATGGGATTTGTTGGGTTACTCCATGATGCGTGCTTTAGGCATTAAAGCCGAAGAATTGCAATAACCCTGTTGTTAACCATTTATCACTAACCCTTAATCACTAATTACGTGTCTGATTTTCGTTTAAAAGTCTTCCGGTCTGTGGCGAAGAACCTGAGTTTCACGAAGGCTTCGCAAGAGTTGTTTGTCAGCCAGCCTGCCATAACAAAGCATATACAAGAGTTGGAGAGTACCTATCAGGCACGTTTGTTTGACAGGCAGGGCAGTAAGATAAGTCTGACGGAAGCCGGGAAACTACTGTTGGAACACTGTGACCGTATTCTGGAGGATTATAAACAACTGGAATATGAGATGCATCTGTTGCATAATGAATATACGGGAGAGTTGAAACTTGGTGCCAGTACTACGATTGCCCAATACGTGCTACCTCCCTTATTGGGCAGTTTTATCCGTAAATTCTCGCAAGTCAACCTTTCTCTATTGAACGGAAACTCCCGTGGCATAGAGACAGCTTTGCAGGAACATCGCATAGATTTAGGTTTGGTAGAAGGTATTTATCGCCTGCCTAATTTGAAGTATACCACTTTTCTTGAAGACGAACTGGTGGCTGTGGTGCACACTAAAAGTAAACTCTCACTTTCCGAAGAAATCACCCCTGAAGATTTACAGAAAATTCCTCTTGTACTTCGCGAACGTGGTTCCGGTACACTTGATGTGATAGAACGTGCTTTGTCAGGGCACAATATAAAACTATCCAATCTTAATGTTTTGATGTATCTTGGCAGTACCGAGAGCATCAAACTTTTTCTTGAAAATGCTGATTGCATGGGCATTGTCTCTGTTCGTTCCATTTTTAAGGAGCTGGCTGCCGGCACTTTCCGGGTGGTGGAAATTAAAGATATGCCCATGCTTCGCGAACTCTGCTTTGTCCAATTGCAAGGGCAGGAGGGAGGACTGTCCCAAGCTTTCATGCAGTTTGCCATGCACTATGACAGAAAGTTGTAGTTCTCTTTTCTATCGTTAAGTACATTTCTTCCCGGGAAACAAATTAATGAATAACCAAAAGTTATAATACATAAGCATAAACAATTAGCCTGTTTGAAAAAAGGAGCCTACCTTTGCACCCGAAAATAAAGGATATATAAATTGTAAAACAATAAAAGTATGGCTTCAAATCAAGTGTTGGCGAAGAGTATCAACATAGCATCTCTTCAACGTAACAACAAAACTATTTACGTTTCTCTTCTTGTTATTCTTTCCTTTTTCTTATTCTTAGACTATGTCCCCGGTATGCAGGCCTATTCTGCATGGGTCACTCCACCGGTAGCTTTGTTCCTGGGATTGGCATTCGCCTTGTCATGCGGACAGGCACACCCGAAGTTTAATAAGAAAACATCCAAATATCTTTTGCAATATTCAGTGGTAGGTCTGGGATTCGGCATGAACTTGCAGGCATCTTTGGCTTCCGGTAAAGAAGGTATGGAATTCACTATTATTTCTGTAGTCGGCACACTGCTCATCGGTTGGTTCATTGGTCGTAAATTCTTGAAAGTAGACCGTGATACATCCTATCTTATCAGCTCCGGTACGGCAATTTGTGGTGGTAGTGCTATTGCTGCAGTAGGCCCTGTACTGAAAGCTAAGGATAGTGAAATGTCTGTGGCTTTGGGCACTATCTTTATTCTGAATGCTATTGCGCTGTTCATTTTCCCGGTTATCGGGCATGCACTCAATATGAGCCAGCAAGAGTTTGGTACATGGGCTGCCATTGCCATCCATGATACAAGCTCAGTGGTAGGTGCAGGTGCGGCTTATGGTGAAGAAGCCTTGAAGATAGCTACTACTATTAAACTGACGCGTGCTCTTTGGATTATTCCTTTGGCATTTGTTACATCTTTCATCTTTAAAAGCAAGGGACAGAAAATCAGTATCCCCTGGTTTATCTTCTTCTTTGTATTGGCCATGGTCTTCAATACTTATGTGCTGGATACTACAGAAACCGGAGCTCTCATCGGAGCCGGCATCAATTCCTTTGCCCGCAAGACTTTAACCATTACGTTGTTTTTCATCGGTGCTTCTCTCTCGCGAGATGTGTTGAAAGCGGTAGGTATTAAGCCTCTCATTCAGGGAGTGTTGTTGTGGGTTGTAATTAGCATAAGCACATTAGTATATATATATTGGTTCTAAGAAGAGTCAGTCCTTAAGAAAAGAATGCGACGGTAGAGATTTCTCTATTGTCGCATTTTCTTTTTAAGAAAAATAAGTTTCTTTGTAACAATATTCCGCCCCCTTACGTCTAACCAATAGATACAACAAGTAAACAGGATTGAGATACAGAAAAGCCCATGGATGCTGAGAGTTTTAAAAATGAGTTTCTGCCCTATCACCGCAAACTGTACTGCGTGGCCTATCGGTTACTGGAGAATGCGGCCGATGCGGAAGACCTGGTGCAGGAAGCTTATCTGAAGCTATGGGATAAGCGGGAAGGACTGACGGTTATCAGCAACCCGGAAGCGTTCAGTGTCACTTTGGTAAAGAATATGTGTTTTGATTTGCTTCGTTCGGGAAAGTATGTCTTGTCTAAACAATCAGTAGAACTGACTGCCGTGCAAGACGTCTCTCAGGCAGATAATCTGGAGATACGCGACGAAGTGAGACAAGTGAAAGATATCATTGCCCACTTGCCCGAACAGCAACAACGGATTGTGAATCTGCGGGACGTCAAAGGCTGTTCTTACGAAGAGATAGAACAGGTGACCGGACTGAACTCTACAAACGTCCGTGTACTGCTGTCCCGGGCAAGGAAAAAGATACGTGAGGAATTTAATAAATGGAATAACTATGAAAGTCGAGGAAATTGAAAGG
>CAMTFK010000225.1 GCA_947071285.1 uncultured Bacteroides sp. | reverse complement strand
TAACGACTGAGATACCCTCGCATAACGACAGAGGCTGCCTAAGATAACGACTGAGGGTACCTCACATAACGTCTCAAATCAGATGTAAATATAAAAGATAAACTACAAGTGCCGGTTTAACTCATATCCGCTCAGAAAGGAGTAAAGTTACGAGCTACAGGCTACAAACTACAAGTGGCTGCGCTATGTTCCGAAAGGCACTTGTAGCTTGTAGCCCGTAGCTCGTAACTGATTCATAACCGCTCAGAAAAGGATTAATTCCTCAACTAACATCTACTACCTTATTGCAATGGAGACAAAGTCAGATTAAAAGTAGAAAGAACCTTTTTCCCCGAATAAACAGTCACCACGAAATCATATTTTCCGCCCTTCTCAAAGCCATTTTTACAAGAAAACTGCAATTCTGTTTTCTCATATGGCTTCAGAACCGGCACAGTGGCAGAAGCAACATTTATCAGTTTATCCTCTTTTTTATATTCTATCTTCACTGAAGCTTTTTGAGAGGCTACTTGTCCAAAGTTCTGCACTTCAATATGGCCGGTCATACCTTTTCCCGACACCGCAAAAACAGGTGCACGAGCGGAAAGAATGGGCTCGATATAGTCCACATACGGCAATCGGGCATAGCCATACAGCATTTTCCCATTTCTATACTTACCAATCAGTTTCGGTGCAAATTCATCTTTCGTAATGCCATTCCCTTTTCCGTCGAAGGTAACAATCAGGTCATCACCATCATTTTCGGTTTTCAGCACTTTACTTCCCCGCCCATAGTTCACTTCTTCAGAAGCACCAAAACGCAGGGAGTTCATGTCCATATCCGTTTGAGGATTGAATCCCTTTTCTGCTTTTACTTTCAAACGGATTGTTTTTGTCTTGGCAGTAATGGGCTTTTCGTCCAGAATAGTCAGCAATAACCCCGGATTCAGAGGAATGCCGATATTCTTTGAGCTGTGGTTATCAAATGGTTTATCCTGCGGTTTCAAAGTATCAATCACGGCAAAGTTAGCCTGGATAGCGCGGCCATATTCATCCTGATACATTTTAATGCGTTCGAACTTGAACCAGTCCTCCACGCGCCCGTCTTCATGCACGGCAATTCCCGGAGTATAAGCCTCACCCGGGTCAGTCACCCAGCTCACCCCGTCCTTCGAACGGAGATAAAAAGCGATACGCCCCAGCCAGTCATTCACAATCATATGATACAGAACATTATCACGCCAGATTACAGGATCTTCAAACCGGCCGTCCACATCCGGATAGACACGCTTGTCAGTCAGTTGATTATATTCGGAAATCCCATCCTGACTAATCCAGATTCCCCCACCCCGACAAACCATCAGATAAGAGCCGTCTTCACGCTGTGCAAACGACAAATTAGATAGTCCTTCTATAATACGGCGGTCGCGTGCGTTGAAATCAAATTTTCCGTATTCCCATTTACCATTCAGGTTGTCCGTCACGTAGCGACCGTCAATCACGTAGAGTACATAGCGCCCATCTTTCAATCGGTACACTTCCGGATTGTGCCCTTTACCAATCATGTTGCGTACTTTGAAAGGGCCTGTCCTATTATCACCGACTGCATTGAACACAAATGAATTAGGCCATTCACCATGTCCTTTCGGAGAAGACTCCAGCCAGCCGCAAACAAACAAATGATACTTACCATCTTCACCCTTCTTGATATTTCCACCCCAATACGACCAGATGCGGTCTTCAATACCGTTGTCAATATAGCGGGGAACAACACCTTTCACTCCCCAAGTGTCTGCCGAAAGTACCTTACCTTGCATCGGTAGAAAACGGTCTATAAAACGGGCCCCATTCACTAACTGGCTCCATTCCTTGGGCCGTTCGCGCTCTGTTATCTGCGCAGACAATGACATGTTGATAAATAAAAAGCTAAATAGCAATAATCGAATCCGAAGTGTCATACTGTTTATTTTTTAACGTGTTACAATATTAGTCTCTAATCAATCACCTTATAACCCTTCCATCCATAATATGCACAAAACATGAAGCATACGAGCGGAACAATATAGGCTATCTGGTAAAGATGCTCATTATGATGCATGATATAAGCGGTGAGCTGTGGCAGGCAGGCATTTCCCACGATGGCCATGACAAGAAAAGCTGAACCGCTCTTGGTATCATCTCCCAAGTCATTCAAAGCCAAAGAGAATTGCGTAGGGTACATAATTGACATAAAGAAAGATACCGCCAGCATGGCATACAGTCCCACCATACCGCCAAAAATCATGATAACACCACACAAAACAATATTCACCAGCGCATATAGAACAAGCATGTTCTCAGGTTTAAACTTTATCATCAAGGCAGTGCCTATCCAGCGTCCCAACAGGAATGCCAGCATATAAAAGCCAAAGAATGTAGTTGCTTTACCCTCGGGCATCCCCGCATACGTGCAACAATAAACAAGAAAAAGACTATTGATAGCCGTCTGTCCGCCATTGTAAAAGAACTGAGCTATTACGCCCCAGCGCAGATGGGAACGTTTCAGCACTTTGAAATTAATAAGTTTGCCTTGCTTCTTTTCTTTCAGCTCTTCGCCCCCTATTTTGGGTAGATGGGAGAAAATAAAGACGACGGCAATCACCAGAAGAATACCTGCCAGAATGAGATAAGGCAATTTCATAGCATCAGTTTCAAACTGGATATATCCTTCCCATCCTCCCGCATAATCAGCAGGAATGGTTTCGCGCGTGTATTCTTGTCCGCTCAGCACCAGCTTGCTCAGGAACATAGCGGCAATAAACGCACCCAAGCCATTGAACGATTGAGCCAGGTTCAGTCTGCGGGGTGCAGTTTGAGGATTTCCCAAGGCCGTTACATAAGGATTAGCAGCCGTTTCGAGGAAACACATACCAGTGGCGATAACAAAGAATATGCCCAGATATGCCCAATATTCCTTTATGGCAGCCGCAGGAAAGAACAATGCCCCGCCCGATGCCGCCAGCAACAAGCCAAAGATAACTCCGGCCTTATAGCTGTATTTCTTCATAAACATAGCTATCGGGATGGGAAAAATAAAATAGGCCAGCCAATAGGCCGTTTCCGTGAACGATGCTTCAAAAGTATTCAGCTCACAGGTTTTCATCAATTGCCGTATCATGGTTGGCAACAGATTGCTACTGATAGCCCAGATAAAGAAGAGGCTGAATATAAGCGTCAGGGCAACAGTGTATTTCTTTGTATTGGTATTCATTTTATAAGGTCAATGTGTTAATCGTAATTATTCCGACATATTTTTTATATAAGGCAATTCCACCAGATTATCAAGCCGATAGAAGGCTTGGGCATTCTCCCCCAGAAACAGTTTCTTTTCTTCTTCCGTCATCAAGTCGGACTTGACAATGAAGTCGTAAGACATCCGGTAAGTAATAGCTGCAATGGTTCTCGGATAATCCGACCCCCACATCAGTTTTTCCATACCTACAAGCGATGCAGCTTCCTTTATGGCAACCACAGCCCCCCGGAAAGGATAGAATTCATCATTGAACAACCAGGTGATGCCACCGGACTCTATACGCACCCGTTCATGGCGAGCCAGTTTTATCTGCTCCTGCCACTGCGGACGCGTCACCATACCAAAATGTCCTATGGCAATCCGAAGGCGCGGACATTCAGCTATAATTTCTTCCATTTCACCGACCTGTTCGGCACCATCGGCTAAGTCCACCGAAAGCAATACATCTTTCTCTTCCATCAGATGAAACATCCGCATCATTTCATCAGAAGTAAGATACACTCTGCCTTCAGACAATAATAGTCGTTGAGCCGGAATTTTTATTGCCTTGAAATCTTTTTCTATCAGTTCCTCAGCATGGGGAAAATAACCGGGCTTCCGTGCATCGACCATGCCACAACACAGGAAGCGGTCGGGATATTGCTGCTGCACCTGCTCCAGATAGTCATTCTGCAAGCCATCAATGTACTCTTGCGTAATCACTGCAGCAGAAACCTGCGCATAATTCATATTAGAAAGGAAGATTTCGGCTGTATTCCGTCCATCCGCCATAAAGGGTGGAAGCATCTGGCGCACCTCACCCATGAACAAGGATTTCCCTCCTTCCATGGTTTTGATTTTCATGCCGTCCACCTCTGTATCCTGATGCAACCAGAGGTGGGCGTGAGCATCTATAATCTTATAAGCCATACTTTCAGAATTTTACCAGAATACGGAATACCTTTCCCGGATTAGCAACCCAGCCTTCCAAAGCTTCTTTTGCCTGGTCGGGTGCATAAACCCCACTAATCAATCTTTCAACATCGGCAGAGGAGTGTTTCAGATATTCTATAACTGCACGGAAATCTTCGGGCATAGCATTACGAGAACCACGAATATCCATCTCTTTCATCACAAAATACTTAGTTTCGAAAGAAGTTTCCTTCTTAGCATAACCAATACAAACCACCCGACCGGTAAAACCAACTTCATTAATCGCCATTTGATAAGTAACCGGAGCACCCACAGCTTCAATGACCACATCAGGGCCAGCTCCTCCGGTAATTTTCTGCAAATGCGCATGAACATCTTCGGTTGCAGAGTTAACAGTATAGCGGGCACCCAACTCCTGAGCCAATTTCAGCTTCTCATCATCCACATCCACAGCTATCACCCGGGCGCCTCGCAATGCAGCACGGATAATCGCTCCCACACCAATCATTCCACAACCAATAACCATCACTACATCGAGGTCTGTAACCTTGGCGCGGGAAACAGCATGAAAACCCACACTCATGGGTTCCACCAGAGCAAACTGCCGAAGTGTCAATGCATCATCAGCAATCACCTTTTGCCAGGGCACCACTATATATTCGCACATAGCGCCATCGCGTTGTACACCTAAAGTCTGATTAAACTGACAAGCATTCGGACGCCCGTTACGACAAGAAGAACAATGTCCGCAATTTGTATATGGATTCACCGTGCAGGACATGCCGGAATGGATATTCTCAGGTACCCCTGCACCTACAGCTTCCACCTGAGCTGCAATCTCATGCCCGGGAACAACCGGCAATTTCACCATCGGATTCTTTCCCAGATATGTATTCAAATCCGAGCCGCAAAACCCGACATAATGTATCTTTAGCAACACTTCACCGTCATGGAGCTGTGGTTTTTCTCTTTCTATGAGAGCGACATTGCGTTCTCCTAATATGGCTACTGCTTTCATTTCGCTTTTATTTAACTATTCAACCATGTATCTCTGAAACGGGGTTCCAGAATTTCTTTAACTTCTTTCAATAACTGCTCATCCAATGCCTCATCCGTCCATTTTATGTTTTGCAAAACAGCCTCCGGCCGGGCCGTACTGAACAGGGTTGTCGCAATCCGAGGATTAGACACAGCATACTTCACTGCCAGTTGCTCAATTGCCTTGCCTTGTTCTTTGCAATATTGCGCAGCCTTCTTGCACAAATCCTGCAAAGGCTTAGGAGCCGGATGCCAGTCGGGAGCACCACGACCTGTAAGTAACCCCATCGAGAAAGGAGAAGCATTAATCACTCCAATCTCTTTTTCTTCGAAATAGTCCAGATAATCGGTTAGCGCATCATCATTGAGGCAATAGTGGCAGAAAGACAAAACACTCTCCACCGTACCATCGGGCACATGGTCGATTACATATTTAAAATGACGCAGTGTCAGATTAGTTATACCTACATGTTTCACAATGCCTTTATTTCGCAATTCCACCAAAGCCGGCAGCGTCTCCTGACAGACCTGTGCCAAATCAGCAAACTCGATATCGTGCACATTGATTAAATCGACGTAATCCACATTCAGGCGTTCCATGCTTTCATATACGCTCTCCGTAGCTTTCTTTGCAGAATAATCCCAGGTATTTACTCCATTATTACCATAACGCCCCACTTTAGTGGAGAGGTAATATCTGTCACGCTGAATTTCCTTCAAAGCTTTTCCTAATACGATTTCAGCTTTCAGGTGTCCGTAATACGGAGACACATCTATGAAATTAATACCATTGTCTACAGCCGTATGCACAGCCTTTATGCCTTCTTCTTCCTTTATAGAGTGGAAGACGCCACCAAGCGAAGAAGCCCCAAAACTAATATTGGAAACTTTCATTCCTGTTTTTCCTATTTCCCTGTATTCCATTGTGATTGATTTTAAGATTTCATGCTCCAAAAGTATCCGTTTTCAATAAATGCAATATTCACCCATGTGTTAAAACCATACGCAAAGGTTTGCGTAAATTCCCGGTTTTGTTACCTTTGTCCGAAAGTCACCTTTCATTACTTTTGTTGTTGGGCTTATTTGCCCTATTTATACTATGGAAAAGAAAAGAAACGTATCACTAAAAGAACTTGCAGCAGAATTGGGAGTATCCATTTCTACCGTTTCGCGTGCGCTAAAGAACAGTCCGGAAATAAGCGAAGAAATGCGGAAGAAAGTGAAAGCGCTGGCAAAAGAGCGAAACTACCGCCCGAACCCTTTCGCCATGAGCCTGTTGAAGAATACACCGCGAATAATAGGCATTATCGTCCCCGATATTGTCACTCATTATTATGCGTCTATCATCAGTGGCATTAATGACATGGCTCACAATAATGGTTATTCCACCATCATAACATCCTCCTACGAACAGTTTGAAAATGAAAAGAAATGCCTGGAAGACCTGATTAATCTCCGTGTGGAAGGAATTATCGCCTGCCTGTCACAGGAGACAACGGATTATTCACACTTCGAAGCATTAGTTGAACTGAATGTACCCACCATTTTCTTTGACCGTACATGCCTGACCGACAAGTTCTCTTCCGTGATTACCAATAATATAGAGTCGGCGCAAGAAGCCACTGAACACTTCCTCTCCACAGGCTCCAAACGTGTAGCTTTTATAGGCGGCGCCAATCATCTGGATATAGTGAAACAACGAAAGCATGGTTATCTACAAGCTTTGCGTGAAAGGAAGATACCCATTGAACGGGAACTGGTGTTTTGCAAGAAAATCGGATATGAGTCGGGATATGAAGGTGCTTGCCATTTACTCTCATTACCTAATCCGCCGGATGCCATATTAGCCATGACAGACAGCCTCGCCTTCGGAGCAATGAAAGCCATAAAGGAGTCCGGTTTGCGCATACCCGACGACGTGGCTTTGATAGGATATACAGACGAAGCCCACTCCAACTACGTAGACCCACCATTGACAGCCGTAACCCATCAAACGTACAAGATGGGGGAAACTGCTTGCGGACTTTTGCTCAGACAGCTCAAAGGGATTGGAGATATAGAACAGGAGATAGTACCGTGTATTCTTTCTGTCCGCGGCTCTTCCATCAAAAGAAGTACTTAAAACAAAAATAGCCTTACAATCACTTGCAAGACCATTAAAAACAACTAAGTGGGCGCTGAGGGATTCGAACCCCCGACCCTCTGGGTGTAAACCAGATGCTCTG
>CAMTFK010000224.1 GCA_947071285.1 uncultured Bacteroides sp. | reverse complement strand
CTTATAAATTCGATAAGCAATCGGCTCTTCCGCGCAAAGCGCTTCCTTCGGACGGTATCGTTCCTTTCTTGTTGAAAGCTAAGCCGGTAGAAAACCAGTTTGTCGATTTTAAGCTGATTCCCTCCGAATTGTATATCGGTTAAATAAAAAATAGAGATACATATTATGAAACAGACATTAATCTATGTTCCTCCTGTAGTGGACTCCACACAAAGTTCCATACATATAGAGGATTTTGAAAAGAGTGTGGACTTGTATAATCAAGGTGAGTATCTGCAAGCTTTCCACTGTTTGCTGAACTATCTGAATCCTGATTTCCGGGCTAAATATGGTAATCTGGAAGGTACGGAATTTCATATTCCGCATGGTTCTATCCTGGTGCACATCTATGTGAAAGAGAATGCTTTCCGCATCAATGCCGACTTCCTGACTTTACCAGAGAAGGGGCGTGTAGCCATGCTGCGCCAGGTGGCCGACCTGAACATCAACAGATTGATGTTGCCTCGCTTTGTGAAGGACGGTGACAGTCTGAGAATGGAATACTCCTGTCCTTTATCGCAAAGCCATCCGCACAAGATGTATTTCGTTTTGCAGAACATCTGTCACATTGGCGATAAATACGATGATGAATTCTGCACAAAGTTTGGTGCCACGCGTTGCTACGAACCTAAAGTTACTCCTTATCCGCAGGAAGAGGTAGACCGCATTTATGAAGGTCTGCAAAAGCTTGGCCGGGAGACGTTGGAAGTCATTAAAGAGTATGATGCCGACCGCAAATACGGCTATTCATGGAATGTGCTCGACACCACTTTCTACCAGATTTCCTACTTTGCCCGTCCGCAAGGCCAGTTGCTGAACGACCTCGACAAGGCAGTGGACGACATGGATGCCGAACTGCCCACCGCCGAAGTGGTGGCAAAAGGAAAAGCTTTTCTTGAGAAGCTGCTTGCCTTGTCCAAGGAAGAATTGGCTGCGGACCTTTATTTCGTTGATACCTTAGTCTCCACCAAGCGCCGTTCATCCTTGAAGAATGTGCAGGAGAACTTTATAAGTGTCTATAAAGAAGCCACTGAAGCCATTCAGACGGAAAACTACGAACGTAGTGCCGTGCGTTTGCTTTACATCTTCTATGAGGCTTATTTCTACAACGATATGCAAGACGACATCAATGTCATCATCTCCCGTGCACTCAGTAAAGCGAGTGGCCGGTCGATGGAAGATGCTTCTGAAGTTCTTTATAATGCCATGGATAAGATAATGGAGGGCGACCTGGAACCGGATGATGATGACGACGTTCTTGAAGAAATATCCTCTGAAGCCATCGAGCAGATGCAAGGCATGGCCGCTTCCCTGCAAGAAGAAATCATGAAAGCACAAGCCGACATGCAGGCTGCCATGATGAGGGGAGATATGGGCGAGTATATGCGTCTGGCGCAGGAACTTCAGCAGAAGATGATGCAGCAGGCACTTGGCGGACAAGCGTAACACTTTAAAAAAGCAAATCAATGGAACAGAACAATATATATCAGTTGGTTTTCAAAGTAACCCATGCGGGCGGTTCAGGCAGTTGTTTCTACCTGAAAGACTATGACCTTTTTGTAACGAACTACCATGTAGTCAAAGGCTTCCATTCATTGGCGGTGCACGACAATGACCGGAATCCTTATCTGGCTAAAGTGGTGTTGGTAAATCCTTCTCTGGACATTGCCCTATTGTCTGTGGAAGGTGATTTTTCGTCCCTTCCCTCTTTAAGTCTGGCGGGAGACGATTCTCTTTCTATCGGTGGAAAAGTGTGTGTGGCTGGTTATCCTTACGGTATGCCTTTCACGGTGACCGAGGGCTCTGTGTCTTCGCCCAAACAACTGATGGAGGGAAAATATTATATTCAGACTGATGCAGCTGTCAATCCCGGTAACTCCGGCGGTCCTATCTTCAATGAAAACAATGAAGTGGTGGGTGTGACAGTGAGCAAGTTGACGAATGCCGACAATATGGGATTCGGTGTGCGTGTGGAAGCATTGCGGAAGCTGCTTGAGGCGGTAGAAGAGATTGACCGTTCTATTTTCCAGGTGCAGTGTGACAGTTGTGACGAGTTGATAGCCGATGAAGAGGAATTTTGTCCTTCATGTGGTGAGAAGTTGCCCGAAGGTATCTTTGAGGAGCGTGAACCGTCTTCACTGAGCGTTTTTTGTGAGCGGGCCATCCGTGAGATGGGAATTAATCCTGTGCTTGCACGGGATGGTTACGACTCCTGGACATTCCATAAAGGCAGTTCGGAGATACGTATCTTTGTATATGAGAACGCATACTTGTTTGCTGTTTCTCCTATCAACCTGTTGCCTAAGAAAGAGGTGGAGAGAGTACTCGATTATATTCTGAGTGAAGATTTCTCCCCGTACAAACTGGGCATCGAGGGACGGCAGATTTATATGGCTTACCGTGTGCATCTGTCTGATATCACAGATGCGTCCGAAGATGAAATCTGCCATAATCTCGTCAATCTGGCTCTGAAAGCGGATGAAATGGATAATATGCTGGTAGAGCGCTTCGGTTGTGAGTTCTCTGAATATTCCAAACAGGAAGAATAACTTTAAGTAATAAACACGACGAATGTGTCGGAAGTGGCGGTGCTTGTGGGGTGAATAATCATTCACCTGCACGTAGCACAGCACTTCCGGCACATTGTTTTAAGAGAGAGTATTTATTGTTAGAGTAAAGTTACTTGTTAGCCAGCAAAGCGCCGTTCCAGTGGGTGGCGTTGTGTTCTGTCACCAGGCTCCAGGAGTTTTCTTTTTCGTTCCAGTTGTAGCTCATGTAGTTCATGCCTTGTTCATTCATCTGGTAGATGGCTTTTGATTTTATATTGGTGTAGTCACCGTCTTTGCTGTTCCATGCTACGTATTGTACGCCTACTTCATTGTCGGTGTAGCTGAAGTTCAGGCAATACTGTTTCTCGAAGCGGCTGTTGTTTTGATTCCATTTCAGTATTTCTTTGGCAGAAACACGTCCTTTTTCATCATACGTGTAGTTGTATTGCAGGTGGCGTTCCAGGTACTTTCCTTTTTTTACCTTATACACCATTTGAGTTTCCACTCCGTTTTCCTGTTTCTCCGTGTTATAGGCGAAATCCTTTACATTGTTACCGCTTACTGCGTTTACTACTGCTGTCAATGCGAATACTACTGATAATACTAAAGCTTTCATAATGGTTTTATTTTTTAAGTTATACATTCTTGTTTCTTTCGATGTTGCAAAGATAAGGCAGGGAGATGAGGATGAATGTTATCGTAACGTTATCGTTAGGTTAACGAGATAAATTGCTACTTTTGCTGGCAAAACATTACTATATGAAGATGCGTACCGTCATATCCCTTTCTTTCGTTAGCCTGTTTGCTGTTGTTCTGATACAGTTGGGTGGAATGTTATATGCCTATCATGCTCAGAAGAAAGAGGCGGAACAGTCGTTGAACAGTAACTTCTGGATGGCCTTTACGGAGACGGTGGACAATCTGGTGAACAATCTTCCTTATCCGGACGGTACGATGGCCATCCTCACTTATCACCCCAACCCTAAATACAAACGACTCAGCCGGAATGAGGGGAACGAACGCACTTCGCAACAAGCGGCGCAAGTCCTGCAACAGGTGTATGGGGTGAAGGAGATTCCTTTGGCCACCCTAGACAGCGTGTTGCACAATAAGCTACGAAAACGGGACATAGACGGAGACTTAACGGTGGAACGTATCAACGCCGGGACAGGTGAGGTGCTGGAGAGTACGAATCCTGCCATCAGTCTTCAGAGCTTTTCCACCGTTGTTTCCGATGCCGCTTTCACCTACAAAGCGCGTGGAGAGGCTGTGCGTGCCATCGTATCTTTTCCGCTGAAGGAATTCGGGAAGAGAATCCTGCTGTTGTCACTCATTACGTTAGTGTTGCTGGGCGTGTCGGCCGGTGCACTGGTATCACAGTTGAAGTCGCTGTTCCGCCAGCGGCGCAGTTTGCAGGAGCAGCAGCAGAGTTTCTATCAGCTTGCCGAAGAGATGAGTCAGCCGGTAAGTGGGATAAAGCAGAAGATAGCGCAGGCGGCGTGGGGGGAAATAGAGGCGCAAAGCCATGTGTTGTTTGAAAAGACCGACGGGACCCTTGCGCAAGCCAGGACTGCTGAGCAGGAGAGAAAGGTTGGCAGGCGTGTTTCTCTTAAAACGGTTTCCATTGCCAGCCTGGCGGGTGTGTTCCTGCTGATGGCTGTCTGGTCGGGCTATCTCTATCATATAACGTCTCAAAGAATAAAATGGCAGGCAGAGGAACAATTGGAAGAGGCCTTCTATCAGGAGACTGACCATCATCGTTATCCTCTGTTCTCGGATGCCAATCCTGGTTATAAGAAAGCTAACATGGTATCTGATAGTGTCACTCCTTATGTGGACCGCTTCATGAAAGAACTCTATAAACTGTATCTGACCAAGGGCTACCGTTATCGGATAAATGCGTTGTTTGTGGTGCACATTTACAATAAGTTCGATGAAAGCTTCCGTATGAAAATGGCCTATGACGCGCAAGATACCATCAACCTGAACAGCCGCATGCCTATCCCGTTCTCCTTGCATTATGCCGACAGCACTTTCAGGAGCAACCTCTCGGAAACAGGTTTTCCGCATCGGGCGGATATACACTGGTTCAGGCATCCGTCGGAAGAGTTGATGCTTTATACGGGTAGTCCTTCCGTCGGCTTTTGGGATATTCCTACCAAGCTGATTCCGTTGGACAGGGATAGCACAACTTGTATCCGTGCGGTGGTTCGCTCTCCGCAGATTTCCGTTGCGGCTGCCACATGGCGCATGCAGGTGCCGATGCTGGTTACTTTCCTGTTCGTTTGCATTTGCGTTGTGTTTCAGATACGCATGTTGCGTGCACAGCGCCGCCTGGAACAGTTTCAGAAAGACTTTACCTACTCTATGATACACGATATGAAGTCTCCGTTGCAGTCCGTCATGATGGGAGCGCATGTGCTGGCAAGCGGTAAGTTAGCCGATAAACCGGAGAAAGTCTCCCACTACAAACAGGCTATGGAGGACGAGTGCGAACATCTGCTCACGCTCTCCAACCGCGTAGTGATGCTGACACAGATAGACCGTGGAGAACTGGAACTTCATAAAGAAGAGGTGCCGTTGAGGCCTTTGTTGCAGGATATTTCCGAGAAGTTCCAACTGAAGGCAGTGAAGAAAGTCCTTTTCGAGATAGATTGTGAGGAAGAATGCACGGTATATGCTGATGCTTTCTGCCTGCGCGAGGTGCTTTCCAATCTGGTGGATAACGCCATTAAGTACTCTAAAGAAGAAGTTACGATAACTCTTTCGGGTGAGAGGACAAAAGACGGGAGCATTATTAAAGTGCGTGATAACGGTATTGGTATCCCCCTTCGCGAACAGCACAAGATATTCGGGAAGTTTGAAAGAGTGGTTTCCGGCAGCCAAAAGACAGGAGCATCCGGTTTTGGTTTAGGGCTGAATTATGTGTTGCAAGTGGTGGATGCACATGATGGCGTAGTAAAAGTGGAAAGTGTGGAGGGGAGTTACAGTGAATTTACGATGCACTTTTGAGTTAAAAAAGCTTGCTGTTAAAGCGAAATGTTGCCAACTGCTTGTTATTCAGCTATCCTTTTGTTATTTTTGTATACACTATTCATAAAAGTAAAGGAGGGTATATGCGTATGAAACAAAAAGTCAACATATCGTTACTCCCAATCCGTTTGGGATTATTCTTACTGCTGATTTCTGCTCCGCAATTGCTTTCTGCACAAGAAAGAGACAGCATAGGCGCTATCCGTGACTATATGCAGATAAAGCCCAAAGAATTTTGGCAGCCTCTTCCGCTAAAACCCCTTCTGGAGCAGGTGCCCACTTCTGCCCATTCTCCTTTGCCTTTCCAGAACTTATCAGAGAACTTTTCCGATTTCTCTTTGAAAGATGAAATACGTCTGCCTTATCAGGTCAATCCTTCTTTGCTTTTCCGGGGTGATTTTAGTACAGGTGGCGTCATGCAGCAATTTTCTCATGGAGAAGTGTTCGGTTCCGGAGCACAGACAAGTGTGCCGGGAATTGGGCGTTTCAATAATGCTTCGTTAGGATACCGGCATGTTTTCAATGACAGGTGGGCGTTGCAGCTTCGTGCTGATGCTATGAAGATAAACATGTCTCGTATCACCGGACAGGCATTCAGCACCTCAGGCAGACTGACTTATCGTGCTTCCGACCGGATTGCCTTCAATGTTTTCGGCTCCTATGATATTGGAAATTCCTATGGGATGAGTACCGACCGTTATGGTGCCACCATGTCTCTTGATATGTCCGACCGTTTCGGGATGGAAGTGGGAGTACAACGATACTATGATGCCATGAGGGGACGTTGGGAGACGGTGCCGGTTGCGATTCCTTATTATCGCTTTGAGAAGTTTAAGCTGGGGCTGGACGTAGGCGGAATCTTGTACGAGCTGCTCCGCAACGTCGTCTTCGATAACCGGGGAGGAGACTTTGGAGGTGGACCGACGATTAGACCACCCCGTTTCTCGTTGCCAATCCGATAGAGCGGATTATTTACTTCAGGTAATCATTTACATGTAACAATTTGTATTCGGGCGAACACTCAAACAAGTAGTTCAAAATGGTCATGTGCCCTGCACCGAATATCATCAGTATTCGTTTTTGTTTGAATATGGGCTCATCCCTTTGGTATAATACGGAATCAGGACTATCATTTGGTCGTCCTCGGCTACTTGTTGCACATCAAGGTTGGGGAATTCGAAGTGGAAGACTCCTAATGTAAGGACGTCTGCCTGTTGCGCGTATCCTTTGGTAAGGAAGATGCTTGCCAGGATTAAAGTTAAAACAACTTTCTTCATCGTTATTATTATTTGTTTGATGCCCAAAGTTATTTAAACTTATTGATCTGGAATTCTTTACTCTTGATTTATTTGCGTTCAGCCAGTAATTTTCTGTCATTGCCGTTGTTGCTACACCTTACTGCCAGATTCCAGGAGTTTTCCTTGTCATTCCAGTTGTAGCTCTGATAATTTACTTCTTCCCCATTTGTCTGATAAACAGCCTTTGATTTCACTCTTGTATAAGCATTGTCTGTTGCATTCCACAAAGCATATTCCACGGTTACTTCTCCATCTGCATATGTCATTGTCAAGCAGTGATTCTTCTCGAAAGCCTGCGACTTTCCGTTCCATTTCAATACTTCTTTTTGAGAAATACGGCCTTCGGCATCATACGTATAATTATACTTCAAATGATTGTGCAGATACTTGTCATTCTCTACCTTGAATACGGTTTGGCTTTCTACACGTTCTGCATTCATTTCGCTGTTATAGGCAAATTCTTTCAGATTGTTATTACTCATTGCGTTTACTACTGATGTCAATGCAAATACTACTGATAATACTAAAGCTTTCATAATCGTTTTATTTTTTAAGTTATACA
>CAMTFK010000223.1 GCA_947071285.1 uncultured Bacteroides sp. | reverse complement strand
GAAAAGATGGGGGAGGATTCTGTTCAGGGAGGGATTAAGTTCTAAAAGAACTTCGGAAGAAGAAAGTAACCAGCGTTCGTGCCACATGGCTTTATGCCCTGCTGCACAGCGGCTACGGAGCATTTTCTCCGGAATTGTGTTCCCTGTAACCAAACCTGTCATCCAATCACAATGCTCTGTCCATGAATAAGCAGCCTCTTTTACTTTAGAATTAGTATTGATGACATGTAAAACTTTTGACCATACCCATTCTGAAGAATAAGTACCTCCTTCGTAGAGTAAATAGTCAAGATTACGTTCCTTCATGAGAGCGTTTATCTGTTCGGCTTCGCGAACTGCCGTATGGTCTTTCCAAAGGATAAACATGGCATCCGGCTCTTCTGCAAATTCAGGATTCAAGGCTAATGGCATCCCATTGCAATCAGTCAATGCAGGTGTACTGCCGGTGGTGTCAAAACATAACCCGCAAATAGAAGCTATCTCCTCTTCTGTCAGATGGGATAAAGCAGTATGCACAGCTTCTGTCATAGATTCAATATAATCCAGCGGATGCTGGCGATACCGATTGCTCTGTGCATCGCAGTAAAGACCTGCTTTCCAACGGGGGTAGAAACTTACCCCCGTAGCAACTTCATCTCCATTACGCACATCCACTATTAATGCCCGGCAGGAATCCGTACCAAAATCAAGTCCAATGACATATTTCTTATTAGATTCTATCATGTGAATTCTTATTTAATTGCTAATTCCTGTTTTCTTGCAATGAAATATCCATAGTAAGCAATAACCGCAAAAGCTACAGCCGGAACAATATATGCAGCCATAATGCTACCGGTCTGATCAGACACAATTCCTTGGATTTGAGTCAAGAGCGCCGCACCTGCAATGGCCATTACCATGCCCGAACCTCCGATTTTAGTATCTTCTCCCAAGCCTGTAAGTCCAAAGCCATAAATGGTTGGGAACATCAGTGACATACATCCGGAAATACCCATCAGACAATATACCCCGAAACTGCCCTTACCGAACATGGCACCTACGCAGCATAGCACGGCAAGAATAGCGAGACCTATCAAAAGTTTGTAGGCTTTCACATACTTCATCATTCCGGTACATAGGAAACGCATAGCGACAAAGAGGATAAGTGACATGATGTAGTAAGTTGCAGCAGCCTGTTCGGCTGTACGAGGCAACAAGTCATTCAATCCAAGCCATTCGCAACCATTATAGAATGCGGCAGATACAGGTTCTACATTGCGCAAGGCATCTACAACAGCATCGGCAGAAGCCGCATTGCCCAGAGAAGCCAACACACCGTCAAAATCCAACTGCTGCATAGCATAGCGGATGACAAATGACCACACGGCTATCTGTGCACCTACATAGAAGAATTGCGCAACTACGCCCCACACATAATTCTTATTTTTCATGAGCCTGCGGAAAGTAGCGCCAAATTCAACCTTTTCTCCCTTTTCACTAAGATTAGGCATTTTGGTAATCCAAATGGCGGCTAAAAGTACCAACATCACCAATCCAAGCACTACATAAGCCATAGTAACAGCACTTAATTCCTGACCTTGGATGGCAGCCAATTCACTAGCCGGGAGCTGGCTACGTTCTGAAGCAGTCATCATGTTCAATTGCGAAAGAATGAAAATCTGACTAATCACCACTCCCGTAATTGCTCCAAACGGATTGAATGCCTGCGATAGATTTAAACGGCGTGTAGCTGTACTCTCAGGACCAATTGCCAATACATACGAATTGGTTGATGTTTCCAATACGGAAAGTCCGGCAAAAAGAACAAAAATGGCCAGCAGGTACATGAAGAAACTGAACTCAACGTTTATTCCGGAGCAAAGCATTGCCGGATAGAACAATAAGGCACCCAAAGCATACAAACCAAGTCCCAACATAACACCGGACTTATAAGTATACTTCTTGATAAATAATGCACCCGGAATGGCACAGCATCCATAGCCCAATAGATAACACACCACTTGTATCCAGGCAGTTTTCGAATCACTGATACTCATGATTCGCTTGAATGCGGCGAGCATGGTATCCGTAAGATTATTCGGCACAGCCCAGGCAAAAAACAGCGTGGTGAGCAGAATGAACGGAAAGAGGATTCCTTTCGGTATTATTCGATTCGATTCCATACAAATTTTGATATTATATAGTTACCCTATTGAAACTTTGTCTTAATTACATTCAAATCTGCTCCGAATAATTTCTGTACGATAGGAGCCAACTGTCCGTCTTCACCCTGTATGTGGATTACTTTCTGTGTATGTACCAACGATGCACCCGGTACAAGTTCCGCTCCCGGAGAAGATGTTTCAATCTCATAGAAAGGTCCCATGATAGAGCCGTCTTCCACCGGACCGTCATTATAAGAGTTGATGACATCACCCGCAAACGGGTCTTCCTGTGGTCCCCATTGTCCATTCACATAAGCTGAGGGAGTTTCGGGCAGACTGCACCACAAGATAGTCAGTACACCTTTTGACGAGTCATAACTTCCGCACAGGCTTGTTGCGCGTGAGGCCGGCAATCCTAACTTTGAGCGATATTTTCCATCTATCTTAAAATAGATGATGCCCTCCTCTTGGGTTAACCTGTCTGCCGGGATTTTTCCGAAATACTCATCATTTACAATCGTTCCTTCCGCATCTTCCTTATATGGAATAAAGACAGTGGTAGTAGGTGTGGGATTAAAGCAGCCGAGCATCCATACCGACACCAGTCCGCCCTCTTTTGTCCATGCGTTATCACCCGTATTAGTAATCTTATTCTCACTCTTATAAGCTACTATTTTCATATCTGGTGAAAGTTGTATGCCGAAATCCGTAGCCACTTCATCGGTATTCATCAATGACACCGTACGGTCGATATTCATATCGAAAGTAGTACCTGAAGCATTTGTCAGACGGGTGTCCTTCACGAAATGAACACTGCTATCATCCTGTGACTTAATGGCAAAGGCTTCCGTGTCGAGCACAGTGGGAACTACCCAGTTATCATAAACCTGCTCCTGTCCTTCCTTAAAATAGAGCGAGAACGGGCCGCCTTCGGGACCCAGCCAGAAACGCTCTTCACCTCCTACAGGATTGAACTGCGGGCTGACCTTTCCCTCACGAATAAAGCGGTAGTTAATCCATCCATAGCTATCGCCCTCGTCACCGGAAGCCGAAGTAGTCATCACCCGTCCCTGCCATGCCGGAACAATCATGACTTTAGAATTTCCATCGGCAGAAACCAGTTCAGTGTATTCTATGCCATTCTCTTTCAGGAATTGGGCATCATAAGCATAACTTCCCATCTTAACTTCTTTTTGTCCGCTGCAAGATGCGAGTAACGTAACCGCACCTACAAGCAGAGTGTTTTTCAAATTGATTAGTTGCAACATAATTCTCAAGTTTTTCATTTATAGAGAGGTCCGTAATTTTTGCAAGCTCTATAATCACTGCCTTCCACGTCTTCACCAAAAGCAGACCATGCGCTGGGGCGGAAAATATTTTCCTCAGGAACATTGTGCATGCATACGGGAATACGGAGCATGGAAGCCAGTGTAATCAAATCAGCACCCGTATGACCATAGCTGATAGCGCCATGATTGGCACCCCAACGATTCATAACGGTATATACATCGCGGAAACAACCTTTACCCGTCAGGCGTGGAGCAAAGAAAGTGGAAGGCCATGTACGGTCGGTACGCTCATTGATAGCCTTGAAAACATCTTCATCCAGATTAACCGCCCAACCTTCAGCTATCTGAAGTACAGGTCCCTGTCCTTTTACAAGATTCAACCGGCACATGGTTACAGGCATTTCACCACGGGTCAGGAATTGAGAAGAATATCCACCGCCACGCATGTATTCGCGGGAAGCCGGATACCATTTGGTTGCAGCAAGGCATGCCTCAACTTCTTCCTCAGATATTTCCCAGAAAGGCTTCATTACAGGTTTTCCGTCACGGGTTTGAAGTCCTGTTCCGTCGAGCGTGCAAGAACCTGAGTTAATGAGGTGAATGAAACCATTGGCAGCTTTGCCTTCCAATTTTTTGCCGGTTACCCGTTCCACTGCCTTCGGACTCCAATAGGTACGTACGTCAGCAAATATCTGTGCCGTATTTGATAATAAATGTCCAAAAAGCATGGAAGTACCGTTCAATGTGTCATTTTCCGTAGCAAAAGTAAATGCTTCACGAATACCGTTCCAGTCGAATGAGCTATTCAGTATAGCTTCAGTGAAGTCACCATCCGGCTTGAAGTCCGTCCACTGACGTTGCCCCTGGAAGCCTGCGGCAATGGCATTATGCCCCATTGCTTCTTCCTTAAAGCCCATTTCTGCCAATTTAGGATTACCAATCATCATGTCACGGAAAATAAGAGTCATTTTTACCACGTATTCCCAACGCGCATCCTTTTCCTCACGAGAATATACCAGATGTTCCGGATTGAAATCCTTTCCTTCATTGCTTTTGCAATACTTTTCCGTCCATGCCATGGCGCGGTCAAATTCCTCGTGATCATAAATACCCAACTGAACACGACGCTCTATCTCACTGGCATCTACATATTCATTACGCATGCCCAGGTATTCCTGAAAGAAATCCGGATTGGGGATAGAGCCGGCAATACCCATGGACACGCTTCCTATAGAAAGATAAGATTTACCTTTCATGGTTGCAACAGCCAGACCTGCACGGGCAAAACGTACTAATTTCTCTTGCACATCTTCCGGGATTTCCGTATTACCGATTTCCTGTACGTCCCGCCCATAAATGCCAAATGCCGGCAATCCCTTCTGTGTATGTCCTGCCAAGGCAGAAGCCAGATAAACAGCACCCGGACGCTCGGTCCCGTTAAATCCCCAGATGGCTTTCGGCATTTCACCATCCATGTCAATTGTCTCGAATCCGTAGCACCAACAGGGAGTAACGGAGAGTACTACTCCTACTCCATTATTACGGAATTTCTCTGCTGCCATAGCTGCTTCAGCCACACCGCCGATAGTGGTGTCTGCTATGATACATTCCACAGGTGTGCCATCGCTGTGACGTAAAGATGAAGAATAAAGCTCTGCTACTTTATGGGCCATAGTCATGGTCATATCTTCCAGTGATTCGCGGATGCCACCGCGACGGCCATCAATAATAGGCCGAATACCAATTTTCGGCTTTCCACCGATAAGTCTTGAATGAGTCATGGGTAAATAGATTTATATAGATTAATACTGTTAATTAACTAAATCGATTAAGCAAATATTTAAAAAAAATAGCCCCGGTTAAGGGGTTATTTCTATAAATACCCCATCAGCAAGTACCGACTGCACAGTATTACCATTAGCAATATTGTCTATCAGTATTCCAAGTGCCTTCTGTACCAATACTTCTGCGGGTTGTTGAACATAGGATACAGGCGCACTGAAAAAGTCGAATGCGGGAGTACCGTCAAATCCTACTAATCCTATTTTATTAATAACCTCCTGTCCCAAATCCTTTATGGTATATAAGCAGGCTATTGAGATCATATTTGTTGCAAACAGAAATGCATCTGCTCCTCCTTCAATCATTTTGGGCAATAAACGGTCAGCCGATTTTCTTGGAGCATCCTGTTTCAGGAAAATGACATTTGCCAATCGTTTCTTGCCGGCATCCTCCATTGCTTTCTTATATCCGCGAATACGCTCCTTCATATGAATCAGATTAATATCATAAGCCACTATACATGGGGCATTATAACCGGAATCCAATAGATATTTAGTTGCGGTATAAGTTGCATTATAATTATTTAAAGCTACATAGCTGACATTTATTTCAGGAAAATAGCGGTCGAAAAGAACAATGGGAACATTGTTATCTACCAATGAAGCAATAGACTTTTCCGAATTTTCACAGGGAACAATAATCAATCCATCTACACCTTTATTAATAAGGTTGCTCACAACGCGGTTCATTTTCTCTGTGTCTTCATCAGAACTACCGAAAAGAACGGTATATCCACGCTTCGTTGCCTCGTCTTCCAGTATACGGGCTAATTGCGAGAAAAAAGGGTTGGATATGTCGGATATCACTACGCCAATTGTTTTAGTCCGCCCACTACGAAGGCTCTTAGCGGCAATATTGGGCTGATAATTCATTTCCTGAGCTATCTTTAATATACGCTTGGCTGTTTCCTCACCTACACGATATTCTTTCTTCTTACCGTTCAGTACGAATGAAACCAGTGCTGTTGATACTCCTGCGGCTTCAGCAATGTCTTTTAGCGATATTTTTTTTAGTGCTGACATATGTTTTTCAGTATAACGTTTTTGCTATAATAGAGTACTATGCTTTTCATTTATCTACTGATATTGTACTACTTAGTACTTTACTACGCTGCAAATATAAACATAAAAATTAAAATAGCAAATTATTTTGCTAATTCGTTATAACAATTTTATATTTGCAGCGTGAAATCACTGTAAACTGCCATAAACATCATATAAAAAACTAATTTAAATCTTTAAGACAATGAAAACCAAGATTCTATTTGCCATTTTATTTTTTGTAGCCGGAACGTATTTTTGCTACGGACAAACTGATTTGAAAATTGATCCTAAAACTTTAGCAGTTCCGGAAGAAAACGGGATATGGGTGCAGCCTGCCCAAAACACCAAAGCGCAACCAATATGGGGATTTGCCGATGGCATCCGGATAGGGATTGCTCCGCTCGACGGTCCACGTGGACTGATACGTATTTATACTCCTTATTTAGGGCATGACAATTTTGTGGTAACTAACTTTATTGCATTCGAACCCATAGACAAAGCAAAAAACATCAGAGGACTGTCCGAATTGGAATGGAGTGAGCTGGATGATGTTCGCGGAAAACGCTTTTGGAGTAGCAATACGCCTGAAGCGCCTTCTTTTCCCGATAAATATTATCCGGCGCATGGAGTCATATCCAATGAAAATGGAGTCGAGACACTGACCGTATATCTCTTCTGCGAGACATTTGATAATGGAGCAGATGTTTATGTACGAATTAAATTCACAGCGGGAAAACCTTACGAATTTGAGATAACCGGATATACTACTGAGGAGTCCGACGAACTAAGCCGATTTATACTTACAGCGACAATGGGCAACAAGGCCCGACTCAGAACATTGCATCTTGCAAATGGAAAAAACAAAAAGGCCGGTCAGTTATGGCCAACTTATAAGGAAAGCAATTTTACAGAACATAACCATACCCCTTTATCTGAAATGATAAAAGATAAGAACGGAGGTGCCTGGTTCATCGCTTCTCCTAATGAAGAGGACCCTGCTAAAGCTGTTTATGCCGAGGATACCCATACACATTGGAAATATACAGGAAAAAAGGCTACTCAATATTGGTATTGTCCTAAACCAAGTGATGAATTAGAAGGGGTAGTAAACGGTCGTTATACCTACTGGGCAAGTAAATCCCCTATTCCCGGCGGCATTTCTTATG
>CAMTFK010000222.1 GCA_947071285.1 uncultured Bacteroides sp. | reverse complement strand
GATCTGCGCATGTCTCGTGGGCTCGGAGATGTGTATAAGAGACAGCTATAAACCAACGGCTCAATGACATGGAATATAGAATGAACAATAGATTCTTCCAAATAGAGAAAACCATTGCTGAACATGATGCAAAGATAGACTTCTTTGTACGCACCTCATTGCCTCCGGTGGAAGGTATATTCTTTGACGGTCAGATATTCGATGCGTATAAGTTTGCTACAGATTTAATAAAGTCTGCCAAATGCTCACTTGTGCTTATCGACAACTATGTAGATGAATCCGTGTTACTCATGTTGAGCAAACGAAACAGTGGAGTATCAGCTACTATTTATACACAAAATAAACGCACAGCTCCAACTTGATTTAAACAAACACAATGACCAATATCCTCCCATTGAAGCTAGAACCTACAAAAGTAGTCATGACCGCTTCTTAATCATTGATAATACGGAAGTATATCATATTGGGGCATCGCTAAAGGATTTGGGCAAGAAAATGTTTGCTTTCTCCAAACTGGAACTTCCTGCCCATACGATAATTGATGTATTATGAAATAAGCTAATCACCCATGCGAGAAGCGGAAGAGAATATAAAATTCAAGATGGAAATTGACGTATTGGTTCCCATTCCACGTACTGTCACCCGTGATTTCACCAGTTTGAAGCACCTGCGTCAATGGCAGAAACGGAATGACATCGATGGTTCTCTTTACTGTTTTGCACACCGGGAATACCTGCTCAACGAAAAGGGAGAATGGGAACAATTTACCGTTATCGGCAAACAGGTAGTGACTATCGGAGAACTGGAAAGGCTTCTTTTGGCAATGAAGCAAAAGGGGTTCAACCAATACAGCCGTGAGGAATATGAAGAATTAATGTCTTCATATTTGAAAAAGTGAAGAATTAAAACCTTCATTACACATTTAAATACGAAAACAGGATGAAAATAGGATATGCCCGTGTTTCCACCAAGGAACAACATCTGGATATGCAACTGGAAGCGTTGAAGGCTGCCGGATGCGAGAAAATCTTCTCTGAGAAAATGACCGGACGTCAACAAAACCGCCCGGAACTGGATGCCTGCCTGAGCTTTCTCCGGGAAGGCGACACACTTGTCGTATATAAGCTGGACCGGCTTGGCCGTTCGCTGAAGAATATCCTTACGCTATTGGAAGATTTCAAGAATAGGGGCATCCAATTCACCTCACTGCAAGACAACATCAGTACGGAAGGCGCAATCGGCCAACTGATGAACAACATTCTCGGTGCTTTCGCTCAGTTTGAAAGAGACCTTATCTATGAGAGAACCCAAGAAGGCAGAAGAATCGCCAAGGAAAAAGGTGTCAAATTCGGCAGAAAGACACTTATCAACAAAAACAACATCGCCAAGCAGAAAAGCTGCATCCAACTCTATGAATCCGGAACGCCGGTAAGGGAGATACAGAAAATATTAAACATAGGCAGTAGCGGAACAGTATATCGCCTATTAAGAAGGAATGGAATTGCGCTGAAATCCGAGAACAAAAATAACAAATAACGAATAAACCTCTGCCCATCCTTCAAAGATGATTCTCAAAGATCGTCTGCAATTCCACCTCTCAGCAAGATTATAGGAAAGTCCCCTTCACGGGGACTGATTTTTTTTAATTTTAATACAATAACTCCATGCACTCCTGTACCGCTTTTTCCAATGCTTCTTCCAAACAACAAAAAGCGTCCGCATTACTTTCGGAGTCATACAACACATAATCTCCAGCCCTCACAACCACATGCCAGACCGCCACGTTTTGTTCTGTTTGAAACGTATATTCACGAGTCTGTATCATCCATTGGATACATGCTGCCAGTGTCGGGCACTCGCACATATACATCGGGGTATTCCTTCCCTCAATATCGGTGCGTAGCCTATCCTGTTTGTCATACCAATACTCACAAGGCACGTAATAGTATAATTCCTTCATCATAAGAGCTGTGTCGCTATTAACCAATCTCTCTTTGTTGATTTGTGTAATCAAATTTTCCATATTAGCATTATTTAAGTTGAACATCTGATTTATTCTTCAGCTAGATTCAAGACCTTTTCATTTTTTGTATCGGGAAGGTCTTTGGTCAGCCGACCTTTTTTTTGATGTCATTCCCCATCTGAGTTCTGAGCCTTTTTTCGGCATATCAAGGTCTGGATTGCAAGCAATAAGCCAAGTTTCACTTATGGAAAATGTCGGGAAGACACTTCTTCATCGTTATTTTCCATACAGTAAAGGCGCATGGCCGTAACTTGCCATTTGCGGAATCCCGAAACCTTTGCCGAGCAAAAAGCCGGACTCGGATCGGAGGAAAGAAGCCGGGGGAGGCAGCCCACAGAAAGGGCAATCCGATACAATCAAGAAATTAACCTGCTATACCCTTGTGCGAGTGAAATAATCCATCATAGACACTACATACCTAAGTAGTGGTATCAATACACCGATCACATATATCATAGCGTAGCCCAAAAGGACAAAAGGTAATGTTTTACGATAAAGACATGCAACAGCGAGCAATATAAACGAAAAAGAAAAGCCATAAACCCCATATTGAAAACCGGGTATCAACTCATAAACAGGTACGGGTTCCGGATGAAGCATGGCTCCGGCCACAATAGAATAAAGGCTGGTCAATAATATAAGCAGCGTATATAAGCAACTCTTAAGAATCCTGGGATCATTCCTTTTACAATAGAGAATCGTTCGGATATCACTTCTAAGAAACTCAATGCCCAGTAAGAGAGCCACCATAACGCCTGTATCAAAAGTAGAAAATACATTCATTCCGATCACCTTTGGCGCGAAGATATGTATTTATTCTGAAAAGCCACGTCTTTGCGTATTTTACGATGTCGCATCCGATAGTCCGGGAAGCATTTTTTTGGTTCTTTTTTGGGGTGACTGCCAAAAAAGAACCCCGAAGCCGAAATCCCGGGCAGACGGGATTTCTCCCGTCCACCTTACCTATTTTGCAATCTTCCCTCGTCCGCATAGCTATAATAGTTATTGCCTGCCACAATCACATGGTCAACCAAACGGATGTCTAATGTTTCAGCGGCTTTTTTAACTGCTTCCGTCAAGCGGTCATCCGCACTGCTGGGCTTGCGTGCTCCTGATGGGTGGTTATGTACCATGATAAAAGATACGGCGTTATAATACAATGCCTGCTTCATGATAACCCGTATATCCACAGGGGCGGTATTTATCCCGCCGCATGAGATACGGACTTTACGGATGAGTTTGGACGAACTGTTCAGCAACAGCACCCACATCTCTTCAGTAGCTATATCGCACAAAACAGGATGCATCATTTTATAAACATTATTGCTGGATAAAAGCGCAGGACTTTCAACTTGCCCTTCTTTCAGCCGTTTATATAGCTCAATCGCCGCATAAGCGACTTTTTTACGGCTGGGTGTTAGTGTTTCCAGTACATCAGACAAGCACAATCCTTCTATTTCCATCTGTTCATACTTATATTCTTCACGTTTCAGTTTCTCACTGTTCGTCAAGGTATAAATCAACTCGCTGTTTTCCATCACCCGATAAACGTCATTCACTTCAAATACGGTTCTCTTCGTTTTCATACTGCCAAAAATTAAAAGATTAATACTCGCAAACATCGCTTGTCGCCCCAACCATAAATTTTTCCTCAACTGATTGGGAACAGTGCATTGAAGAGAAAGCGGGAAAGACGGATCAGAACGGGATTGAACTGGTAAATACTACCTCCCGGAATGGGAGGATGGAGATTTGGCTTTTCAATATCGGGCGTTCCGGCCACGCCTACCTTCGCAATGTTCCTATCAGTTCAGGAAAAAATCATCATACCTCTCTTCCGGCATAGCCGGAGCGTAGAGCGTTAGGGATAGCAGGGAAAAGCCTGGAGGGTAACGAGGACTTGCAACGAATAGCCCGGTCAGAAGGGAACGCCCTGAAAAACTAATTCGGATACAGAAGATGAACAGAACCGCCTTCCAATCATATAAAAAAGCGTGAAAATCAACACATACTTCCGAAAAATCTTTTTCCGAAAGTACGTATAGGGCATGTGAAGGGAAAATTTATTTTCCCAGTCATTTCTATGTTATCGCTTTGGGGATATTTAAAGGGGTTAGGAGTTTAGGTCTTTATTATGTATTTTGGTGGATGGTTTTACACAGCCGATACCTTTTATTTAAAAATTTCTCTCTTTTATTTCACTGATATACCGACATATAAAAAAAACAGGGATTACCTATTCCCTTCATTAACGGGTGGACGGTTTTACACAGCTGACAAGTGAAACCGGACGCTTTTACACAACTAAAGCAAAAGGAGTGGACGGTTCTACACAACTAGAAGCAACAAACGGGACACTTCTACACAACTAAAACAGGCAAAGCGGATGACTCCACACATCTAATCACCCCAATAGGGACACTTCTACACAACTAATTCTATAAAAAACCGTGAAACGTGGACGGTTCTACACAGCTGGATCGTCCATGTTCACCGCCCCGTCCGTCTCCGGAGATATGAACTCTTCAGGAGCAGGAGCAACTTCCGTTCCATTGGCACTCTCCAACTCTTCCTGTGCCCATCCTTCCGGAAACCTGCCGAATACAGCCACGAAATCACTGATATATATCTGTTTCTTCTTTTCTACGCTTTCCGGGGAGTTTGCCCATAAAAGGAACTCTTTATACAGTCCGGCATCTTCCTCCACCTCTTTGATCTTCTTCCTCCTGACAGCCATATCCGTGTCCGGGTAGGCAATCTCGACATACAGCCCAAGCAGGTTCTTATAGAATTTCTTCACCACGACAGCATATTGTCCTTCATCAAAATAGTGCAGCGTATGCCTAGGAAACGAGAACAACACGGTATATGCCCATCTCTCATGATCGCCTTTCACAAAAGAGAAATTGAAATTGGTATATTTCAGGTAAGTATTCATCTTTTTCAGTATCGAGGCGACCTTCTTTTTCCGGTCTTTGGGTTCGGCAATCTCTATGCCGAGCTTTTTAGCCAGCTGATCGACTGTCAGCACATAAAAAGGAGCCTCATTCTTGGTGGTCTTATACTTGATCAGGTAAACCATCTTGGAAAGTTCCAGATAGAAATAGCGGTAACGGCTGGGCAGGCTACGGTAATCCTGAAGTTCCAAGAGGTTATAGAGCGAGAACATGAAATTCTTTATCTCCGGGCTTACCACTGCCGAGTACAGCCTTTTCGTTGACTTCTTCGTCTTGAAATCGGTCATTATGTCGAAACGTTTCAAGATCTGCACGAAATTATAGGATGTACGGCCATCCTCGCCAATGGTCGGATAGCAGAGGTTCTCCAATCCCAGTTTATAGAGAGCCGCCTCAAAAACCGTCTCGATAGGATGGCTGATTCTCTGTCCTGCCGTGTCGGTACATACATATTCCGGCTGCATATTCTTTCCGAACATGGCCGCGAGCTGCCGGCTATCCAGCTTGCGCTGCAAGTTGGTACGGTCATACCCCATCTTACGGCAGAAGTCTTCTACGGAGAACCAGGAAGTCCCGAACAAGTCTTTGAGGTGATAGCTGCCCAGGTATATGATCAGATCGAGCATGACATTTCCACCTGCCTCATACAACCGTTCAATCAGCACGGAATTATAGCTTTCCCCAAGCACCCTAGGGACACGAATCAGTTCTTTTGCCATGATAATACTTACAAAATCAATCCTTTCTCTGTTTTCATTGCCACAAAGATAGGCATACCGGCCAACATACGCGTCATAATTATCAATCAGTTTTAACGGTATGACCGGTATGGGAAAAGGAGAAGTACTTTCCTGAAGAATGCTTTATCCGCCCTTCATCAGAAAGAAAGCATCTTACACCTGTACCCCATAGACATCCTATATTACTTTTTCAGTTCTTCCGATAAAAAGGAACGGTCTATCAATACTTGCACCAATGGTTTCTCTTTGACAAACTCATCAAGCTCACGCTTTATCAATTTATTGCCCAACCCTATGCGTCGTCCAAATTCCTCGAAATCCTTCCGCCCTACCTGATGAGCAATTTGACTCCACATTGTCATCTGTAATCGACTCAACCCTCGGTCTAAGGTGTAGATCGTTAGGTTATCAGTACAGCGAAATCATCCGTTCTCTCATGAGTATCTACTTCTGTGGTGGCTCATGTATTGAGGATGTCACTACTCATTTGATGAACCATCTCTCGCTTCATCCGACACTTCATACTTGTAGTTCTGATACTATCCTCAGAGCGATAAAGGAACTGACGCAAGAAAACATCTCATACACATCAGATACGGGTAAGAACTACGATTTCAACACGGCTGACACTCTCAATACTTTACTGCTCAATTGTATGTTTGCATCTGACCAACTGAAAGAGGGTGAGAAGTATGATGCAAAGCCTACATACAAGAAGTTCTCTGGTTATCGCCCTGGCGTGGCGGTTATTGGTGACTTGATTGTTGGCATTGAGAATAGCGATGGTAACACAAAAGTTCCATTTCATGGCACGTTTTCTCGCCATGGCAGAGCTTAAGTAAACTTAGCTCTGCTCATCTGGCTTAACGAAAACCTTCGTTTTCATCAGAAGGACACGCTGAAGAGGTTCTTTGAGAGATTTGAACAGAACAGGCTCACTATCAATCGTTTCAGAGCTGATTGCGGATCATGTTCCGAGGAAATCGTGGAGGAAATAGAGAAACACTGCAAGTCCTTCTATATCCGCACTAACCGCTGCAGTTCGCTCTACAATGACATATTTGCTCTCAGAGGCTGGAAGACTGAGGAAATCAATGGCATTGAGTTTGAATTGAACTCTATCCTTGTTGAGAAGTGGAAGGGTAAAGCATACCGACTTGTGATTCAAAGACAGAAACGGATGGATGGTGTGCAGGATCTTTGGGAAGGAGAATACACATACCGTTGTATCCTGACTAACGACTATGAATCTTCCGTAAGAGAAATTGTCGAGTTCTATAACCTTCGTGGAGGAAAGGAACGTATCTTTGATGATATGAACAATGGTTTCGGGTGGGACAGATTGCCCAAATCCTTCATGGCCGAGAACACTGTGTTCCTTCTTCTTACAGCACTTATCCGTAACTTCTACAAGGCCATTATCCAAAGACTTGACGTAAAGAGGTTCGGACTCAATGCAACAAGTCGCATAAAAGCGTTTGTCTTCAGGTTTATCTCTGTACCAGCCAAGTGGATCAGGACATCAAGGCGGTATGTGCTGAATATCTATACCTGTAACAATGCTTACGCAGATATTTTTCAGACTGATTTTGGATAACGCCTACAACTTATGGGTATGATACTGCGTATTGTCTCAAGTCGCATTGTGGGGTAAGGGGATGTTGTAGGCAGAAGTGGGTGTTTCTGCCTCAATTTATCTGATAATTCAGTAATGAGAGGACGTGTACACGCAAGAAGGACGTTGAAGGGCTTAGTTGCGGATTTGAGGCAGGTAAGAAAATACAAAGAATTAACAGCAACCGAGAAACTGAAATACCGTATCGCAGTGAAAATGACGGCAGCCGACTAC
>CAMTFK010000221.1 GCA_947071285.1 uncultured Bacteroides sp. | reverse complement strand
CGAATCCATGCCGAACGTAATGTCGCCTTCCAGCGTGAACCACGTAGTAGTGTCCTGTCCGTTGTGATGGAATACGGAACGGGCAATGCCCTCTTCAATGAAATAAACCAGGCGGTCTGTTACCCCCGACTGGACGATATAGGTATCTTTAGGATAATATCGCAGTTCCATATTCGCCTGAAGCGCCTGAAGCGCTTCATCGGATACCGGATAGATTTCTCTGATTTTTTGAATAATGTTTTCCATTTTGAGATTCCTTACTTGATATTCGACAGGCCACCGGACGGACATTTCTAATGACGCACCTTAGGATACTTATTATTGAAACGGAATCCCAAGCCGAGCATCAGATAATTAGGTGTCTGAAAGTTTTGGAGATTGTAACCGATGTGAAGGAAAGAGCTACGTGTCACGTCTATCTTCAACGCAAAGACCTGATACAGCCCCCGCAAATCGCCACGCCCCAGCACATTCGTTCCCAAACCGACATTGATGGTGAAAAACGGCATTACATACTCCGCCCGTCCCGAAAGTCCGAGAGCAAGCTGATGCTGAATGCCCGGCACAAGAAACCTGCGTCCGGAAGTGCCGCTGCCTCCATCGTAATCGTACTCCACAATCCGGTCTTCGGTGTACACATTGGCACTACCGTCATAAACACCGTCCAGCGAGACGCCGAATCGCAGCTTATAGTTGAGGTTGTACATCGGGGCAAAGTTGAATCCCGCCACGGGGTAACTGCCCGGCGAAGCTATCTGCTTCCCGCTTTCTACATACACGCCTTTCCGTCTCCACGAGCCGAACAACACAAGATCGTAACTGATATGACGGGGAAAACGGGGAATATACGGCTTGACCAAAGACTTGGTCAGGTCGGATTCTTCACGGTTGAAGTTGTACACCAGACCGATTTTCGCTCCGGTGGTGTTCACTCCTGCGTTGGGGAATTTGGTGTTGCCGTTGGAGAAATGCGTAAAATCTCCGCCGATGATAAAATCGAAATAACGGGAAAGCGACCAATTGAGGTAGATACCTGCATTGAGATACGCATTCACCCGTGAACCTACCGCTCCGTTGTAGGAGTTGTAATCGTTATCGTATGGTTTCCATCCGGCAGAAAGGCCGAAATTCCACTCGTAATTGAGCGAAAGACGGGGATTGAAACGGGCGATACGTGCGCCCTGAAAGACATAGAACGTCACCGGATCACCGAGTTGCTTACGGTCGCCAAAGGTGGTGACGGCCAAGCCGAAGCCTTGGTAGGCTCCGCCGTAGATACGGTCGGCACAGGTATTGGGACGAAACTTGAAGGAATATTTCAAATGAGCGGCAAAGGAACTTTGGATGGGCTTCCACCGTTCGTTCTCTCCTTGCAGGAAAGGATTGGTGGGGAACACGTATTGCGGCCGAGCTTCTATCCCCAACCGGTGAATGAACCGATGGGGAACGTAAGGAGCTACCGTGTCCATGCCACATTGCGGGAAACTGTTGCGCCGGAATCCATGAAGTTCTTCCTGCAATCGACGCACTTCTTCACGAAGTTCGCGGACGTCCTGCTGGAGTTGCTCCACGTCTTGCCTGACCTCTTTCACCTCCTGCCCCACTTCTTGCGCGCACAGCGAAGCAACGGGGAAAAGCAAGGCGGAACAGAATAGGATGATTTCCCGTCTGGGTATCTTTACTCTCATATCATAGTCTGGTTAGTCTTTTTCAGAACGAAGTTTATAAATGGAGCTTCTCGATAAACTGCGCTACATGATAGCCATCCATCAATCCATGATGGCAAGTGACGGAAACGGGCATCATCAGCCTTTCTCCTTCGCGGAAGTATTTACCGGTGGAGATTTTGGGAACGCTGTCGCCCGAACGCATATTGGTGGGATGCTTCATATCGGTGAAAGAGAGCCACGGCACGGCCGAATAATGAATGGCGTTGGGATGAAACGTACCTCCTTTGTTGAGTCCCGTAGTGGCTTGCAGGCGTTCCATCTCGGCTTTTGCCCGACGGATAAAGACGAGTTCGTCCGGATCGTATTCAAAAGCGGCAAAAGAAAAGGTGTGGTCGGCACGCCCCACAGTGGCTTCGGGCAGAAGACTGTCATAACACACCACTCGATCGCCTTCGATGCGGTAGCGGAACTCTTCCACGGCAGCCGCAGCAGTCACGATGCGGTGAAGGACGAGCAGGGAAAAGGAAACGCCTTTGTCTTTGGCTTCCTGATACGCGCGCGTACAATCTACATTGACCGTCACTCCAAAAAAAGGATCGTCAAAAGCACTGAAATGTTCGTAATGTTCTCTTCTGTTCCAAGTAGCAATATCGATGATCTTCTCTATCTGATTCATTCTAAACACTCTTTTTTAAGTTTCACCACAGAGGGCACAGAGGACACAGAGATTTTATAGAGTTTTTATAGAACTTTTTCACCGGATTAATGCAATTGATTCCATTGCTTCCGGTCTTACCTTACCGAAAAAACTCTGTGTCCTTTGTGTCCTCTGTGGTGAATAAATTACTGATGTTGCTCACGCAACAAGTCATTCACTGTCTTCACCGGGTTAAAGGTAGAAAGAGGAACTTCTACAAAGACGGTATTCCAGTCGCTCATCGCACCATTCCACAAGCCGGGAAGTTCGAGGGCTTTCAGGTCTTTACCGTTCTTCGATTTGTAGGAGATGAAGCCGGTGGCTTTATCTACATATTTCACCAGGTCGAATTTATGTCCTTTATAATCACGCACAGCGCATACGAGGTCTACCGGATTGAAGTGCGTACCCTTCTCGAACATTTCTTTCTTCTCCGGATCGTCCATGTCGATCTGCGAGCTTTCGAGAATTTGCAGGGAGATAGTTCCGTCGCTGTTGTAAGCAAGGAACGGACCGCCGCCGGGTTCGCCTACGTTCTTCACCATTCCGCAGACACGCATCGGGCGGTTGAACTTGTTTTTGAGGTAAATGGCCAGTACGGAGTCTTCGAGGTCTTTCGTTTCCGGGTTCTTGCAGAAGAGTTTCTTTTGCAGGAATTGAAGCATTTCCATCATCTGGTCGTGCGTATACTTGCCGCTGTCGAGCAGCGTGAGGTATTCGAATACTTGTTTTTGCAGGGTCACGAGCACTCCGGCAATCAGTTTCTTATACGTAACGGTGTCGGCTTTCAAACGGTCGGGCACTACGTTGTCGATGTTCTTGATGAAGATGATGTCTGCGTCCAAGTCGTTCAGGTTCTCAATCAGCGCGCCATGACCACCGGGACGGAACAGCAGTTTGCCGTTGTCGCGGAACGGTTGGTTGTCCATATCGGCAGCAATGGTGTCGGTACTTGGCTTCTGCTCGGAGAAGGTGATGTAATAGTCTACGCCGTAACGTTTGGCGAAGTCGTCCACTTTTTCCGTCACGAGCTTCTTGAAAAGTTCGCGGTGTTCGGTAGACACGGTGAAGTGTACGTTCACTTTGCCGCTCTTGCCGGCTGCATACAGAGCGCCTTCGGCAAGATGTTCCTCCATCGGAGTGCGGGAGCCTTCGGGATATTTATGGAATTTGAGCAGACCTTTCGGTAGTGCGCCATAGTTCAGTCCTGCAGTCTCCAGCAGGGCGGACACCACTGCTTTATAGTTGCCTTCTTCCATCAGTCCGGGAATGTCTTTTCCGGAGATTCGCTGACAGGCCACATTCAGATCGTCATAGAAAGCAAAATTCTTGATTCCGTCAAAGAAGGCCTGCTCGAACTTGGTAGTCGGCTGGTCATAATCGGCGGACAGAAACTCGAATAGATTCTTAAACATACGACTTGCAGCACCGGAGGCAGGCACGAACTTCACAACAGTCTTATCTGTGTTTGTATATGCATCCCAGGCGGCCAGATAAGCCTTCTGTTCTTCTGCGTCGGGAGCTAATATGCCCTTTTCGATGGAAGCTGCCGCATCCAGTTTTAAAAAGGGAAATCCCGTCTGGAAGCATGCTAATTGTTCTGCAATTTGCTCTTCCGTGATGCCTTTCTTGGCAAGCAACTCTTTGTCCTGTGTCGTTATCATAATATCTAATTTTATTAATTGATGCCCAAAAATACAAAATGTTATTTACTTCTTGCCGAATAACCGGAAAAAAAACTACTTTTACATCGAATTAACAAGATTGAATATGGACGACTTTTTTACATTGGAGGAAAAAAAGGAGCTTTTTTCACTCTATCGACATTTATTACAGTCTGCCGGAGACAGTATTTTCTGGAGAGATTGCCAAAAGTTAAAGAAACATCTTATCAAGGCGGCCCAATGTAACGGTCTGCAACGCAATAACTTCGGGATGAATCCCGTCATCAGAGATTTACAAACAGCAGTGATCGTTGCCGAGGAAATCGGTATGAAAGGTTCGTGCCTGATCGGGATCATGTTGCACGAAATCGTGAAAGGCCATGTATTGTCTATCGACGAGGTGAACGCCGAATATGGTGAAGACGTGGCAAGTATCATCAAGGGATTGGTGAAGACGAACGAGCTGTATGCCAAAAGCCCTGCCATCGAGTCGGAGAATTTCCGTAATCTGCTGCTGTCGTTTGCGGAGGATATGCGCGTAATCCTGATTATGATTGCCGACCGCGTGAACGTGATGCGCAAAATAAAGGATACAGGCAACGAGGAGGACCGGATCAAGGTAGCAAACGAAGCAGCATATCTGTATGCTCCGCTGGCTCACAAGCTGGGATTGTATAAGCTGAAATCGGAACTGGAGGATTTGTCTCTCAAATATACGCAGAAAGAGACATATTATTTCATCAAGGATAAGCTGAACGAAACAAAGGCTTCCCGCGACAAGTATATCGCCGCTTTTATCGAACCGATCCAAAAGAAGGTGGCGGAAGCGGGACTGAAGTTCGACATCAAGGGACGCACGAAGTCGATTCATTCGATATGGAACAAGATTCAGAAGCAAAAGACTCCTTTTGAGGGGATTTATGACTTGTTCGCCATCCGTATCATACTGGATTCGGAACCGGACCCGGCGAAGGAGAAGCAGGAGTGCTGGCAGGTGTATTCGATTGTGACGGATATGTACCAGCCGAACCCGAAGCGTCTGCGCGACTGGCTTTCAATACCGAAGAGTAATGGTTACGAGTCGTTGCACATCACCGTGATGGGCCCGGAAGGGAAATGGGTGGAAGTGCAGATACGTACCCGACGGATGGACGAGATCGCGGAACGCGGACTGGCTGCGCACTGGAGATATAAAGGTATCAAAGGAGAAACGGGCTTGGACGAGTGGTTGACTTCCGTGCGGGAGGCGTTGGAAAACGCGGACAACGACTCGATGAAGGTGATGGATCAGTTTAAGATGGATCTCTACGAGGATGAAGTGTTTGTCTTTACGCCCAAAGGGGATTTGTTCAAGCTGGCTAAAGGGGCTACGGTGCTTGATTTTGCTTTCCATATACATAGTAAGTTGGGATGCAAGTGTATCGGCGCGAAAGTGAACGGCAAGAATGTGCAGTTGAAGCAGAAGTTGAACAGCGGCGACCAGGTGGAGATCATGACTTCAAACACCCAGACTCCGAAACAGGACTGGCTGAACATCGTGACGACTTCCAAAGCACGCACCAAGATACGCCAGGCGCTCAAAGAGATGGTGGCACGCCAACATGCGTTTGCCAAAGAGACGCTGGAACGAAAATTCAAGAACCGCAAACTGGAGTATGATGAAGCGACCATGATGCGCCTCATCAAGCGTTTGGGATTCAAGAACGTGACGGAGTTTTATCAACGGATTGCCGATGGCGGACTGGATGTGAACGAGATTCTGGATAAATACATTGAGCAGCAAAAACGGGACAGCGATACGCACGATGAAATTGTTTATCGGAGTGCCGAAGGGTATAATTTGCAAACCGCGCAGGAGGAAACGACATCTAAAGAGGATGTACTGGTGATTGACCAGAATCTGAAAGGACTGGAGTTTAAACTGGCTAAATGTTGTAACCCGATTTATGGCGATGATGTGTTCGGGTTCGTAACGGTGAGCGGCGGTATCAAGATACACCGGTCGGATTGTCCGAACGCGAACCAGATGCGCGAACGTTTCGGCTACCGGATTGTGAAGGCTCGCTGGGCGGGCAAGTCGGAAGGTACGCAATATCCGATCACGCTGCGCGTTGTAGGACATGATGATATTGGTATCGTAACAAATATTACTTCGATCATCTCGAAAGAGAATGGTATCACGCTACGTTCTATCGGTATTGATTCGAACGATGGGTTATTCTCTGGCACACTGACGGTAATGGTGGGTGATACGGGGCGTTTGGAGGCTCTTATCAAGAAATTACGGACGGTGAAGGGAGTAAAACAGGTGAGCAGGAATTAAAGTTAAGACAGAAGAACAAAAGAACATATTTTTGGATACGTATGATGAAAATCAAAAAACAATCATCACTCCTGAAATATGTTCTTTTGTTCTTCTGTCTATTTTATCTTACCTTCTTCTTTATATAATAAGGATAAGTGACCAATACGAAGAACAGCAAAGCGATAGAAGCTACCATCTGTCCGGTATGGAGCATCTTGTCTGTATCCAATTCCATGTAGCACGCAGTAGCGATACCCAGGGAGATACCAACTTCGCTTGCCAACAAATGGGTAGTGTTGGCTGTTCCGCGTTGGCAATGATGGGATAGTTTCACAAATATCATCAGGAATTCCGGCATGGTTAAACCTAAACCCAATCCCAAGAGTACGGAAGAGATGCCTATCGAAAGGTCTGTGTTCAATAAGGACATGGCTACCATTTCCAACCCGATTCCTATAATGACCAAGCGCAGTGTCTTCTCTTTAAAAAAGAACAGGCGCGCGATGAACAGGGAGATAATGTATCCGAGGGTTGTGCCGACAAAGAACGGTACGGGGATTCCCACGTTTCCGAGTACGAAATCGTTTAAGAAAGGGTGTACCATTGGAATCAGTAAGCCCGGAACAAATGTTATCAGAATCAGGTTGATAGCGGGAACCCATCCACGAAGCAATAAGAAGCGGTCGAAGGAATAGAGTTTAGTGACAATCGGCGCACGGAAAGGTACATATACCCCCGATAGCATGAGAATTCCTACAGCTCCGGTTATGACAGATACAGTGAGCAGGTTTTGGAATGAGTGGCTTTGATAGAGCCACACTCCGAGGATAATCCCCAAAAGCATTCCCAGACGTGCCGTCCACGAGAAGCTGACATTTCCCGCGCTCCGCAGTGTGGAGTTGGTGATGTCGATAGCCAAGGTGATACCGGCAGTAGTGCCTATGCCAAAGGCCAGTCCTTGCACGGTACTCAACAGGATTAGTTCTGTGAAGTTCGTCACAAAGGCGTACCCAATCGTCGCCACTACCATCAGGGCAGCGGCAAACATACATACGTATTTACGTTTGTAGGCATCTACCAGGTAGGCATGGAAAGGACCGATAAGGAACATCCCCAAGGTGAAAAAAAGAAAGATTACTCCTGTCTGTGCGGCCGGCACTCCGAGACGGTCGGCCATCTCTACGGAAAGTACCGGAAATAACACATACAAGGATATAAACAACAGCAAATTAGCTA
>CAMTFK010000220.1 GCA_947071285.1 uncultured Bacteroides sp. | reverse complement strand
TAAGTCAGAAGACCTGCAAAACCGATCATTTCTTATGCCTTCGAGGAAAGGGCATAAGATGTACATGGTTTATACCCTTATTTATGAATATACAAAGAACTAAAAGCAATAGAATTGTAATAGATAAGCATGCCTATATACTACGGTTATGTTTATTCATCTATTTATTCTTATCTCCTCTTCATCTGCATGCCCAACAAAAAGGAGATACCATAACCAATAAGACGCATGAAATTCCCGGAGTAACCATAAAAGCCAGACGAGCCCCGCAAAAAGTTTCGGCAGCAACTCCCACACAAATTATCACTAAAGATAATATTGAGCACCTTGGTCTGCAAAACATGGCAGATGCAGTACGGCACTTCACTGGTGCCAATGTGAAAGATTATGGTGGAGTAGGCGGACTCAAGACAGTCTCTATACGAAATCTGGGTGCAGCACATACAGCTATCAGTTATGACGGAATAGCCGTCAGCAACTGCCAGGCCGGACAAATAGATATAGGCAGGTTCTCACTCGATAATGTCGCTTTGCTCTCCTTAGCCATCGGGCAAGGGGACAATCTGCTACAGCCTGCCCGCCTTTACGCCTCAGCCGGTGTACTCAACATAGAGACAGAAGTCCCCCTGTTCACAGGAAAATATTCTTTTCAAGGTCGCATAAAGGGAGGTTCTTATGGTATGGTAAACCCTTCACTGCGCTGGGCACAACGTTTAGGTAAACAAACAACCCTCACCATGGACGGCAACTTCCTGAGAGCGGATGGCATCTATGATTTCACCTTGGAGAATGGAAAGTACACAACCAAAGAAAGAAGATACAATTCGGACATAAACTCCTGGCATGGTGAAGCCAATCTTTTCCATACATTCAAGGACAGCAGTGAATTAAGTATAAAGACCTATTATTTTGATTCGGAACGTGGACTGCCCGGTGTCGTCCTTCTCTATAATCCGAATTCTTATGAGCGCTTGTGGGATAAGAATTTCTTCACCCAAGTGAAATATAAAAAGCAATTCTCTCCTCAATGGGTTTTGCAAGCCCAGGGAAAGTACAACTATTCCAAGAATAAGTATCAGGATGAAGGGGCACAATATGAAGGAGGGATTACGACTGAGCATTACAGACAGAACGAATATTATTTGTCCGCCACTATTGTCTACTCACCCACTAAAGAGTTTTCGTTGGCTTTAGCGCAAGACGGAGCCATCAATACCTTATGGAATAACCTCCAGTTCTGCCCATATCCGACGCGTTACACTTCACTCACTGCATTTAGTGCAAAGTATCAGACCGGACAGTTCACAGCCATGGCGTCTCTGGTGGGTACCTACCTCACGGAGAACGTAGAAAGTGGAGAACGTCCGGAAGACATGAGTAAACTCTCCCCCAGCGCATCCATCAGTTTCCGCCCTTGGAAAGACCAGTTATTCTACATACGCGCCATGTACAAAAGTACTTTCCGGACTCCGACCTTCAATGATTTATATTATTATCGTTTAGGCAATCGCAGTCTCCGCCCCGAAAAAGCGCAGGAATACAACGTAGGCATTACGTGGAGCGGTTCTCCTTGTTCATGGATAAACAACATATCCGTAACATTGGATGGGTATTACAACCATGTAAAAGATAAAATTGTGGCATTCCCGTCAACTTATGTATGGAGAATGGCAAACTATGGAAAAGCACACATATCGGGAGTTGATTTTACTTTCTCGACGTTCATTCCTATTATCCCTCAGATAGACCTACGTATTGCAGGAGGATATACATGGCAAAAGGCCATTGATATTACCGACAGTTCAACCAGCAACTACAAAGACCAATTGCCCTATACACCGGAACATAGTGGAAACGGCAATATCATTGTCGAGACCCCGTGGGTAAATGTCGGATATTCCGTTGTCGGAGTAGGTAAACGATATTACCTGTCGCAAAATATTCCGGACTACAAGATAGATGGATACACAGACCATACCCTTTCTGTTTCCCATGCTTTCAAATTCAACAAATATACACTTACGCTACAGGCAGAAGTTATCAACCTGTTGAACAAACAGTACGAAGTCATAAAATATTATCCCATGCCGGGACGGAACTGGCAGGTTAGCGGTACAATACAATTTTAACCCTATAAAAACAACGTAAAATGAAAATCAGAAGTTTGTTATTCAGTTTAATGTGCCTGATAGCACTGAACGTTTCTATTACATCATGTAGTGATGATGATGACGATTATGGACGAAATGATTCCGGAAGTACCATAGAATTGCCCCAAAAGCGTGCTTTTATATTAAATGAAGGCACTCAAGGAGGCAACAATGCGAGTATCAGTTTCTATTGCCCGGATCAGGCAAACTTTTTTGTCAAGGACATATTCCAGACACAAAACGATGCTAAATTAGGTGATACCGGTCAGGATATGATTGAATATCGTAATAGTATTTATGTTGCAGTCAATGGTTCAAGCTATATGACACGCTTAAATACGGCTGGAGTGGAACAAGCCCGCCATGCATTCACCGTAAATGGAGCAACACCCCGCTACATGGCAGCCGACGACGGCTATATTTATGTAACCCTGTATGGTGGCAAAGTAGTGAAGCTGGATGCTCAAACGCTGGAAGAGAAAGCATCCCTGAGCCTTGGAAATAACCTGGAAGGTATCGTAGAATGTAACGACAAGTTATATGTGGCAAACTCCTACAAAAAGGAAGATGCCCAATTTGTATATTTATCGGATGTATTTGTCATCGACACCAAAACATTTACATTGGAAAAGACATTAACCGTGACGGTAAACCCGAACAAACTGACGGAGGCTAATGATAAAGTCTTTCTGATATCTTACGGAGATTATGGCACCGTAGGTTATACAGCCCAGATGATAGACCCGAAAGACAACAATAAAATAACGGTAATCGGCACAGCCACCGATATGGTTGCTGATGATGAAAGAGGAATGGTCTACTTTGTTAATTCGGAGACAGATTATAGTAACTGGCCTGAAACCAGTACTATAAACACCTTCTACAGCTATAATGCAAATACCCTGGAGAAAAAAGATGCCAGTTTCCTGAAAAATGCCCCGGAAGAACTTGCTTCCAGTAGTGTCTACTCCATGAGTGTGAACGAAGCTAACGGAGACATTTATATAGCCACTACTTTGTATTCTGCGGGAAACGGAACAATTTATAGATTTGACCAAAACGGAAACTTTATCGACAAATTTGACTGCGGAGGCCAAAATCCCAAGAAAATCATCTTCTTTAATTAATAGCTGAAATGTATCTGCACAAAGGATTACAATTTATTTCAATGGCAATCATAGTGTTACTTCTCTCCGCCTGCGGCGGGAGAAGTAACACCTCTTCTACCTCTGTACAAGGTGACACCATCACCTTGCGGTATTCCGAGAACCTTTCCATAGTTGATTACGGAGACTACACCCTTGCACAACTACGCAATCCCTGGGATACCGCCAAAGTTTTGCACACCTATATCTTAGTAGATAAAGACCAGCCCCTCCCCGAGGAACTGCCCGCAGGAACCATCGTCCGCACTCCGTTAAGCAAAGCCGTCATCTACTCCTCCGTGCATTGCAGTCTGTTGAAGAAGCTTGGTGCATTGGGTAGCATTGGCGGTGTATGCGACCTGAAATATATCAAGATGCCGGAAATAGAAGAAGGATGCCGGAACGGATCAATTGCCGACGTAGGCGACGGTATGAATCCTAATATTGAAAAAATCATAGACCTCCATCCGGATGCCATACTCCTCTCCCCTTTTGAAAACAGTGGCGGTTACGGGCGCGTAGAGAAACTGGATGTCCCTATCATCGAATGTGCCGAATATATGGAAACCTCCGCACTGGGGCGCGCCGAATGGATGCACTTCTATGGTTTATTGTTTGGAAAGAAGCAGGTAGCGGACAGCTTGTTTGCATCAGTGGAACAGAATTATAATGAACTGAAGAACTTGGTTGCCCCCATTTCTTATGCCCCTTCAGTGATGTGTGATTTGAAAACAAGTTCCACCTGGTATACTCCGGGCGGCAACAGTACTATCGCCAAACTATATACCGATGCGAGTGCCAATTATATTTTCCGGGAAGATACACATAGCGGTTCCCTCCCCTATCCCTTCGAGGTTATCTTTGAGAAAGGACAACAGGCGGACGTCTGGCTGATACGCTACAACCAGCCCACAGATAAGACCTATAATGAACTGGAAAAAGAATTTGCCCCTTATGCCGGCTTCCGCGCTTTCAAGGAACGGAACATCTACGGCTGCAACACCAATCGGGTGCCTTTCTATGAAGAAACACCTTTCCAACCGGACTGGTTATTGAAAGATTTAATAAAAATCTTCCATCCTTCGATGTTAGAAGGATATGAGTTAAAATATTATAGTAAATTAGCGGAGTAAAAATTAATGGTTTGAAAGGCAAAGGATATATATATGGTATAGCATTGTCGGTCCTCATTCTTTTATTGATGACCGCTAATCTCTGGTTTGGCTCGATAAGTATTCCTGCCGGAGCGGTGTGGAATATTCTGTCAGGGAATGAAGTAGAAAAAGCCAGTTGGAGTTTTATTATCTGGGAGTCGCGTCTGCCGCAAGCCGTCACGGCTCTGCTATGTGGTGCGGCACTGGCTGCTTCGGGACTGATGCTGCAAACGGCATTCAACAACCCACTGGCAGGTCCGTCCATCCTGGGCATTAACTCAGGGGCAAGTCTTGGTGTGGCATTGGTGATGCTGGCAGGCGGAGGAAGCATTGCAACAGGTATATTTACCTTGTCCGGTTTCTTCTCGGTAATACTCGGAGCTTTCATCGGGTCGATGGTAGTAATGGGACTTATCCTTTTCTTTTCCACACTGATTAAAAGCAATATCATGTTGCTGATTACAGGTATCATGATCGGTTATATCACTTCTTCCGCTATATCACTGCTCAATTTCTTTGCAACAGCCGAAGGGGTACATTCCTATATGATTTGGGGTATGGGCAATTTTGGCGGTGTATCATTACAACAATTACCTTATTTCTCCGCGTTCTGTCTGGCAGGCCTGTTACTTTCCGTCTTGCTTATCAAGCCGCTAAATGCTATGCTGTTGGGTACACGCTATGCCGAGAACTTAGGTGTGAATATCCGTCGTACCCGCAACCTGTTGCTGATAGCTACCGGATTGCTGACCGCCGTCACTACTGCTTTTTGTGGACCGGTTGCTTTCATCGGGCTGGCCGTTCCACACATCTCCCGCTTGATGCTGGGAACTTCCAATCATAACTCTCTGCTCCCCATTACTTTGCTGACAGGTGCAGCCATCGCCCTGCTCTGCAACCTTATTTGTATTTTGCCGGGTGAAGCAGGCATCATTCCGCTGAATGCAGTAACTCCTGTGCTGGGTGCACCTGTCATCATATATGTAATCGTAAACCAACGTAAAATACAATATTTCAACTGATGGAGAAAGCTGTTATCACTGCAAATAATTTATGTATCGGCTACCGCCAGGGAAAGCAAGAGAAACGGGTGCATGAACATCTTTCCTTCCAGCTCTATCCCGGAGAATTGACTTGTCTGCTGGGGGCCAATGGAACTGGCAAATCTACCCTGCTCCGCACTTTAGCCGCCTCACAACCAGCTTTATCTGGTGAATTGCTTGTAGAAGGCAAGCCGCTGTCCGCTTATTCGGAGAAAGAACGTTCGCGCACCATCGGCGTAGTGCTGACAGACAAAACACAGGCCGGCGGACTGACAGTATATGAATTGGTAGCCTTGGGACGCCAACCTCATACCGGATTCTTCGGCAGATTGAATAAATCAGACCATGCCATCATTGAAGAAGCGCTCGTAGCCGTAAATATCAGTCATAAAGCCCAAAGCTACACCGCAGAATTATCGGATGGAGAACGGCAGAAAGTAATGATTGCCAAAGCACTGGTACAGGAATGTCCGCTTATCCTGCTGGATGAGCCTACCGCTTTTCTGGATGTAGTGAGCCGCATTGAGATTATGACTTTACTACACCGTCTAGCTGTAGAACAGAATAAAGCGATTTTACTTTCCACTCATGACATAGAACAGGCATTAGTGCTGGCAGATAAGTTGTGGTTACTTTCTAAAGAGAACGGATTGCAATGCGGAGTAACGGAAGATATGATCCTGAGTCACCGGATGGATGGTTTATTCTCGCGTAATGATATCCGGTTTGATTATGCACATGGGGTATATTATCCGAAAGTAGACAGCCATCGCAATATCATTGTAGAAGCAAGTGATGAGGTATTATTGCATTGGACAACAAATGCACTAAACCGTCACGGATATGCTTGTTGTTCTGATTCTGTGGCAGAAACAAGTAGTTTACCACGATTACAGGTGTTATCTGCCGAAGATTTCAGACTGCACAAGGAAAAAGAATACCAATTCCATTCTTTCGAGCAACTACTTGCCAATGTATGACAAAGGCAATGATAGTTACATAAGAGTACTCCATAATTCGAGATCACTCTCACGATTTCGTTTGCTCTAATATTTTTAGCATTACGAATAAATATTTTTCTGTTTCATCTATGTTTGGAGAGTGTGCCGAGTTCTCAAATGAAATAAACTCTTTGTGTGGAGCATTGACTATTTCAAAATACTTTTGGGCTAATACATATGATACCGTTTGGTCAAACTTTCCATGCAAGAAATACACAGGTAGGGTAAAAGATATTGATGATTCAAAAAGATTATCAGCAAATAAATAAGGAAAGAGATGTTTTGTGTGAAATTTAGAACCACGTCCAAAGTTGACCTTCTCTGAAATAGTATATCCTTTAAACTTAAAAACATCATTTACTAACTTTGATATTGAAGACTTTTCTCGTAGTGTCCCAACTCCGTATTTTTCTAAAAGTTCAGATCGTATTGAAGTCAGATAGTCATAGCATGGGAAGTTCTCCGCATCACGGTCAAACTTTTTCAGTTCTTTTTCTGATTTAGCATCTCCAATTGCAGATGCATGTTGACGTAAATACTCATAAGCCAGACGCTCCGACTCTAATTGATTTGTTATTTGACTTATAGCGATGTATGCAGTATATTCATCCGGATACTTTTCTATGGTCTTAACCCCGAGATAAGTTCCCCACGAATGAGCCAGCAAGTATATTTTGTTTTTTCCAAAACGTTGTTGGAGATATTTTGTCATTTTGTGAGTATCATCAACCATCTGTTCGAGAGTCAAACCGGATGAATTGATTGATTGCTTGTACGACATCCCTGCATATCGCTGCTCCCAATAACACACAGTAAAATACTTTTCTAATCTTTCCCCACTCTCGCGTGGGAGAATAAAAGGTAATTCCGGTACACCTCCGTGTAAGTATAATATCATTGGATTTTCTAAATTTTCACCACGAATGAAAAATCCTTGCGAAACTCCATTAATATATACTTTTCCTTTTTCAGAAATGGAATTAGTAATATTTTTCCCTGCCCTATCAAGTAAAGGAGATAGATTTCCTAAGCTTTTTGTTATTATAGTTAATACCTGTCTCTTATACACATCTGACGCTGCCGACGAAGAGGATAGTG
>CAMTFK010000219.1 GCA_947071285.1 uncultured Bacteroides sp. | reverse complement strand
ATAAGTGTACACACCTTCCGAAAAGGATGTCTGCGTCATATTGACCGTTGCCCACTTTCTCATGCCATTCGTGTCTAAATGTGCACCCGGCAGATAGCCTGTATTCGGAATCGCGTCGTAGTTCGTTTTCACTTCTATATCAACGGTGGCTGGCTTGTCGGCTGTCTGCACCTTGGTCTGCGACAATTTGAGATAATACTGCTTGTCGAAAATCACATTTACCGGGCTCTCGTCCCACTCAAGCGGAGTGGCTGACAACTGATAGCTATCGTTCGATATCGTGAGGTTATAGTTGATATATTCCCCTGATTCCCAAGTATGCGGATTTTTAGTGACAATCTCACTGAGCAGGAACTCATAGTCACCAAAGTTGGTGGTGACAACAATCTTGGCTGTTGCAGAGAAGTTATCGGTTGGCAACATGAGGAATATATCACCAATCAAGGTGGCATCCTCGGTCACCGTCTTATTGTCGGTGGGAGTAGAAGCAATGTTTCCCGTCGTGACGTCGCTCCACACGAAATCAGGCTTGTTATGTTCGGTAGTGGCAGTCGGTATCTTGGGAATAGTAAGCTTCCCGCTTTTCCCTACATTTTGGAACTCTATCTTTTCGATGGTTACCACATCGGGCACCGGGTCTACCTTTTTAAACGTGAAGGTAACCTTGGTCAGTGTGTGGTAGAAATGTATGCTCACACCTGTACCCCATGTAGGCTCCGAGATAGCACCCAGCACATCCACATGATTGGTTGCGTCGGCATTTGCCGTATAACTCAGCACCATTTGTGCGGGGTTAGAGAAGTTTGCAGTGGGCGCATCGGCACCGCTATACGGATACCATGAAAAGAACTTCATGCTGGCACCCAGCAACGCCGGCCAATATTGCTCGGGCGATATGGTTGCCGTGAGGTCGGGGTTTACTCCGGCGCTTGCATTGAAGTATTGTTCCGGAGCAGATGAGGCAGGCGTCAGGGAAGCAAAAAAGCCGAAAGTCTCCCCTTTCAGATCAGTATTCGAAGAGATAACCGTAGCACGGGTTCCGGCGTTTCCACCTTCTCCGATACGTTGCACAATGATCAACTCTCCGCACGGCATCATCTCTTCTCCGACACACGAGAAGAGGGCGAACGGAAGGAGAGCCGCCATTACAATCATCTTGATACTATTTCTAAACTTCATCATCTTAAACTCTTTTCTGATATAAACAAAACATCCGGGGAAATGTATTACAAATCCATATTCAATTCGATGTTTTTTACTTCACCCCAGTCTTCCACCGTTATCGTCAGTATCTGGATACCGATTTTCCCTACCCGGGCCGTTATCTGATATACGTTATTCCTCCGTATCTCCGTAAAAGGCTGTGCCACCGGGGTACCTTTGTCATCAACCTTTGTTATTGTCTCTATCACCTTCTCAGTTACTCCGGTGACATCCGGAGGTCCTTTCAGGACATTGGCCATGCTGACGGCCAGTCGGTCGGAATAATCCGACCTGAACGTACGCTCGGCAACATAGAACGAACTGAGCAGTTTCCGGTTCTTAGCCCCTGCGGCAGACGAATACGCCCACATCTCCGAGGTTGACGCTGTCCAGGTTTCTGTTGATAAGTCGCTATCCGATGCGTTGCCCTTCACTTTTCCGTAATTTTTAGAAGGGTCAGTATTATCGCGCGTACCATTTGCCTCGTTTCCCATCACAAAATAGCTGCCATGGGTGAAGTTGTGCAAAGTGACAGTGGTGCTACCGGCAGTATATCCGGTCATCGCTCCGCCATCTATGGCTTCGAGAAAGATATCTACCCGGGCCACGGCACGTTCAATAACCATTTCTACTTTTTGAGTTTCATCAGGTGCTATAGAAATATCCCGAATCACTCCTGTCATAGGCATGCCGGTCGTAGAAATGATCTGCCCGTCACTATTCAATATATCAGAGATATCATAGAGCATATCTTGCAACGTCCAAAAACTGGCAATACCGTCGAGTTTACTCGTGAGACTCTGTGGTTCGTTGGCAATTACTACGACTAAAATATCATTGCTGGAAGTCACTTCGAGAAGCTGCGCATCTATATCGGTAGCTGTTCCCGGAGTACTCAACAGGATGTGTTTATTCACATCCAGCCTCACGCCACTGGGCGTGCTGCCGAATACGATAAACCGCATGGAGTTTATCTCCTCCTGCTGATCCACCTCCCCATTGTTCACCAGATTGATGCTAAGTTGCGCCCGGGTAAGGGCAGGCAACTCGTCAGTCGCATCTCTGCTGCATGAGAACAAAAGGATTGTGGATGCCAGACAAATAATATGTAATAGTCTTTTTCTCATTCTTAAATTTCAATCCCATGAAGCCAGTAAATCCAAGTGCCTACAACAAGTCCGATTTGGATAAATTCTCCTCCTCCGGGCTTCTCGGTGACAGTGAATATCAGGTTCCATTCGCTCTGGCGGTCAAGGTATTCCTGAAAAGGAAGTTCTGTTCCGTCATGGCGGGAAGTAGGCCGGGCAATGCTCAGCAACTTCATTAGGTCGTAACTCCATATTTTGGCTCCGGTATCCGCATTCTTTATAATGAACTGGTAATCCCATCCGTCTCTGTTGAACAGACGCATGGTGTTGAGGCGTGCGGATACAAACACGTCGGAGGTTTCTCCCTGAGCTGTATAGTGAGGCACGTAATGAACCGGCCCTTGGTGTGTAGGTTCGTTCTCCCAAGAGTAGGTTGCACTTTCCGGTGCCTGAATTTCAAATGTATATTGCGTTCCGTTTTTTTTGCTTTCACCATACTTCATCAAGGCGATATTAAACCGATTAGTATTGCGTATAAGGTTTACCGGGTAAACCTTGTGGTCGGTATTGGAGGGCAAATGGTCCACCTTCACCACTTCGCTGAAGTAGAGATGTTGAAACTCGAAGTCTACAACATCCGATGCACGCTTCAAGGCTACAGTGAGCTGCTGAAGGGTTGTTGTTCCCGGAACCAGTTCACGGCCTGCATTGTCCAAAGCCTGAAAGTTGTCAGACAAACTGCCAACGGTCAGCACCTTGTAGTTTCCGAAATCGAGTTCATTGGTCAGCGACATCCGGTTGCCGCCAATCAGTGCGGTAGCCTCGGCTCTTTTGGAAAAGAGCAGTTTGTCATCGCTGCCGAACACGAATACATCCACCGATTTGACCTGCGGGTTGAACGCGTCCGCATATTCCATATTATAGTCGAATGTAAATTCCAGCCAAAGTTCACACCGGGGCAAGTCTTCGCGTATAGTATCACACGAGGCTATACACAGCATCGAGGCGACGATAAGGAACAGCTTAGTTTTTCCGAACATATCTTTTTTCTTTTTAGGGGGCAGCATTGTTTAACTGCCGTTTATATTGTCAGAGGGCATGTTTAGTGACCTCCGGTTACTTTCACTTTTAGGGGCGCTTCTCTACTCATGCTATTTAGAGTGCGCAAGGGGAGTCAGTGCTGTTTTTGGGGAGCCTGTCACCGGCTCGTTTTTACTCTTATCAGCGGCCAGTGCCGCACAAAATGTTCTATAAAGAAAAAGACAGGGCAGGCAGTCCGCACTGCCCTGTTCTTTTTATATAAAAGTATATTAAATTTCAAAATTGGTTTGCCAGTATACCCACGGAGCAACTTTAATCTCGAAGTGGAGGTAAGCTCCCAGCTTGTCGATGTCTTCTTCCTCCTTCGGATCTTCAGGACCATCACCAGGATACCACGGTGTACCGTTTCCATTTACTTTCGTCAAGGTCAACGTGTAGTAGTTATTACGCACTATACCATATTTTCCATACTCCATATGATCGTTAGCTGCATTATCATGACGAATCTCATAGTAGTAATAGTTGAGACTATTCTGGTACCAGTAGATACAGCCATCTTCTTTAGTCAATTCACCACCGTTTGCACTAATATTGTCAAGAATGTCTTGAGTAAGAGTTGCAAAGCTACCCGGATCATTACTGCCAAGTGCTGTTTTTACCTGTGTATAGAACTTATCGCATGCATTCACCAGGAGTTTCTCCAAAGCGGTTCTATCATCTTCATTTTTGGCAGCAGCAGGTGTGTAAGCATCCTTCAATTTAGTAAAGTTCTTAAAGTTTATAGAGTTAGTACCATTGGAAAGGCGATACCAGTCATCACCTAAAGTAAAATCAGCATCATCCTTCCAAGGTGCATACTGACCTTTAATTACCAAACGCGTGGCTGCACCAAATTTCTGATAGTCTTTAGCCATTGTGTTTTCGATACAATATCTGTAATTCTCACCCGCAGCCGTACTTTTACTAACCCAATCTACTTTAGGTTCACGATCTGCATCAAGTACATTCTTTACAATACCTGTCAGGTATTCGGTACCACTGGTTTTTGTAAAGTTCGGATCAACCGTGTAGAAGTTACTCTTGTAGAACCCGGTAGTGTGAGATGACCTTGTCTTTGTCTTCTGTGCAAAAGGAAATAACAAAGAGTTGTAATAATCGATAGTCCAGTTTTCGAACACAAACTGGCCAAGAGAATTACCAGAGGGGTCTTCAAAAGGTCCAACCTCCGTCACAGCAACCATAACCTCCATTTTAGATGCAAGACGTTCTATATCCAGTTGAGCCGGTTTACTTTTTGCCGCATTTAAGGCTTCTTGTTCGGTTTTATAGTCACTGGCCTTAAAGATGTTAGCCGATACATCGAGTAGACAGTCAGCTTTCCATGCATGATTACTAGGATCTCCATCACTATCATCATAGAAACCGGCATTAATCATTGCGCAACCATTGGCATGCACAACCTCCTCTACAAGATAAGAATTATTAGCTTCATCGCTCTTTGTAGCCACTGTTATCAGAGCGTTGATATCATTAAACGTTGCGCCATCCGTAATGCCATCCAAACGTGCCTGCAGCCCAGCTCCCGGATTGGCAACCACAAGTAAATACTGGGTATCCGTACTTACCTTAACCGGAGTGTTCGGAGTAGTAATTCCAGAGTTTGTCCCAAATTCACTTGTTCCCAGCACTGTAGCGTACTTAAGTGCATCTGCATCTTTGACTACTTCCTTACTTGAGTTGAACGTAATCACATACAGTTCTTTAATTGCACTTTCTTCTGGCAAAGACGGTTGCTCGCCAGAGGCGCGTGTTCCCGGAGTTTTAGGATTAGTCAGACTGATTGACACATAAGCCACATCATAACCTTTTGTCACCCCGCCATCAGAATCATCATCGAGGTCATTTGAACAACTTGCTAATGCCGCAATGGCCAGCAACGATACTAAAATTGATTTAATCTTTAGCATAATACAAACATTTTATTAGAAATTAATAGATATATTTATTCTCTTTGTTACAGCACTATTAGTGCTGTTTTATTCATTACTGATTTTATTTATTCTTCTTCTCAATCTCGGCAGCATTAGCCTTCTTCTTTGCTAATTCTTCCAAATTTTCCTTAGCTGCATCCAGCCCTGACTGCGCCGCAGCCTTCAAATACTTCTCCGATAATTCATACTCTCCTTTCATTAATGATAATACTCCCATTGCATTGTTATATTCAGGTAGACAGTCATCCGACTTCACCCTTTCCAGATAGCGTTCCGCAGAAACCAGATCATTGCGTGAAAGGGCTGCGGTAGCTGCATTCATAGCAGCAACTTCACTTTCCGGATAAAGACGGACTGCTGTTTCAAAAACATCAATAAACTCCTGTGAACCCTTCGGGTAAGTGTTAGCCACCATGAACATCTCATTCAAACTCAGGTTCTGAGGGCGTTTCTTTATCACTTCCTTCGCCTCTTCCAGATTGAAGTTTCTGACATCATAGCTCACCTTACAGATAGCTACACGCAGGCTTGGAAATATTTCCTTCAACATAAGTCGGTAAGGTGCGCCACCGCGAAGCTGCATCAACTTCGTTTCTCTCCCTTTTTCAATAGGAATATTTGTGATGATATCCAGCACTTCCGCCTTGTATTCCATCTCAAACGTATCGAGCGCCTTCACCAATCCGTCCCAGTTTTCACCACCGAATATGATATAGTATTGATTGCGCGGGAAATCATACCGGGCAGCCAGATAGTTGCGCAATGCCATAGCACGACCTTCGGACAAACGTTTGTTTGCAGCCAGCGTTCCTTCAGGGGAAGCATAACCTATGATATCCAGACGCTTCACGTTCACATTGGCATCAGACTTCAGGTCATCAATCATCGCACGGATTTTTGCTAATTCCTGGGGATTGCTCATGTATTCAGGGCGAATATCCACCTTGTTCACCTCAAAGTCCAGAAAACATTCCGCCTGTATATCACGACTCTTTATTTCCTCTACTTTAGGCTCCACATACGAAAGATGAGGAGTCACCACATACGGCACCAGCATACGTTCGAGCGTAACCTTATCAAAGGTATGCTCCACATTCATCAGCGCACTTTCACCACAACCACACTCGTCACGCTGCACATTCAGCCCGGCATCCGCCATCCAAGGCTCGTAAGGCAATGTATATCTGTAGCGGATAACGCCACTTTTCTTCTTCTGATTTTTCTCTATCAGATAAGGTGCCTTATAGTTTTTCTTCGCTTTAGCACTCATCACTGCCAGTCTGCGTTCATGAACCAGATACTCGTTTTTCCCTTTGATGGAAACCCGTGGAAGCTCGTAAGTAGTGGTAGGAGAAACTAACTGCGGGATAAGGTCTACCCCATGCGCCGATTTCACCTTCACATCTTTCATCAGGATATCAAAATCTATATGAACAGTTTCTCCCAGTTGCTCCAACCGCACAGGTACTATGGTGATGGTTCCTTCATAAGAACGATCCTGGGCTATGGCTCTGTTCGTATTCAGGCACAAGACAACCAGCACCAACACGATAAATGACATATTTCTTTTCATCATTCTCATTTCTATTTAATTACGTAAATAAGTGATACACTCGCTTTTGTAGGTCCCACATAGTTCTTACTGGTATCTTTCTGTTTAGTGCCACACGTTGCACAGGGATACTTTTCATATATGATGCGTGCATACCCCAACCCAAGGGAAGCCTCAATACTCCAGCGCTTCTTCAAAATCCATGAGTGCCCTATCGAGATGCCGCCTCCGTACAGATGTCCCTGATAGCGCATATTCTGCATATTTTCGCTGATAAGCGGCCAATCGGGCAACCCACCCACATTGAAGTCGGCGTAGTGAGCATGCACCCCAATGAACGTACGGTTGAAACTTTCGCAGAACCAGTAACGAAGCTCCGGTTGTATGCCCCAGTGCTTCAAGCGAGTCTCATCAAACTTCCATGGATTATAATTCACCGGAATATCCAATGTCCACTTACGTGTCAAGGCTACTTCCAAACCAAGATTCATGGTAGTAGTGGCATCGTAAAGAAGATTGCTTTTTACAGCAATCTTCTGAGCCTTACTCTCGGCTGGAAATAATCCCAATATGAATAGTATGCATACTAATATTTTCTTCATCTAATTCTCATTTTTATTTTAAAATCATTTCATCAGCCAAATCCGTGTTCCAGCCCGGAACGAACCGAAAATAGCCTAAAATCTCAGTATGCAAATATCGGAGTAATAAGGGAGACAGTAAATTGTA
>CAMTFK010000218.1 GCA_947071285.1 uncultured Bacteroides sp. | reverse complement strand
GTCGTATTCTTTAATCGTCAGATACCCGCTTTGATAAATCAGCGGAATAGGATTCCTGCTTTCTGCCCGGTACTCGTTGAATGACGCTGCGTTTGCTTCCACTCCGTCAATGAGCGTTCGCAGGTCATAGTTGCTATCCATCAGCATCTTGACAAGGAAAGTAGGAGTGCCTGTCTGAAACCAGTAATTCTCAAATTTATATCCATCGAACACATTTAATACACTGAACGGATTGAACATGCCTTCTGCATATTCACAGAAATGATACCCGTCGTAAAGTGAGGTCATCTTATGGATTGTATCTTCCGGTGTCATCCGGTTGTATGAGGCCAGTTTATTCAATTCCGGAGTGAATGTATCTATCAGTTCCTGCTTGGTGATGCCGCAAATGGTGGCATAAGGCGGTTTCATGCTGATATCATTCAGTTGATTCAAATCACTGAATACACTGACTTGTGAGAATTTGGTAACACCTGTCAGAAATACGAAACGCAGATAGCGGTCAGCACTTTTCAATACTCCATAGAATGCTTTTAGCATTTTGCGGTATTCTTCAAACAAGGGCAGATTATCCAGAGCTTGCAAAAGAGGTTTGTCATATTCGTCTACTAATACGACTACTTGCTTTCCGGTTTGCACACATGCGCGTTCTATAATATAGGCGAATCGTTCTTCCGGTTGTCGATCTTGCTTTTCGGTTCCGTAGATTGCTTCCCATTTTTCCAGATGTTGGTTGAGCATCGCTATCAGATCTGCCGGAGAATCATACTTGCGTGCATTCAAGTCAATATGAAAAACCGGATAGACTTGCCAGTCAACTTCCATTTGTGAGATGGCTAGTCCTTCGAATAAGTCCTTGCGTCCCAGAAAGTAAGCCTCGAAAGTGGAAATCAGCAGGCTTTTTCCGAAACGTCGGGGACGGCTAAGGAAATAGGGGATGCTTGTGGACACCATTTTTCCGACAAGGGCGGTTTTATCTACATACAGATAATTTCCTTTGCGGATTTTCTCGAAAGTTTGTATTCCGATGGGCAATTTGCGGTTTAAATCAATCATACTTGTTCTTTGTTATAAGAATTCTACTCTTGCAAAGGTAACATATTTTGTGGGATATTGTTCTTTTAGACAAATATTCGTGTAACTTTGCAAATTGATAGTTTAAAAACAAGAAGAGAAAAAATGATAGTTTGCATAGCCGAAAAGCCGTCTGTAGCACGTGATATAGCCGAAGTACTCGGCGCTCATACCAGAAAAGAAGGATATATAGAAGGAAACGGATACCAGGTGACCTGGACATTCGGGCATCTTTGTACCCTGAAGGAGCCACATGAATACACCCCTAACTGGAAATCATGGAGCTTGAGCAGTCTGCCGATGATTCCGCCACGTTTCGGTATCAAGCTGATTGGGCATGATCCGGGTATTGAGAAGCAGTTTCATGTGATAGAGTGGCTGATGCAGAATGCGGATGAAATCATCAATTGCGGTGATGCCGGGCAGGAGGGAGAATTGATTCAGCGCTGGGTGATGCAAAAAGCTGGCGCACGCTGTCCGGTGAAGCGCCTGTGGATTTCTTCGTTGACGGAAGAAGCTATTCGTGAAGGATTCTCGAAACTGAAAGACCAAGCTGAATTTCAATCACTTTACGAAGCCGGTCTTTCCCGTGCGATGGGTGATTGGCTGTTGGGAATGAACGCTACCCGTCTTTATACCCTTAAATACGGTCAAAACAAACAGGTGCTCTCTATCGGTCGTGTACAGACACCGACGCTGGCATTGATTGTCAACCGTCAATTGGAGATAGCCAATTTTGAACCTAAACAATATTGGGAACTGAAAACAAACTATCGTAATACCACTTTCTCTGCACTCATTCGCAAAAGTGATGAAGAAATTGCCGCGGAAGAGGAAAAGAACGGCGGAAAAAAGAAAATAGATAACCCGGGCATCGACCCTATTGCCAACCGGGAAGAAGGCGAAGCATTGGTAGAACGTATTAAAGACCTACCTTTTGTAGTCACCAATGTCGGCAAGAAAGACGGGAAGGAATACGCTCCACGTTTGTTCGATTTGACTTCCCTTCAGGTAGAATGTAACAAGAAATTCGCTTATTCAGCCGATGAAACACTGAAACTGATCCAGTCTCTTTATGAGAAGAAAGTGGCTACCTATCCGCGTGTGGATACCACTTTCTTGAGCGATGATATTTATCCGAAATGTCCTGCTATCCTGAAAGGACTCCGTGATTACGAAGTCTTGACAGCTCCGTTAGCTGGCACTACACTTCTTAAATCAAAAAAGGTATTTGACAACTCGAAAGTGACGGATCACCATGCCATTATCCCAACCGGAGTCTATGCTCAAAACTTGACGGATATGGAACGTCGTGTCTACGACTTGATAGCCCGTCGTTTTATAGCCGTGTTCTATCCGGACTGTAAAATTTCTACTACCACCGTAATGGGAGAAGTGGATAAGATAGAGTTTCGGGTAACCGGAAAACAAATTCTGGAACCGGGATGGCGTGTCGTGTTTGCCAAGGAAGTAAAAGACCCTACTGAAGAAAAAGAGGAAGAGGATGAAAATGTACTTCCTGCTTTTGTGAAGGGTGAAAGTGGTCCTCATATTCCGGACCTGAATGAAAAATGGACACAGCCGCCCAGACCTTATACTGAAGCAACCTTGCTTCGTGCAATGGAAACAGCCGGAAAACTGGTGGACAATGATGAACTTCGCGATGCTTTGAAAGAGAATGGTATCGGTCGTCCGTCTACCCGTGCTGCAATCATTGAGACGTTGTTCAAGCGAAATTATATCCGTAAGGAAAGAAAGAACCTGATTGCCACCCCGACAGGAGTGGAGTTGGTGCAGCTTATTCACGAAGAATTATTGAAATCGGCAGAATTGACAGGTATTTGGGAAAAGAAGTTGCGTGAGATTGAAAAGAAAACATACGATGCCCGCCAGTTCCTCGAAGAACTAAAGCAGATGGTTTCAGAGATCGTAATGAGTGTACTTTCTGATAATACGAATCGACGCATAACTATTCAGGACGCAGTTGCTGCAAAAGCCGAAGAGAAAGAGAAGAAAGAACCTAAAAAGCGTGAACGAAAACCGAGTACACCGAAAGAAAAGAAACCAAAAGCGGAAAAAACGACGAATGAAGTGAAGACTGATTCGCCCGGTTCTCCTGCTCCGGTGGCCATGGCAGCTTCAACTCCTTCTGCGGCAGGTGAGGTAGATGCGTTTGTAGGTCAACCCTGTCCACTTTGTGGTAAAGGAACCATCATTAAAGGGAAGACTGCTTACGGGTGTTCGGAATGGAGAAATGGATGTACTTTCCGGAAGAATTTCTAATTTTCCGCACAGTAACAAGGTAAAGTGTATGGCTGAAATAGTTTAGTGGAAAACTACTTGATTTATAGAAAAATACACTATATTTGTACATAAATCTATATGGACTACTATGAACCGTTTTGCAAACTACTACAAGAAGATATTCTCGCAAGAGTATATAGATCGCACCATTTCGGGCGGTATCAAGTCACAGCTCACCTTGCTACTCGTTACCATTGCTACGGCGCTGGCTATCTTTTTTATTATCGCGATGCTCTTTTCCATCCAATTGCATGGACACGAGGAATGGGGAGAAAGGCTCTGGGCAGTGTACAACAACTTTGTCGATCCCGGTAACCAAATAGAAGAGACTGCCTGGCCTAACAGGATATTAGTGGGGCTTATCAGCATTTCGGGATCCGTTTTACTGGGCGGTGTGCTCATCTCTACTATCTCTAATATTATAGAGCGGCGTGTGGGAGTGGTATACGCGGGGCGAATGACCTACCGTAATATAAAAAATCATTATGTACTGATCGGATTCAACGAATTGTCTATCAATATGATACGTGAACTGTATGACGAATGTCCTTCGGCACGTATTTTGCTGATGAGCGGTATGGAGTCGGCAACGGTGCGGCATCGTATACAGTCGGCCCTGCCTGTTGAAGTTGAGCGACAAGTGCTTGTTTACTTTGGCAACATTGAGTCGATCGAAGAACTTCAGCGGTTGAACATAGAGAGTGCTATTGAAGTATATGTGCTGGGTGATGAAGAACGTTACGGGCGCGATGCTAAAAATATAGCTATTGTGCACTTGGTAAGTACTCTGCGTGGTAAATGTTATGATGGTAAGATGATGCCTGTGTATGTACAGTTTGATAGCATCCCTTCGTATTCTAACATACAGAAAATGAATCTGCCGCCCGAAGTCTTTTGTATAGAAGGCAAGCCTAATATTTTCTTTCGGCCCTTTAATCTCCATGAAAACTTGGCCCGGCAGCTATGGAGCCTTTATGGAGCTGATTGTGAAAGGCGTTATGATCCGCTGGATTATCGCCCCATAAGCATTACACAACAACCTGATGGAAGTTGGAGTGCTACCAGTCAAGACTATGTGCATCTGGTTATCGTGGGATTCAACCGAGTGGGACGTTCGTTGCTACTCGAAGCATTGCGTATCTGCCATTATGCCAATTATGATGACCGTCTGCCTGCAGATGAACGTATACGTACCCGTATCACTTTAGTGGATCGCGAGATGGAGGCACAGAAAGACTATTTCAAAGCTCAATTCCCCTATATAGAGAGCCAAATAGATGATATTGAGGTGGAATATTGCCATGATGATATTTGCAGTACTGCTATGCGTACCCGCCTGCAGCAGTGGGCACAAAATAAGCATTGTATGCTTACAGTGGCCATTTGTGTGCATGATCCTGATTTGAGTCTTTCATTAGGACTCAACTTACCACATGAAGTTTATCAGTATCAGTGTCGTGTGCTAATCCGTCAGGAGTTTAATAATGATTTGTCGTCGATGGTGGACGACGAGAAGGGACGCTATCGCTATGTCAAGGTGTTTGGTATGGTAGACAGGGGAATAAAGAAAAACATCTTGCAAGATAAACTGGCTTTGTATGTGAACTACTTATACGATTGTTGTTATGCTGATGAAAGCCTCAAACAAAAAGAGGTATTGAAGAAGATGTATGAATCCTATGGTAACCATTCTGCCGACTTTATTTTGATGAACCACCAGGCGCAGTATTTGTGGAATAAACTAAGCGAACCACTACGTTGGGCTAATCGCTATCAGCTGGATGCCTATAGTGTATTTTGTCGCACACTGGGCTACGGCATCAGACGGAGTGACCACTCACCGGCACACATATCCGAATCTATGTTCAATGAAGATCTGCCAGCTCAAGTTTTGTATCTGTTAGTACGCATGGAGAAGTACCGATGGAATGCCGAGCGTACGGTGGCCGGCTGGAGACGTGCTAAGGTGAAGGATAAGGTATTTTTGCAACATCCTCTTATTATGCCTTTCAGCGAATTACTACAAAAGTATCCCGAGGAGGTAGAGAAGGATGCTGATGTAATTTATAATCTGCCCTACATACTGGCATTGGGAGGATATGAGCTTTATAGATTGGCCGATTAATAAGCCGACTTAACATTTATACATAAGTTAGAGAGACACTACTAACCGCAACCCGTAATCAATATCCCACCGTTGTGGGGTCACTCCATAACGGCTGGTGACTTTACAGTATTTCTCGAAGGTGTAATAACTGCCTCCGCGTAATACTTTATGCATATCCTTTTTATTTATTTAATATCTATCGCTAGAAATGAGTTCTGCGATGATAACTATCATGCGTCGAAAACCAAAAACTTCCTCATTCACTGAATAAATTCTTTTTTTTCATTAAAATCATCTTTCTTGTAGGCAATAATCGTGGCATATTTGTTATTTATAAAATGAGAGTATCAATTATTTAAATAGAAAGAATATGAAGAAAAGATTAGTAGGAGTTGCATTGGTGTTGGCTGCCGTCTCTTTGGGGAGTATACAGCCTGTGGAAGCATGTACGCGTGCAGTATACATAGGTCCTGATCAGATGGTGATAACGGGGCGTACCATGGACTGGAAAGAAGATATCATGACGAATATCTATGTGTTTCCACGTGGTATTCAGCGTGCGGGACATAACAAGGATAAAACGGTGAACTGGACTGCCAAATACGGAAGTGTGATTGCCACAGGATATGATATTGGTACTTGCGATGGAATGAACGAGAAAGGATTGGTGGCGAGTCTGCTTTTCTTACCGGAATCCATTTACTCTCTTCCCGGTGATACCCGTCCGGCAATGGGAATCAGTATTTGGACACAGTACGTACTCGATAACTTTGCTACGGTACGCGAAGCCGTGGATGAACTGAAAAAAGAGACTTTCCGAATTGATGCTCCCCGTATGCCGAATGGAGGGCCGGAATCTACCTTGCATCTGGCTATAACCGATGAAACTGGGAATACGGCTGTACTGGAATATCTGGATGGAAAATTGAGTATTCACGAAGGGAAAGAATACCGGGTGATGACAAATTCTCCCCGATATGACTATCAATTGGCTATTAATGATTATTGGAAAGAAATTGGTGGCTTACAGATGCTACCGGGAACAAATCGTGCGAGTGACCGCTTTGTCAGGGCTTCTTTCTACATTCATGCCATTCCGCAAACTGCTGATGCAAAAATTGCAGTTCCCAGTGTATTGAGTGTGATGCGTAATGTTTCTGTACCATTTGGTATTAACACGCCGGAGAAGCCTTATATTTCTTCTACCCGTTGGCGTTCCGTTTCCGATCAGAAGAATAAAGTGTATTATTTCGAATCTACTTTGACACCGAATATGTTTTGGCTGGACTTGAAGAAAATAGATTTTAGTCCGAAAGCAGGGATTAAGAAATTGTCTCTGACAAAGGGAGAGATTTATGCAGGTGATGCAGTGAAAGATTTGAAAGACAGTCAATCATTCACTTTCCTTTTCCAGACTCCGGTCATGTAATTTGTTGGTATCTGTAAATATATAAAAAGAGCGGTGGACGGGTTTGTAATCAAACACTTGTCCATCGCTCTTTTTTATATACCGTTTATAATTAGACTTTTTGTCTGTCCGCTTTATCGTCTGGCGTATTCCTGATGAAATTCAATGACTGCCTCTATCCCTTTACGGAAAATATCCAGTGAAAAGTTTTCGTTTGGTGAATGGATGGCGTCTGATTCCAAACCGAATCCCATCAATACAGTTTTGATTCCCAATACTTGTTCAAAAGTAGAAATGATAGGAATACTACCACCACGGCGTACTGCCAGCGGTTTCTTTCCGAAAGCAATTTCAAAGCCTTTTTCGGCAGCCTGATAAGCAGAAAGCGAAATCGGGCATACGTATCCTTGTCCTCCATGCATTGGAGTCACTTTCACCTGAACAGTTTCCGGAGCAATGCTTGAAATATACTCTGCAAACATCTGCGAAATCTTATGATGATCCTGATGCGGAACCAACCGGCAGGAAACTTTGGCATACGCCTTTGAAGGAAGTACGGTTTTAGAACCTTCTCCCGTATATCCGCCCCAAATGCCACATACGTCAAAAGACGGACGACAGCTGTTACGTTCCAATGTGCTGTATCCTTTTTCTCCGAAAAGCTCTTTTACGCCGATTGCTTCTTTGTATTTCTTTTCGTCAAAAGGAATATGCGCAATCATTTCCCGTTCGGCTTGCGGAACTTCTTCCACATCGTCATAGAATCCGGGAA
>CAMTFK010000217.1 GCA_947071285.1 uncultured Bacteroides sp. | reverse complement strand
ACTGAGAGAAACCAATAGACTAATTTCAATTACAAACAATTAATTTATACCTAAGAATGACTAAGAAATTGTATCTGCCTTTGTTAATGGCACTGGTTGTTGCTCTTTCATCATGTAGCAGCAAAATGGGTGAATTGTCATCTGATTACTTCACCGTAACTCCTCAGGTCCTTGAAGCTATTGGTGGCAAAGTTCCTGCCACTATTAACGGAAAGTTCCCCGAAAAGTATTTCAACAAGAAAGCTGTAGTAGAAGTAACTCCGGTTCTGAAATGGAACGGTGGAGAAGCTAAAGGACAGTCTGCTTTGTTCCAGGGAGAAAAAGTAGAAGGTAACGACCAGACCATCTCTTACAAGATGGGTGGTAACTACACCATGAAAACTTCTTTCGACTATGTTCCCGAAATGGCTAAGTCAGAGTTGTATCTGGAATTCAAAGCCACAATCGGCAAGAAAACCATAACTATTCCTGCTGTAAAAGTAGCTGATGGTGTGATTTCTACTTCCGAATTGGTTGAGCAAACACTGGGTAGCGCTAATCCCGCTAATGGTGACGATGCTTTCCAACGTATCATCAAAGAGAAACATGACGCTAACATCATGTTCTTGATTCAGCAAGCTAACATTCGTTCCGGCGAATTGAAGACTGCTAAAGAATTCAACGAAGAAGTGAAGAATATAGACGCTGCTGTAAACAAGAAGATCAGCAACATCGAAGTTTCTGCTTATGCATCTCCCGATGGTGGTGTAGGTCTGAACACTAAGTTGGCCGAAAACCGTCAGGACAACACTGCAAAGGTTGTCAACCAAAACCTGAAGAAAGCAAAAGTAGATGCAGCTATCGATACTAAATACACTGCTCAGGACTGGGAAGGTTTCCAGGAACTGGTATCTAAATCCAATATCCAGGACAAGGAATTGATTCTTCGCGTTCTGTCTATGTACTCTGACCCTGAACAAAGAGAACAGGAAATCAAAAACATCTCTTCTGTTTACAAGAATTTGGCTGACGATATTTTGCCGCAATTGCGTCGTTCTCGTTTGACTTTGAACTATGAAATCATTGGTAAGTCTGACGAAGAAATCGCTAACCTGGCTAACTCTGATGCTAAGCAACTGAATATCGAAGAATTGCTGTATGCAACTACACTGACTAACGACCCTGCTAAGCAAGAAGCTATCTTCATGAAAGCTACTCAGATTTATCCGAACGATTACCGTGCTTATAACAACTTAGGTAAGTTGGCTTACCAGGCAGGTAACATTGACAAAGCTGAAAGCTACTTCAAGAAAGCTGCTTCTATCAACAACGCTCCTGAAGTTAACATGAACTTGGGTCTGATTGCTCTGATCAAGGGTGACAAGGCTGCTGCAGAATCTTATCTGGGCAAAGCTTCCGGTGCAAAAGAATTGAACGAAGCTCTGGGTAACCTGTACATTGCTCAAGGTCAGTATGACAAGGCGGTTAGCGCATTCGGCAGCACCAAAACCAACAGTGCAGCTTTGGCACAAATCCTGGCTAAGGACTACAACAAAGCTAAGAGCACACTGGCAAGTGTAGAAAAACCGGACGCTTATACTGAATATCTGATGGCTGTGTTGGGTGCAAGAACCAACAATGCTTCTATGGTAACCAGCAGCTTGAAGAATGCTATTGCAAAAGAACCGTCATTGGCTAAGAAAGCAGCTTCTGACCTGGAATTTGCTAAGTACTTCACAAATGCAGATTTCATGAACGTTATCAAGTAAGAATTCGCACTAATTTAATTAGTGTTTTCATACAACGAATATTTTTTTATAGAATGCCCGACATTGAGAAATGTCGGGCATTTCTTTTTTATTATCTGCAAAAGCTGTACTTTCGCAAAAAAGTATTTAGGAATGAAGAAAGTCTGTCTATTATATCTTTTATTAATCGGCCTGTCAGCCTGCGGCGGAAAGAAAACCGATGCAATCACTCTCAGCGGAGAAATCAAAGGCTTGGGGAGTGACACTCTATATTTATATGGTGCAGACAGAATGTACGACCGCATGGATACTCTGATAGTCGAAAAAGATAAATTCTCCGCTACACTTTCTGCCGACACACTGGTAACGACTATCCTGTTATTCAACGACGGTACGGAATATCCTCTTTTCCTGGATAAAGGAAATAAGATACAGATAAAAGGTTCCAACGCCGAGCTATCTTCCCTACAAATAAACGGCAATACTCCGAATGTGGAGCTGACAGCTTTCAACCAGGAGCTAAAAGGACTGGGTACGCCATCAGTGAAAGCTTTGGAAGAAAAAGCTGAAAACTTCATCAAAGGCCATCCCGCTTCCTTAGTCAGCATCTATTTATTGGATAAATACTTCGTGCAGGCTTTGCAACCGGACATAGAGCGCATCAAAATGCTGGCAGACCGCATGACCGGAGAGTTGAAAGACCGCCCGTATATGCAAGCATTATTGAATCGCATTGATGAAGACGAGAAAGTAGCTGTTGGAAAAGCGGCACCATACTTCCGCCTGCGCAATGCAGAAGGTAAGGAGGTAACCCGTTCCAACCAGAAAGACGAATATCTATTGATGCAATTCTGGGCTTCATGGGACACCATTAGCCGGGAATCAAATGCCATGTTCCGCCGCATCTATAAGAAAGAACAGAAGAACAAGAATTTCAAATTGATGGGCGTTTCTCTCGATTTGGATGAGAAGACGTGGAAAGAAGCCATCAAAAAAGATACTTTGAAATGGGAGCAAGTCTGTGATTTCTCCGGTTGGAATGGAGAAGTGGTTAAACTATTTGCCATACAGAAACTTCCTACCAATATACTTATCAGTCCTAACGGCAAGATAGAAGCTAAAGATCTGGATGAAAAGGCAATCGAGAAGAAGCTGAAAGAAATAAAGGAAGAAAAAGAAAAGAAAGAGGCAGAAAAGAAAAAGAGTAAACGGCAAAGTCCCCGCTAATCACCAATCACTAACCGTTAATCACTTAAGACACGTGCTAATTAAAGTTTTCGGAGCGGCTGTACAAGGCATTGACGCAACCCTCATCACAATTGAAGTAAACAGTTCACGAGGTTGCATGTTCTATCTTGTCGGGCTGCCTGATTCTGCCGTTAAGGAAAGCCACCAACGTATTATTTCCGCATTGCAGGTCAATGGTTACCGGATACCAACCAGTAATATCGTCATCAATATGGCACCTGCGGATATCCGGAAAGAAGGCTCCGCCTATGACCTCCCGCTTGCCATAGGAATGCTTGCCGCCGGAGAAGTAATCCAGTCCGATAAATTAAACCGCTATCTAATGATGGGTGAACTAAGCCTGGACGGTAGTTTACAGCCCATAAAAGGTGCCTTACCCATAGCCATTAAAGCCTGGGAATTAGGGTTCGAAGGAGTGATTGTTCCCCGTCAGAATGCTCGTGAAGCAGCAGTAGTCAATAAAATCAAAGTATGTGGAGTTGAGAATATCAAAGAAGTGATTGAATTCTTCAACGGTAAACAAGAACTTACTCCTACCATTGTCGACACCCGTGAAGAGTTTTATGCCCAACAGAGTAACTTTGACCTGGACTTCGCTGATGTGAAAGGACAGGAGAATGTGAAACGTGCACTCGAAGTTGCCTCGGCCGGCGGACACAACATTCTTCTCATCGGTGCACCCGGCAGTGGAAAGTCCATGCTTGCCAAACGGTTCCCTTCTATCCTACCCCCCTTATCCCTGGGAGAAAGTCTTGAAACAACCAAGATACATTCCGTTGCGGGCAGGCTGCAAGAGAATGCAGGACTCATCTCAAAACGTCCGTTCCGCGACCCGCACCATACCATCTCAACAGTCGCCATGACCGGTGGAGGCAGTTATCCGCAACCGGGAGAAATCAGCCTTGCCCACAATGGAATTTTGTTTCTGGATGAACTGCCTGAATTCAACCGCAGCGTACTGGAAGTTCTCCGTCAACCGTTGGAAGACCGCAAAATAACCATTTCCCGTGTGAAAAGCAATGTGGAGTATCCGGCCAGCTTCATGCTGGTAGCATCCATGAATCCCTGTCCTTGCGGATACTATAACCACCCCACCAAAGCCTGTGTATGCAGTCCGGGACAGGTACAAAAATACCTGAATCGCATATCAGGCCCCTTACTCGACCGCATTGACCTGCAAATTGAGGTTGTCCCCGTCCCTTTCGAAAAGATGTCCGATGCACGCCCGGGAGAAGCTAGTGCCGTCATACGCGAACGTGTGATACACGCCCGGCAAATTCAGGAAAACAGATATGCAAATATTCCGGGCATTTACTGTAATGCACAAATGAGCAGCAAGCTGCTTTCCCTCTATGCCCGTCCGGATGACAAAGGTCTTGCCTTACTGAAAAATGCAATGAACCGGCTCAATCTTTCCGCCCGTGCCTACGACCGTATACTGAAAGTAGCACGTACCATCGCCGATCTCGAAAACAGTGAGTTCATACAGTCTTCACACCTGGCAGAGGCCATTGGCTACAGGAACCTGGACAGGGAAGACTGGGCCGGATAATTAAAGAAAAAAGCATAGTTCACTATTTTCCCCCTATTTTGCATCATTTTCTCCCTGCCTTCTGCCTTAATAGCTTAGATTTGCAGCAATCAAAATCTAAAATACTATGGAGGCAAAGACATTTTTCCGTTTTTTCCCTGAGCTGACACCTATAATTAAGGACAGCATGGAATATCTATATTTATTCTTTACATTACAAGTTTTTAACTATTGTAATGCAAAGCAAATTCTCTTCTATCAAAACCCTATCTATTTAATTAAATATCAACACATTACATCAAATACGAAATACTAAAGAAATATATTTGTAATATATCATCCTTACTTTTGCAACCAGAACAATATTTATAAATACAGAGAAATAAGAAACTTATTTTATAACTAAAACTTAATTTTATGCTGAATGTACAATTAAAAAGAAAGAGAACATTTATACAAAGTATGCTCTTTGTAGTGTTCCTGCTAAGTAGTACCTTAGCATTCGCCCAGAACAAGGTGACCGGTACTGTAATAGACAAGACAGGTGAACCGCTGATAGGTGTCAATGTTCTGGAAAAAGGCACAACTAACGGTTGTATTACCGACGTTGACGGAAAATACTCCCTGAACGTAGAGAAAGGAGAAACACTTATCTTCTCTTTTATAGGTTATAACAAACAGGAAGTAAAAGTCATTCAAAACGTCGTTGACGTGACTATGAGTGAGGATACAGAATTGCTGGACGAAGTAGTGGTTATCGGTTATGGCTCTATGAGCCGTAAAGATGTAACCTCTTCCATTACTACAGTTAAGGCTGACAAGTTGAATGTCGGTGTATTCTCGGATGCAGCAAGTATGTTGCAAGGTAAGGTAGCAGGTCTTACTGTTACATCTTCTGCTGACCCTAACGGTTCACCAAGTATTACTCTTCGTGGTGCTTCCTCTCTTCGTGAAGGTGCTGCAATGAGTCCTTACTATGTTATCGACGGTATTCCTGGAGTTGACATTTCCATGGTTGCTCCCGATGATATAGAAAGTATTGATGTTCTTCGTGATGCTACTGCTACTGCAATCTATGGTTCCAAAGCTGCAAATGGTGTTATCATCATCAACACAAAGAAAGGTAAGAACGGTATGGAACGTACAAATGTAAGCTATAGCGGATACGTTGCTTTCGACAACATCTTGAAGAAGATGGATATGGCTACCGCGAACGACCTGCGAGCATACGCAAAAGAGAACGGGTTAACACTTGCCAACGACCAAGGTGCAAATACAAATTGGCAGGATGAGGTTCTTCGCACTGCTATCAGTACAAACCACAATATCTCTATCAATGGTGGAGCACAAAAGACCACCTACATGGCAAGTCTTACCTATATGGATCGTCAGGGTGTAGTGAAAGGCTCTAAAATGAACAGACTTAATGTCCGTTCTTTAGTTACCACTAAGGTATTGAAAGACCGTTTAGACCTTTCTGCAGGTGTAAACGCAAGATATGGCAAGGCTGTAGGTGTTCCTATGGATAATGAGGGCGCATCTGTTCTTGATGCGATGAACTACTTCTCACCTACCCTTCCTGTTAAGAATGAAGATGGCTCATGGACAAAAGGTTCAGGTTCAAAGAACTACAATCCATTGTCTTTAATCAATGAAGATACGTCTGAAACTATCTTCAAGAATACTCAGGTTATCGGTAAGGTTACTCTGAAGATTATAGAAGGTCTGAATTGGAATGCCAATTACTCATTTACAAACAACCAACGCACATATAGTTCATACGATACACACAACACTCAGCTTGAGGGTATAAGTGCATACAATGGCCGTGCAACCCGTTCTACATACTTAGGCCATGAACATTCATTTGAAACTTACGGAAACTATGATACTACTATCGCAGATGTTCACAAGCTCTCTCTTATGGCTGGTTACTCCTGGGAAGAGAAGATGAGCAACGACGGCTTTGGCTTAACAGTTCACGATTTCTATGATGATGTCTTGAAATGGAATCAACTTACTTATGCAAGTACTATTGATGGTATACCTGCTGTACAGAGCGGAACAAAAGAGACTATACGTAACATATCATTCTATGGCCGTGCAAGTTACTCTTACAATAGCAAATATATGATTCAGGCAACCATGCGTCGTGACGGTTCTTCCGTATTCGGTAAAAACCACAGATGGGGTACATTCCCTTCCGTATCTGTAGCATGGAACATTACCGAAGAGAAGTTCATGAAGAATCAAAACCTCTTCAGCAACTTGAAACTGCGTCTAGGTTACGGTGTCAGCGGTAATGCGCTTGGTTTCGGTGCATATACTTCTGTAGCGACATACGGAGCATCCGGTTTCTTCAACTACAATGGTAAGGACTGGCGTACACTGGCGGCGACAAAGAATGCTAACCCCGATTTGAAATGGGAAAGCACAGGTATGCTCAATGCCGGTATTGACTATGCTTTGTTCAATGGTCGTATCAATGGTACTATCGAGGTCTACAACAAAAAGACCAAAGACTTGATTTGGGATTATCCGGTTTCTACAAACATCTATCCTTTTGATAAAATAGCGGCCAATGTAGGTGAGATAACTAACAAAGGTATCGAGTTCTCTATCAATGCGACTCCAGTACAGACTGAAAACTTCACTTGGAATACAACTTTGAACCTTTCTCACAACAAGAATACAGTAGACAAATTATCAAATGATAAATACCAGGTAGGCACATTTACGCAAGGTGACCCTATGGTAGCAGGTGTATCATCTAACGGCTACACTCAACGCATCATGGAAGGTCAGCCTCTCGGCACTTTCTTTACTTATGAGTTTGCCGGCTATAAAGATGGTAAGGCTTCTTACTATGTAAGAGACGAAGAGACAGGTAAACGTACAGGAGAAACTACGAGCGAACCTGCATTCAAAGACCGTACTATCACAGGTAGCGCACAGCCTAAACTTAATCTTGGTTGGAACAACTCATTCAACTATAAGAACTGGAACGCCACTATATTCATTACAGGTGTATTCGGCAACAAGATTTACAATGGTGCGCGTGCTAACTATTCAAGTCCTGAAATGTTTGCAAATGGAAAGAATGTACTTAAAGAATTTATAACAGACCGTCCTGTAACAGATACTGGAGGTAATATACCTTCTGACCGTTTCATTGAGAATGGTTCATACCTTCGTCTATCTAACTTGACATTAGGTTATACTTTCAAGAATCTTGATGGTTGGTTACAGAGTGTTCAGCTATATGTTACTTGCAACAATCTATTCACCATCACAGG
>CAMTFK010000216.1 GCA_947071285.1 uncultured Bacteroides sp. | reverse complement strand
TTGTAGTGAAAACCCCCGAACGTCCGGCCGGACAAAAGAGTGTGTTGGGATTGACTGTTCCGAAGATGGAAAGTGTACGTGTTGGCTTTGTAGGTCTGGGCATGCGTGGTCCCGGTGCAGTAGAGCGTTTTACGTATATACCGGGTACGCAGGTTGTGGCGTTATGCGACTATGAACAGTCACGTGCTGAGAAATGCCAGAAATATCTGAAAAAAGCATCTATGCCGAAAGCGGCTATCTATTCAGGGGAGAAAGGTTATGAAGAACTTTGCAAGCGCGATGATATAGACTTGGTCTATATTGCTGCGGATTGGTTACATCACTTCTCTGTAGCTAAATGTGCTTTGGAGAACGGCAAGCATGTAGCTATAGAAGTACCTTCGGCCATGAATTTGCAGGAATGCTGGGATTTGATTAACCTGAGCGAAACTACCCGCAAGCATTGTTTCATATTGGAGAATTGCTGCTATGACTGGTATGAGATGAATACACTGAATATGGCACAGAATGGTGTGTTTGGTGAGATAATCCGTGCACAAGGCGCTTATATTCACAATCTTGCTCCGTTCTGGGATCATTACTGGAAGGCAGGCGAAAAAGATAAATTGGGATGGCGTTTAGATTATAACATGCGTCACCGTGGTGATGTATACGCTACTCATGGCCTTGGTCCCGTGGCACAGGTGCTCGATATTCACCGTGGGGACCGCATGAAAACGTTGGTGGCTATGGATACCAAATCTGTTATCGGTAAGGCATTGGTGGAAGAAAGAGCAGACTCCGTATGTAATAACTTCCGTAATGGCGACCACACTACAACTATGATTCGCACAGAGAATGGCAAGGTAATCGAGATTCAACATAATGTAATGACACCACAACCTTACAATCGCCTCTATCAGCTTACGGGTACGAAAGGTTTCGCCAACAAATATCCGGTCAGAGGATATGCTCTTGATGCGGAACAGTTATCTGCTTCGGGGGTTCAGCCTAAGATAGACGACTTGAATTCACACGGATTTCTACCTAAAGCCGAAATGGACGCACTTGTAGAGAAATACCAGCATCCGATATTGAAAAAATACGGTGAACTGGCTAAAGAAGTGGGAGGTCATGGAGGTATGGACTTCATTATGGATTGCCGTCTGGTGTACTGTCTGCAAAATGGTTTGCCATTAGATATGGATGTATATGACTTAGCGGAATGGTGTTGTCTTGCTGAATTAGGAACACTTTCTATGGACAATAATTGTGCTGCTGTGGCATTCCCTGATTTTACCCGTGGTGAATGGAATGTCGTAAAAGGTTATAAACATGCTTATGCAAGCCCTGAAGCGGAAAAGGCGGCTGAAGAAAAAGCAGAAGCTTTCACAGCCGAATTGAAGCAACGAGGAGCTAAAGAATGGGAGGAAGCTGAAAATTAAATAATAGCTGGTCTTTGGGGATGAGTGGTTAGTAGGAAGGCGTTTGCCGATAATACTAACCACTTATTTTTTATGCATATGAAAGTGATAAAATAAGATTTAAAAGCGATGTTTACTTACGATTAATCATATTTATCTCATTTTTTTCTTCAAATTGTTTGGAGATTATAAAAAAGCCCTTACCTTTGCAGCACAATTAATAAGAACAGTAAAGTTATGAACCTACATACATCTATTAACCTGGCAGTCCTGCATATTATTCGCGTCGTGGTCTTGGAATCAAGAGCGTGAGAAAGGTTATTGTATGTACTCGTACGTTAAGATATCAATTTAGGAGCCTTTCTCACCATAAGTGAGGGAGGCTTTTTAATTAAAAGGAGATTTGAAAATGAAACACCAGTTACGCAGTTCATCCAGCACGCAAGGCCGCCGTATGGCAGGTGCACGTGCGTTGTGGATGGCAAACGGCATGAAGAAAGAACAATTAGGAAAGCCTATTATCGCGATAGTCAACTCATTTACGCAGTTTGTTCCCGGACATGTGCACTTGCACGAGATAGGGCAACAGGTGAAAGCTGAGATTGAGAAGCTGGGATGCTTTGCTGCCGAATTTAATACGATTGCCATTGATGACGGTATTGCAATGGGACACGATGGTATGCTCTATTCTCTTCCTTCACGAGACATCATTGCCGACAGCGTAGAATATATGGTGAATGCGCACAAGGCGGATGCGATGGTTTGCATCAGTAACTGCGACAAGATTACTCCGGGTATGTTGATGGCTGCCATGCGCCTCAATATCCCTACGGTATTCGTTTCTGGCGGACCGATGGAAGCCGGAGAATGGAATGGGCAGCATCTTGACCTGATTGATGCTATGATTAAATCGGCGGATGAAAGCGTAAGCGATGCTGACGTAGCCCAGATTGAGCAACATGCCTGTCCCTCTTGCGGTTGCTGTTCAGGTATGTTTACCGCTAACTCTATGAATTGCCTGAACGAAGCTATCGGTTTGGCATTACCGGGCAACGGAACCATTGTGGCAACTCATGCCAACCGTACACAACTCTTCAAGGATGCCGCTAAACTGATTGTAGAAAACGCTTATAAATATTATAATGAAGGGGATGAAAGTGTGCTTCCCCGCAGCATCGCTACCCGTCAGGCTTTCCTGAATGCCATGACGCTGGATATTGCGATGGGTGGTTCAACCAACACCGTGCTTCACCTGCTGGCTGTGGCACACGAGGCGGAAGCTGATTTCAAAATGGACGACATCGATATGCTGTCCCGCAAGACTCCTTGTTTGTGTAAGGTTGCCCCGAATACTCAGAAGTATCATATTCAAGACGTAAATCGTGCCGGAGGCATTATCGCTATTATGAGCGAGCTTGCCAAAGGCGGCTTAGTCAATACGGACGTAAAACGTGTAGACGGTATGACGCTGGCAGAAGCTATTGATAAATACAGTGTTACCAGTCCGAATGTTTGCGAGGAAGCCGTTAAGAAATATAAGAGTGCTGCTGCCGGAAAATTCAATCTGGTGCTGGGTTCACAAGAGGTTTATTATAAGGAACTGGATACGGACCGTGCCGGAGGTTGCATCCGCGACTTGGAACATGCTTATAGTACGGACGGCGGACTGGCTGTCTTGAAAGGTAATATTGCCCAGGATGGCTGTGTGGTGAAGACGGCAGGTGTAGATGAAAGCATCTGGAAGTTTACCGGCCCTGCCAAAGTGTTCGACTCACAGGAAGCTGCTTGTGACGGTATTCTCGGAGGAAAAGTCGTCAGTGGCGATGTTGTTGTCATCACCCACGAAGGTCCGAAAGGAGGTCCGGGTATGCAGGAAATGCTTTATCCGACTTCTTACATCAAATCGCGCCATTTGGGTAAAGAGTGTGCACTGATTACGGACGGTCGTTTCAGTGGCGGCACATCAGGCCTGAGCATCGGACACGTTTCTCCCGAAGCGGCTGCCGGAGGTAATATCGGTAAAATACAGGACGGTGATATTATTGAAATCAATATTCCCGAACGTTCCATCAACGTCAAACTGACAGATGAAGAACTGGCTGCCCGTCCGATGACACCCGTCACCCGTCAACGCGAGGTCTCAAAGAGCTTGAAGGCATATGCAAGTATGGTGAGTTCGGCAGATAAAGGAGCTGTGAGACTTATTTAGTGGAGAATTGAGAGTTTAACTTGAAAATAGAAAAAATGAAAGATATAATAACAGGCGCCGAGGCATTGATGCGCTCTCTGGAACACCAGGGGGTGAAGACCATTTTCGGGTATCCCGGTGGTTCTATCATGCCGGTATTTGACGCCTTATACGACCATCGAAAGACATTGAACCACATTCTGGTTCGGCACGAACAAGGTGCTGCTCATGCTGCCCAAGGCTTTGCCCGTGTATCGGGTGAAGTAGGTGTTTGCCTTGTGACCAGTGGTCCCGGTGCTACAAACACGATTACCGGTATCGCGGATGCTATGATAGACAGTACTCCTTTGGTAGTGATTGCGGGACAGGTAGGTACAGGCTTTTTGGGTACAGATGCTTTTCAGGAAGTAGACCTGGTAGGCATCACGCAGCCTATCGCCAAATGGAGCTATCAGATACGTAGTGCCGAAGACGTGCCCTGGGCTGTAGCACGTGCTTTCTATGTTGCCAAAAGCGGCCGTCCCGGCCCGGTGGTACTGGACTTTGCTAAAAATGCACAGGTGGAAAAGACCGAATATATTCCTACTAAACTGGATTATATCCGCAGTTATCAGCCTGTTCCCGAAATGGACGACCTGGCTATCCGTCAGGCTGCCGAGCTGATTAATAACGCCGAACGTCCGCTTGTACTGGTGGGGCAGGGCGTTGAGTTGGGCGGTGCGCAGCAAGAACTTCGTGCTTTCATTGAGAAAGCCGGAATACCTGCCGGTTGCACCATGCTGGGACTTTCGGCATTACCCACCGCACATCCGTTGAATAAAGGTATGCTGGGTATGCATGGCAACCTCGGCCCGAATATCAACACCAACAAGTGTGATGTACTAATCGCTGTAGGAATGCGTTTTGATGATCGTGTGACCGGAAAGCTGGACACGTATGCTAAGCAAGCGAAAATCATCCATTTTGATATTGACCCTGCCGAGATAGATAAGAATGTGAAGACAGACATTGCCGTATTGGGCGATTGCAAGGAAACTCTTGCTGCCGTTACGAAACTTCTGACTCCTGCCGTTCATCAGGAATGGCTGGATAGTTTCCTGCCTTACGAAAAGGTGGAAGATGAAAAAGTAATCCGTCCCGAACTTCATCCGGCAGGCAAATCATTGAGCATGGGCGAGGTGGTGCGCGCCGTAAGTGAAGCGACGAATAATGAAGCCATACTGGTTACCGACGTTGGCCAGAATCAGATGATGTCTGCCCGTTACTTTAAATTCAGCAAGGAACGTAGCATTGTTACTTCCGGTGGACTGGGTACGATGGGCTTTGGACTTCCTGCTGCCATCGGTGCAACCTTCGGACGCCCCGACCGTACAGTATGCGTATTTATGGGTGATGGCGGTTTGCAGATGAACATTCAGGAGTTGGGAACCATTATGGAACAAAAAGCCCCTGTGAAGATTATCCTGCTGAATAATAACTTCCTGGGCAATGTACGCCAGTGGCAGGCTATGTTCTTCAACCGTCGCTACTCATTCACTCCGATGTTGAATCCGGATTATATGAAGATAGCTTCCGCTTATGAGATTCCTTCGCGCCGTGTGATGAAGCGTGAAGAATTGAAAGGGGCGATAGAAGAAATGCTCGCTACGGATGGTCCGTTCCTGTTGGAAGCTTGTGTGATGGAAGAAGGCAACGTATTGCCGATGACGCCTCCGGGTGGTTCGGTAAACCAGATGCTGTTGGAATGTTGAATTAATGAATGATGAGTTATGACTGACAAGACATTATATACGATAATCGTTCATTCAGAGAACTTCGCCGGTTTGCTGAATCAGGTGACTGCTGTGTTTACCCGTCGCCAGATCAATATCGAGAGCCTGAATGTATCGGCTTCGTCCATCAAAGGTGTACATAAGTACACCATTACCGCATGGACAGATAAAGACACCATTGAGAAAGTAACAAAGCAAATCACCAAGAAAATAGATGTGTTGCAAGCGCACTACTTCACGGATGATGAGATTTACCAACACGAGATTGCACTCTACAAGATAACCACTCCTACGCTGGAAGAAAAACCGGAAGTATCGAAGGTTATCCGTAAATACAATGCACGTATCGTAGAGGTGAATGCAGTCTTCGCTATTGTGGAAAAGAACGGGATGGGGGAAGAAATCACCAACCTTTATGATGAATTGCGTGCTCTCGACTGTGTACTCCAATTTGTACGTTCAGGGCGTGTGGCTATCACCACCAGTTGCTTTGAACGTGTGAACGAGTACCTTGCCGATCGTGAAGCTAAATATCGTTTGAAAAAAGAAAAGGAGCAAGATAATGAGTGAGAATGATAAGATAGGAAAGTACAAGTTCGTAGCGGAACCCTTCCACGTGGATTTCACCGGACGCCTCACGATGGGTGTGCTGGGCAATCACTTGCTAAACTGTGCCGGCTTCCATGCCAGCGACCGCGGTTTCGGCATTGCTACACTGAACGAGGACAACTACACATGGGTACTTTCACGCCTTGCCATCGAACTGGATGAGATGCCTTACCAATATGAGGATTTCACCATCTGGACTTGGGTAGAGAATGTGTACCGCCTATTTACTGACCGTAATTTTGCCTTACTCAATAAAGATGGCAATAAGATAGGTTATGCACGTTCCGTATGGGCCATGATTAACCTCAATACCCGTAAGCCCGCCGATTTGCTGGCATTGCACGGAGGCAGCATCGTGGACTATGTGTGCGATGAACCTTGCCCTATCGAGAAACCTTCACGCATCAAAGTGACTGCTACCGAACCGGTAGCCGCTGTGAAAGCGAAATACAGTGATATCGATATCAACGGCCATGTGAACAGCATTCGTTATATCGAACACATCATGGACTTGTTTCCGATAGAAATGTATAAGGAAAAGCGTATCCGTCGTTTCGAGATGGCTTACGTAGCCGAAAGCTACTATGGCGATGAACTCACCCTCTATAAGGATGAACTGGGGGACGGTGCTTTCGACATTGAAGTGAAAAAGAATGGCAGCGACGTTGTTTGCCGTTCAAAAGTGATATTTACAGAGAAATAATTTTATTAATCAATTAGTTGGCGTAAGTCACAAATAAAAACTAAAAAAAGAAAATGGCACAGATGAATTTTGGCGGTGTTACCGAAAACGTAATGACGCGTGAAGAATTTCCTTTGGAAAAAGCTCGTGAGATTTTGAAAGATGAAACAATTGCAGTAATCGGTTACGGTGTACAAGGACCGGGACAGGCATGTAACCTGCGTGATAACGGTTTCAACGTAATCGTTGGACAACGTCCGGGCAAGACTTATGAAAAGGCAGTGGCAGACGGATGGGTTCCGGGCGAAACACTGTTCGGCATCGAAGAGGCTTGTGAGAAAGGTACTATTATCATGTGCTTGTTGTCTGATGCAGCCGTAATGTCTGTATGGCCTACTATCAAGCCTTATCTGACTCCCGGCAAAGCTCTTTACTTTTCTCATGGTTTTGCTATCACCTGGAGCGACCGCACAGGCGTTGTTCCTCAGAAAGATATCGATGTTATCATGGTTGCTCCTAAGGGTTCCGGTACTTCATTGCGTACCATGTTCCTCGAAGGCCGTGGCTTGAACTCTTCTTATGCTATCTATCAGGATGCCACGGGCAAGGCTATGGACAGAACCATTGCACTGGGAATCGGTATCGGTTCAGGCTATCTGTTTGAAACAACTTTCACTCGTGAAGCTACTTCTGACTTGACCGGTGAACGTGGTTCATTGATGGGTGCTATCCAGGGATTGCTGTTGGCTCAGTACGAAGTACTGCGTGAAAACGGTCATACTCCGTCAGAAGCATTCAATGAAACTGTAGAAGAATTGACTCAGTCATTGATGCCCTTGTTCGCTAAGAACGGTATGGACTGGATGTATGCTAACTGTTCTACTACCGCTCAGCGTGGTGCTTTGGATTGGATGACTCCGTTCCACGATGCTATCAAGCCGGTAGTTGAAAAGCTGTATGCGAGCGTTAAGTCTGGCAACGAAGCTCAGATTTCTATCGACAGCAACTCTAAACCCGATTATCGTGACAAACTGAACGAAGAACTTCGTCAGTTGCGCGAAAGCGAAATGTGGCAGACTGCTGTTACGGTTCGTAAATTGCGCCCGGAGAATAACTAATACTGGGCAAGATATACAACAAACAAAAAAAGGAAAGGCGAA
>CAMTFK010000215.1 GCA_947071285.1 uncultured Bacteroides sp. | reverse complement strand
CGCCTCCGCATAAATCAGAAACATCTCTGTATAACGGATACGTGCGGTATAATGCTTCTTCTTTGTATTATACTGTGAATTAGGGTTACACTCTTTACGCAATAGTTTCCGCAAGTAATAACCTGTACGAGTAGACCTTCCGCTTTCCTTATTCACAACGTCTGTATTCGTTCCGTAAGTTCCTGTAATAATTTCCGTATCACTAGGACCTTGCTTGCTACCATTGTAAACGATGTATTTTGCCAAACGCGGATCACGGTTATCATACGGGTTTTCTGCATCGTAATTGCCTGATGTTTCAGAAATAGGGTAACCGTTCGCCATAGGAAAGGCATCCACCAAATTCTGGGTAGGATTGACACGACCGTTTCCGTAAAGTGATGGAGGGAAGTTAGCTGTTTCCAATGTATTATTATCATCTGTACTACTACGCCAAATAACCTCGGCGGGACTGCCGCCCGTTCCATAATCTTTATCCGCAAGTGTATACCACTCCAATCCATCTGCATCCAGCCCGCAGCCGCCGCCACCGTTAGCTTTCTCTATAATTTCAGCAGCATAATCGGCAGCTTGTTCCCAAGTCATTCCCGACCCGCTTTGGAATGCCGGACTGGCAGCTAACAGAGCCGTTTGTGCACGGACTGCCAATGCAATCCGTCCGCTCATCAACCCTCTATATTCTTCACCACAAACACGCCGATAATCACTCGCATTCGTCACACCGATGTTTTTATATTTTTCCGGTATCTCACTATCTGCAAATTTCTTATAATCGAGCGGCAATAATTCGATAGCCTTATCAGCATCTTCCATTATTTGCTTCACGCAATCGGAATAAGTGGCACGAGCATGATTAAAATCCGCATCCGGTCCTTCCGATTTCAAAATAATAGGTACTCCCATCAATGTGCCGTCCGCAATCTTGCCACCATGTGCACGTAACAAATAATACATATGCAGTGCACGCAACCCATAAGCCTCTCCTTTCAAACGATCAAGAAACATGGTAGAGATACGTTCATCTTTTGCCCATTCTACCTTATCTACATTCTCCAAAAAAAGATTGATATACTGGATAGCATTGAAACGATTCTGCCACTGGGAAACCGGATTATTATTGGCAGTCCAGGAACCTGTAGCCATTCGCAGATAGTTACTGGAAATCTCATTAGTCACAGCATCATCCGTAGCCAAGTCACTTGTAGGTGAAGTTTCGTAAGGAAGTATAATATAAGCGTTCGCAAGTATACCCTGCGCATAGCTCGGTTCTTTATACATAGCCTCAAGATCTCTGTTGTTCTCTAGTGCCGGTTCAAACAAATCGTCACAAGCAGTCAGCAGAGGTAAGAAAGCCAATAATTTGAATATATTTTTCATAATTTCGTTCTTTAATTATTGAAATAATCTGTATTAGAAAGTTGCAGTCACACCTAAATTATAGAAGCGGCATTGCGGGCTGGAGCCAACATTCAATTCCAGCGCCTTGCGTTCCTTGGATATTGTGAGCAAATCAGAACCGCTGATATATGCGGATACTCCATGAACAAAACTATTCTTAAACCACTTGGAAGGCAGGTCATACGTGACCTGTATTTTTGCCAAACGGAAAGCATCCGTCTTATACATCCAGAAGTCGGAAGAATAAAAGTTATTAGTTCCACTTTCTGTAGTCAGACGCGGATAAGTAGCTGTTGCTGCCGTTTCCGGAGTCCAACGCCCCCGGACTACTGCCGAGTATTTATCTTCACCGGATATCCAATAATAAGACTCGTTGTTTTTCATGGCATGTCCGCCAAACTCACCTGTACCCAATACAAAGAAAGTTAATCCTTTCCATTTAGCAGTCAAGTTTATACCCAACGCCAAGGGAGCTCCATACCAACCTCCACGAGCCAGATAAACCTGATCTTTATCATCAATTATACCGTCATTATTCTGATCTACATACTTCAAATCACCCGGTCTTATTGTACCGCCAAGACGCTGTTCTGGAGAATCGATGATGTCCTGCTCATCCTTGAAGAATCCGATGCACTGTAATCCCCAAATACCGTCAACAGCATATCCTTTACGGTATTGGTATTTATCCTGATACAATTCATCCCGCTTGGTAGCTTTCGTTGTATAGTAAGTTCCGGTAACGCCCGCTGTAAAATCAACCTTGCCGAAACGTTTGTTGTAGTTTACGTTGAAATCAAATCCCATGCGACGGTCATTATCGTAGTTGATGTACGGACGAAACGAAGCAGTCGGATAATAAGTGAAGAAATACTCCGGATACTGAGTAGTAGAAGTCACGATTTTACCTTCGATTGAATTAACAAAGAAAGATGCATCCGCTGTTATCATCCGGTTCCATAAAGAAGTTTTCAGATTAACTGAAAGCTCTTTACGCTTGATAAAGCTCAAGTCTTCATTCGCCCCTTGTTTGGAGTTAGTAGAGTGTAGGGATACACTCTCGCGCCATCCCCACCATGCACCGTCCGACTGGTTGTAATAACCATCATACATATAATAGTTGTCAATTCCCAAATCCGTATTCAAGATACTACCGGACACACTCAACATCAGTTCGTCCACTACCGGAGAATTTTCCAGAAAGCTCTCGTTTGATAATTTCCAGCCCAATGTCAAAGAAGGTGAGAAAGCATTACGATGTCCCGGAGCCAACTTTGCAGAATGTATAACAGCCCCACCAAAATCGGCATAATATTTATTGCGGAAGTTATATCCCAACTGCATGCCCAAATTTACATTGCTTGTCTTATGATATTCTCCTGAATAACTTTGTTGATAACCAGAGGCTATTAACATGGCAGCCAAATGATGATCATCATTAAAAGTGTTTTCGTAATCGAACTGGCCGGAGAATAAAACAGTCTGGTTATCCGAACTGCCGCTGATATTCTGCACACCGGACTTCTTGTCCTCATTGTATTTTGTCAAACCGACAATAATATCTTTCCCGCCATTATTAGACCAGGTAGGCGCATATGTGGCATAGCTGTTATTATAAGAAGTAATATAAGCAGTAGAGTAATCTACAGAAAACCGAGTATGAAAAGAGAGTCCTTTCAACACCTTGTCCAAACCAATGTTCACTCCCGCATCAAACTGGAACGAACGATCTGTTGCTTTGCTATAACCTGAAGCATAATAATCGCCAAATACATTTGTCATATCAGATTGTGTTCCTGCCAAAAAGTATTTTCCATCAACTATATTATTGCTATTCGCCACCAAATCCCATGCACTGGCTGCATTTGCATCAATATAACTCAACGGAATCAACGGAGAAATACGATTGGGACGCAATGTAGATGCCGCACTCCAATAATAAGACCCATTGGCACTACGACGTGAATAGAAAGATACTTTAGCATTCACATAAGCTGTAATAAAGTCATTCAATGTCAAATCTACGTTACCGCGAATATTTAAACCATTGGTCCCATTATGCTTCGCTTCACCGATTTTGAAAACGTCATTGGAACGAAGATAATTTATATTCGTATAAAAATGGGCACGATGATTGCCACCCGAAATTTCGGCTGTAACATCCGAACGATTATATGCCTTCTTGATATAGTCCGACGAATACATATTCACATTAGCATAACGATAAGGATTCTCACCGGATCCATAATGGTAAATATCCTCCGCACTATAGAGAGCACCGAGCCCGTCATTGGCACGTGCTTCATTATAAAGAGTCATGTATTCGGCCGAACCTAAATATTCGGGGTAACTCTTTGCGACATAAAACCCTGTATTGGCGCGTACATCTACTTGAAGATCCGTACTCTTACCTCTTTTAGTTGTAATCATAATTACTCCTTTAGCCGCACGACTTCCATAGAGCACCACAGCTTGCGCACCTTTCAAAAAGGTTATTTGGCTGATTTCCGTAGGAGAAATATAATCAATATTGCGAGGTACCCCGTCCACCAATATCAGCTTTTCATCCATTCCCCACAATGAGTTACCATTATAACCACCGACATATCCCTGCATATCGGTCAAGCTCCATGTATTGTAATTTTTCTTCGTCAATTCCTCTACATTTACTACTGAGGCACCTCCTAATAAATTGTTCTGAGAAACCTTTCGGAAAGCCACCTGCACCAACGAATCGTTTTGCAGCGAACTTGCATTATCCCCTGCCAACTCTTGTGCACCGGCAGAAATAACAACCGGAAAAACAAGCACTGCACTGAGAATGAATCTTCTATATATATGTTTCATTGTTTATTCATTTATAATTATACATTCAGTAACCATAAGGGATTACCATCCCGGATTCTGCGGGAATTCAGCATACAGATACACGTCATTATCCAATAAGGGGAACCAGTAATGCTTCGTTCCAAATACCCGTTTCAAAATAGTCTCCTCACGGAAGTTTCTCACTTCTGCCTCTGCCGGATCATTATTCTTATAAAAGTCTTCATTCTCTACACGTTCGAATTCTTGTGAAGTCTTAATAGTATAGGGCTCTTCGGTCAGCAGCAACCAACGCTGCAAATCGTTAAAGCGGAAACCTTCAAAAGACAACTCGACAGCACGTTCACGACGAACTTCATCCATAAATTTCTGGGAATTGGAAATATATTCCGGACAAAGAGTACCTTTTTCATCACCCGGTTCCCCTCCACCAACAGGGCCTACTCCTGCACGTTTACGCAAAGTATTGATCGCATCTTCAGCCGTTTTACCAAAATTCGTAGATTTACCTGCAGCACCGTCTACTGCCGCACAAGCCTCAGCATACATCAGATAAATATCCGCCAAACGCATGTAAGGTAAATATGTATGCAGGTTACCCGACCAATTATAGAGTCCGTCATATTTATTAGCCTGATGCGGTACTAATTTCTGGATGAAATAGCCGGTACGGCTAGCATTGGCCACGGCTCTCATAGCTCCGCCCGTATACAGAGTGCAATAGCGCAAGAATTCCTTGTCTGCTTCAGGAATAGCTGCATTGACATAATGGAATCCGTCAAAAACTATGTCATGATAAAAACGGGCATCACGATTTCTAAATGGAAAATTCTTTCTAAAACCGGATTTTGTTTCATCTTCACTCAATGGCAAACCGTTCTCCATACCATATAAATTCACATAGTTGGCAGTAGGTTGGTGGATGATATTATCATGTTCAACCAAACCATAAATTTTAGGTCCCCACAACTTGGTCATATTCCAGTTACTACCGTTGAAGTCTTCGGACGGACCACGGAAAATAGCTTCTGTAGTACCCGGCATTTTCCAGTTCTGACCAGTAGTATAGAATATTTCAGAATAACTATTAGAAGCAGATGCCGATTTGGTATGATTATAAATATCACTATAATCAAACTGCGCCAATGCATATTGCGTCTGCCCGCTTTCGACAAGTGTCAGTAACTCTCCGAATGCCTCTGCTGCTTTTTTTGCATATTCTGTATTGTAATTGTAAGTATTGCTTCCACCTAGCTGCGCACCATGTTCCATCAGAGGACTGGCAGCCCAAAGATAATTCTTGCCCAGATAGCCTAATGCCATAATCTTGTTGATACGCAAATCATTCTTACCCGCGGTTTGTTTGCCAACAGTTGTGTTATCCCAATTAATAGGAAGCAAATCCGCTGCCATACGGAAATCGACTGCTGCTTTATCTGCACATTCCTGATAACTCAGACGTGGCAAAGACATTTTCTCTGTAGCAGATAAGACTGTATCAATATAAGGCAAGCCACCAAAATATTGCATCATTTCAAAGTGCCACCATGCGCGGAAAAAATAAAGCTGACCGGCAATCAGTTTTTTCTCCTCATCCGTAGCTTCCGTTAACCTTTCTAGATTAGCGATACCGATGTTAGCCTTACGTATACAATACCATGCATGTGGCCACAGTGAATGTTTAAACTTAGCATTGCCGTCACTGTTCGGATGATAAGTAGCCGTAGGATCACTGCCGGTACGATAGAGCCAGCATTGATTATTGGTAGACCATGCACGGAAGTTACCCAAATCGACCTGATGCGTCATGTGGCTGTCACCTTCCGGGTTGAATATTTCATCATCTCCCCAGTTCCAGGAAGTAGTATAATTGTTCTTCTCCTTATCAGGAATACAGTTGTATATTTCCTCGATAAACCCCTGAAAATTCCTAAAGTTCTTAAATGCTTCTTCTTCAGATACAGTAGAGTCAGCTTCCTTGTCTAGATAGTCCTCACAAGATGAAAATCCCAACGAGAAGAGCAATAAGCTACCGCATAAAAGAGTTCTATATATTTTTCTCATAGTACTTTGATTATAATGTAAATTTAACACCTAAGTTGAAACGTTTCACCGTAGGATACGCCCCTTGATTACCCGAACCTGCAAAATTCGATTCACGGTCGTCCGGCATCTTAGACCATACCCATAAGTTGTTTCCATTTAAGTAAATCTTCAAATTTTTCACCCCGAGTTTTCGCACCCATCCATCTGTAAAGGTATAGGCTATCTCTGCATTTTTCAGACGAATATAAGAACCGTCATAATAGTATTGCGTACCATTACTGTAACTGCTCACCTTTGACAACCAGCGCGGAGTTACAACATCGGCCGCATCGCCAGCCTCTGACCACCAGCTACCCTGGTCGTACACCGTATTCATCTGACTGCCGAAACTGGTCAACTGAACGACACGAGTCACATTATTTACACCATAGAACTGAACAAAAGCGCTGAATCCTTTCCACTCAAAGCCAAGAGTAGCATTATATGTGTTCTGTGGAGTATCAGAGTAACCGTAAGGAGCTTGGTCCTTGCTGTCGACGACACCATCCCCATTGAAATCGACAATATAATAGTCTCCGGGAAGACGTTGTGAATTGTTTGTATCATGCTGCGGGCTACCAATCACATCGTCATAAGAATTCAAATATCCATTATCAATATATGCCTTATTCTGACCAATGGCATAACCAGCCACCTTTTGATACCCAGCCAACAATGGAGCATCGTCTTTTTCAAGTATCTTATTCTCCGCATGGGTCATGCTCATATTAGCCCAAACGCGCATCTTATTGGAAAATGTCTTGTTAATACGAAGTTCCAACTCATAACCTTTGGTTCTAACCTTACCTAAGTTAGCAGTAACTGCTGTAGTACCAAAATAAGAAGGAATAGCCCGATCACTTCCACCCACCAGAATATCAGTACGTTTATCACGAAAGACTTCCACGCTACCTGCAAACAAACCATCCAAAAAAGAGTAATCAATACCAAAATTCAATTTCTTTACTTTCTCCCAATGCACATCAGAATTACCTACTGCTGATTCACGATACCAAGTATATGGACTTTCACCACGATCTACATCCAAAGACGAGGTTCCGCCGTAAGCCCATTGGTTCATATACAACCAACGTGTTTTTACATTATCATCACCGATTTCACCATAAGAAGCACGAATTTTCAACATATCCAAAATTCTGCGTTCTTTCAAGAATTTCATAAACGGTTCTTCACTAACCATCCATCCGATAGCACCGGAATTAAAGAATGCAAAACGATTTTCTTTGCTGAACTTCTCGGAACCATTATAAGCACCATTATATTCAATAAAATACCTATCCGCCCAATTATAAGTAGTACGGAATGCCCAGTCTTCACGATAGTGAGGAATTTCACTTCCTGTAGCCGTTTCTTGACGACTGAACAATCCCATAAGGGTAACATTATGCTTTCCAAAACTACGGGCCCAATTTAACTGTGCCTGATAATTAAGGTTACGCTGTGTCGCCCAATTCTTGACTTCACCACCTTCCGTATTCCACATTA
>CAMTFK010000214.1 GCA_947071285.1 uncultured Bacteroides sp. | reverse complement strand
CATCTCCGGCCACTATATATATATTCCCGTTCTTTTCTTCCAGACGGCTATAATGTCCGGTAGAGATAAATGCACAGCCAAGCTTATCCGCCCATTCAGTGAGTATGCGGAATTTAAACGTAGGATTACACATCACGCACGGATTGGGTGTCCGCCCCTGGCAATATTCATCAATAAAGTTCTGCACAATTACTTTGCGAAAAGCCTCACGCTCATCGGCCACATGGTGTTCGATGCCCATACTGTCGGCAAGTTGCCGCGCCTCCATCGGTTCATCTCCCCACACCCACATGGTTAGTCCGACTATCTCATACCCCTGTTCTTTCAACATCAGACAAGTGGCGGTACTGTCTATACCGCCGCTCATACCCACCAATACTCGCTTCTCAGGTCTGTCCATTTTAGAATATTCATTCAATTAGCTTACAAAAATAAATGATTTCGGGGAGAAGCGTACTATTACCCTACAGATTTTTTGTTTTTATCATAATTGGATTACTTTTTATCGATTGAACTATTTTTATCTAAAACAAAATGTCCCTCAAAAGCTGTTATCCAACTCTTGAGGGACTTTATTTTTATCTTTTAAGGCATATCCTTATTTGAAAAGCAACTGTGCCATGTGATACAAACTTCTACGCCAAGTCAGGAATTCATGCGCCGTATCGGGAGAAACGAACGACGTAGCCTTGAAACCGGCAGCCTTGAGGTCGTTCACAGCCTTAGTCACACCATCCGGATTCTCCTTGCTTCCGCAACTGATGAAGATGGATTCCACCTGCTTTTTATCCTTGATGTCGTCCGGTGCATAAGTGCCACCGCTCAACAGTCCATAGTAATTGAATACCTCCGGACGGCGCAGAGTAATCAGTTTCGTCTCAAAACCACCCATAGAAAGTCCTGCCATAGCACGGTGCTTCTTGTCGGCCTGTGTACGGAAGTTACTATCAATATAAGGTATCAGTTCGTCCACCAGTACCGTTTCAAACTCCTTAGCCGTGAACTCTTTGATATGCCCAAATTTCACTTCATTCGTCATACCATACGTCATTACGATGATGAACGGTTCAATCTTGCCTTCGGCAATCAGGTTGTCCATAATCAGATTCGCATGTCCCTGATTGGACCATGCCGTTTCATCTTCTCCCCATCCGTGCTGTAAATAAAGAACCGGATACTTCTTCTTATCCTTGCCATAAGTGGGCGGTGTATAAACAAATGCACGGCGGTGAGTGTCCGTACTCTTGGAATAGAAATAAACCTGCTGAACATTGCCGTGAGGCACTTGTTTCATGGCATAGAAATCTTCGTCATGAGCCGGAATCTCAATGCCGCTTTCCCATCGGCAAGAACCGTAATAATTCTTGGCGCCCGGGTCATTAAACACGCCACCGTCGATAGTGAGGTGGTAATAATGGAATCCCTCGTCCATAGGGCCATCTGTAGTACCCACCCATACACCTTCTTTATCCTTGCGGAGAACTGTGCCGCCACGACCACCCAGTCCAAGGCTGACAATGACTGATTTGGCATCAGGAGCAACTACACGGAAGCGGGCATATCCCTGTGAATTAACCATAGGATATTGCTGTCCGGGCTGATTAAGCACAGAAGGACGGAAATCTTCTTTCACCACAGCATTATCGCGTGCCGGATCAAAATCCTTAATGATGCTATAGACACGTTTCGGCTTATAATTTTCATCGTAAGGCAACGGATAATTGCGTGCGCCGAGCCATGAGTCGCGGTCGGAAAGATTCCAGAAAGTAACATTGTCTACCACATCCTTATGCTTGCGAAGCACTTTAAACAGGCGAGCATACTGATCTTCCTGAAGCGTTTTCACTACCTGACTGATATTGCCGCCGTCACGGCTGAAGTTGAGCTGTCCTCCCATTTCCTGATTGGCACGAATATCCAACTCGGTAATATGAATATGTTTCACTATCGTAGAGTATTTTGTCAAGGCAGCATCTACATCTTCCATACTCGGACCGTAGACATTGTAATGTCCCTGCATGCCGATACCATCAATGGGCACACCTTCTTCCTTCATGGATTTCACCATATTATAGATGCGGTCGCGCTTTCCGGGATCGGCAGCATTATAGTCATTGTAGAAAAGGAGTACATTAGGGTCGGCCTCACGGGCATAAATAAAGGCTTTCTTAATGAACTCGTCACCGGCAATCTGATAAAGGGGGGAATTACGATATGGACTTGGTTGCTCTCCCATACCTCGCCGGCCACCCTGCCAGCCACCATCGGAGATAGCTTCGTTCACCACGTCCCACGCATATATCACGTCTTTATAACGTTCCACGATGGCTGTGATGTGGTGCTTCATATTTTGGAACAATTTCTCTTTCGACACAAAATTGCCTTTTTCATCCTTATACATCCATTCTCCTATCTGGGCATGCCACATCAAGCAGTGCCCGCGAAGTTTGATACCGTTGCTACGGCAAAAGTTGGCGATCTTGTCGGCATTCTCCCAGTTGAACTGTCCGTAGGCAGGCTCGGTGGGTTGCGGCTTCATGTCGTTTTCTGCCGTAATACTGTTAAAGTCTTTTTTGATGATGGCAATCTGTTCGGGATTTGCGATATTACGCATATTAACAGCCACGCCAATAGAGAAGTAATCTTTATAAGCATCCTTCAGTCCTGTTTCGCCGCTTTGTGCGAACCCGTTATTTGCGCTCATGGCAAATGCCAACGCGCAAAGGGAAAATTTGAATAAATGTTTCATCTGATAATTATTTAAAAGGTTTTTCATTGTATATCCGTATACTATGATATCATATATTCATTATTTAATGTTTGCTATTGGAAACGGTTGCAAAAGAATGCTTTTTTTGGAGAGAATCCCCATATCTGTGTTACAAGTTTTTTCGCTTATGTTACCTCCTCTAATAAAAAGTGAAGGAAAACGTCTTTTTATGGTTGACACCACCACTAAAATGAAAAAGAAAAAAGAGAATTGTAACTAAAACGAAATACACATGACATAAAAACATAACACGTATGTCTGAACTTTGCCGCCATAAATTAATCGACTACAACTAAGAATTATGAAGAAAAGCGCATTGATGTTGCTCATCATTTTGTTGCCACTGGCTGTGAAAGCTCAAACTCCATACCGCAACGAAGACGGAAAGAAGATTGATAAAGAAGAGCTGGAAACAAAAGATTATCTTCCGGAAATACATGGTACTATCCGCACCAAGTTCGAGTATCAGACAGAAATGGCTGCCAGCCGCTTCGAAGTGCGCAATGCGCGTATTAGTATTACCGGCAATGTATTACCAATAGTGGCTTATAAAGCAGAAATCGACCTTTCCGATGAAGGACAAATCAAGATGCTGGATGCCTACGCCCGCCTCTTCCCGGTAAAAGACCTGACAGTAACCGCAGGACAAATGCGCGTGCCGTTCACCATTGACGCCCACCGTTCTCCGCACCAGCAATATTTTGCCAACCGTTCATTCATTGCGAAACAAGTCGGTAACGTACGTGACGTTGGCGTTACATTGGGATATAAACTCGGAACTGAAATACCTGTTACATTAGAGGGCGGGCTTTATAATGGTTCGGGACTGACCAACCAGAAGGAGTGGCACAAAGAAGTGAATTACTCCGCCAAAGCGCAATTCCTGTTTGCCCAAAAACTTAATCTGGCTTTAAGCATACAGAGCATTCAGCCGCAGGATGTACGGATTAACTCTTATGACATCGGTGCTTTCTACGAATCCGGCCGTTTCCATATTGAAGGGGAATACCTGTACAAGACGTATGCTGACAATGCTTACGACAATGTGCATGCCGTGAACAGCTTCATCAACTACGACTTACCTCTACGAAAGGTCTTCAACAAAATGTCTTTCCTGGTACGCTATGATATGATGACCAGCCAGAGCGACGGCAAAGCTGTCGATGAGGAAACAGGCGCTTTAGTCACTACTGACTATAAACGGCACCGCATGACGGGTGGTGTCACTTTCAGCCTCAGCAAAGCATTCCGTACAGACCTCCGGCTGAACTACGAAAAGTATTTCTACGCCAAAAACAGCATTGCCAAAGAATCAGAGCAAGATAAGATTGTATTAGAACTGATGGTTCGGTTCTAATGCACGCAAATCTTTCAGACAATCAGCTCCGCCCAGGTCGATACAGGATACCGAATATATTAATCAAATACCCTGTCAAGCACACGATGGGAGCTACCTTTATACGCAATCCGCTGAATATATCAGGGTTGTAGGCGGCGGGGGTACTCCCCTCGCCGCTCATGAACAGATATCCCACTATTATTATTATCGAGCCAATTAGCAGAATCACATAATTTCTCCTGCCAAATACCGTCTCGTTCTGCTTCATTATTTTTGTTCCCATGTTCTTCTTTAGTTTTAGTTCTTATAACCCATGTTTGGAGCAAATAGTGCATATTTATCTTCAAACCGTCTGTTGCTCTCTTTATATCTCTCTTCATCTACCTTCTTCAGAAGTTCATTACATTGGTTCCATTGCCAGAATTTATAGATACAATCATTGCGGACCATTTCCATACGGTTTCCCTTTAATGAAAAAGCCCAGTTGATATAATCTTCCGCTTCGGCTATCAAATGCTCTGTCAGGGTTATCGTTTTCATCTTTTCGCCCAATGCGGCATAGGCTGTTGCTATGCTATAAGAACCGCTTTCATACGTTTCGGGAACATTATATCCCGGAACAGCCTGTTCCGCATAAGCAAGTACTTTCTTTGCACGCGCAAGGTCTCCTTGTATTATCAGTTCTTTGGCCAGTTGCGCGAAAAGCCTGCGATGATACCAACACGTACGCAGGGTTGTTTCATCCAGATAGAGCCCCGGAGTATTCAGCCCGCCATATTTATATCTGTTCATTACATTGTCATAAAGCCTTTCCACATCTACTGCATAAGGCCTGTTTTCGTCGGCATCTCCCCACTTCTTATAGTCAAAAGGCGTAAAGCGGAATGCTAATCCTTCCTGTACAAAGTAATTGTCAAACTTCAGTTTACTGACACTCCCTACGGAGATTGCAAGGTAAAGCGGACGTTCCCAATTACAGTTCGCCAGTATCTCCAGCATCAGTAAATCTACTTTGTTCAGCATGCGTATATCTTTTAAAGGAATATAAAGTTTGTCCGGTATTGCATCTTTCAGTTCTTCCCCCTTCAAATGTCGGATTGCTTTAGGAAGCATGATTCCCGAACGAAGCAGCGCGTCCTTATCAATATGGATATTTATCGTATCCGTAGGGATTACATTAAATTCCTGTCTCTCTGAGAATATCCAATATTTCAAGATATTTTTTATTTCAAACGGGTCTTCTCCAAAGCTGTCACGTGCTTCCTCCGGATTTCTCCGGTACAATTCCTCTATTTGCTTTTTCAGTTCCGGGCGTACGACCACATATTCGTTTTTACCTTCCTGATATTGATTCTTATTCCAACTTATAGGTAGTCCGGGAGCATCATACAACGGACATTGCTGTTGATAAATATACCAATCGGTCTGTGCGTAGCTTAGGTTGCAGACACGTGCATCCCTGCGCACTTCCTCCGTATCCTGATTATACCACAATGGGAAAGTATCATTATCCCCGTTACAAAAGATAATCGGATTTCCCGTATCGGGAAGAGTCATCAGATAGTTAGCCCCAAAGTCGCGACAAGTGAAACGGGCACTCCGGTCATGGTCATCCCACGTCTGAGTGGCCATTTGCACCGGAATCAATAAACAGATTGTCATTAATACACCGACTTGTACCGTAGAAGTAGTTTTCCGGCGAAGCGCATCACACAATCCGGCAGCACCTATCCCTATCCAAATAGCAAAAGCATAGAACGAACCGGCGTATGCATAGTCCCGTTCGCGCGGCTGACCGGGTGTTTGATTCAGATAAAGCACAATAGCCAATCCTGTCATAAAGAAGAGGAAAAACAGTACACTAAACTGCTGTTTGCCTTTCTTGCTGCGATTCCATTGCCAATAGATGCCGAACAGTCCTAATAATAGCGGCAATCCGTAAAACACATTGTGCCCTTTGTTCTGGCGCAGGGATTCCGGCAACAAACTCTGGTCTCCCAATCTTAAATTATCCAACCAGGAAATTCCTGTTATCCAGTTCCCATGTTCCGGTTCGCCACTTCCCTGCACATCATTCTGCCGTCCTACAAAGTTCCACAAGAAATAGCGCCAATACATATAATTGAGTTGATAGGTAATGAAATAAGTCAGGTTTTCTTTTTGTGTGGGAGCGGCCTCGTTTCCTCCTGTCCAATTTTTGTAAGAAGAAGCCATGCGCTCACTCCACATCCGGGGAAACAGCATATTCTGAGTATAGCACACGTCTTCTTTATGCCGGATTATTTTATATTTGCCTTCTTCTTTATCCGGGCGATATACAGCACTCCCCTTTGTGGTTTTTACTCTGTAATAGTCACCCTCGGGCACATATTCCGGTTCGGAAGCGTAGGTTTTTCCATAAAGCAGGGGAGCACTTTCATACTGCTCTCGGTTCAGATAACTTTTGAGCGTAAAAATATTGTCCGGCGCATTCTCATTAAGCGGAGTATTGGCGTTGGCACGAATCAGTATCACCGCATAGGTGGTATAGCCTACGGTGAGCATAAGCAAGCACCATAAAGAAGTATGCAACATACGTTTTCGGAAACGATAAATGGCTCCGGCCAGTACGAAAAATGTTAAAGCTAAAAAGCTTATCAGCCCTGTGTGGAAAGGAAGCCCGAATACATTGACAAAAAGCAATTCGAACCAGCCTCCCATGTCAGCCATGCCCGGAATATAAACAAAAAGAATAAATATAATGAGAAGACCGGATATAGCAATTGCCGCAGCTACTCCTTTAAGCGATATCGTCCGATATCTCTGATAATAGAAAACCAACACAATAGCCGGGATACAGAGCAAATTAAGCAAATGCACTCCGATTGACAGCCCTATGATATAAGCTATCAGGATAAGCCAACGGTCGCCATATACCGAATCCGACTCATCTTGCCAGCGAAGAATCATCCAAAACACCAGTGCCGTAAGAAAAGAAGAGAAGGCATAGACTTCACCTTCTACCGCACTGAACCAGAATGTGTCACTGAATGTATATGCCAAGGCTCCAACAAACCCTGCCCCCAGAATGATAATAACATCCGCCGTTGATAAATTCTGCCCATCATTTATTATCAGGAACCTTACTAAGCGGGTGATACTCCAAAAAAGAAATAAGATACAACCGGCACTCAGCAACGCATTCAGGAAATTAACCATCCAGGACACTTGTGACGGGTCGGAAGCAAACTGAGTAAACAAGTTTCCAACAAGCATATAGAAAGGTGCACCCGGCGGATGCCCCACTTGTAACTTTTCGGCACACGAAATAAATTCGGGACAGTCCCAAAAACTGACAGTAGGTTCAATTGTCATTCCATATACAAAAGCTGCTATCACAAAGACAATCCACCCACTAAAATCATTCCACTTTTTAAATAATAAGTTGCTCATTGTTCTGTAACTTTTTTGTTTGCAAAGTTATAGAACAGGCCTATAAAAGAGAAGAAATTTACCGGACGAGCACGGACATCCCGGCAACATAGTCAACTGATAACCAGCAACATCACATTACCAATTACAGACAAATTCAGACCTACAATGATTTTACAATATCTTCCAACGATTCTTTAGAGTTTGCCAACATCAGTTTCTCCGTTTTTATCCTGGAGATTCTCCGGGTCAGAGTCTCAACAGTCAGTTTCATTAAATCAGCAAAACAAGCAGGCTGAACGCC
>CAMTFK010000213.1 GCA_947071285.1 uncultured Bacteroides sp. | reverse complement strand
CACTATCCTCTTCGTCGGCAGCGTCAGATGTGTATAAGAGACAGGTTGTATATATTGTCAGTTTATATCCACACATAAGACCTACCTCATAATATTACTCACTTGCGGCCAACAAGCCTGCCTCTTTCTCTTATTACTCTTCTTAATCACTTATTTGACAACTTTTTAGCTCTTCCATTTGTTTAAGATAAATAGTAATCTATAATCCATAATCCATGAAAGTACATGAATATCAGGCAAAAGAGATTTTCTCCCGTTATGGTATCCCGGTAGAACGGTACGTGTTATGCAACACGCCCGATGAAGCTGTGGCCGCCTTCCGGCAATTAGGAGTGAACAAAGTAGCTATCAAAGCCCAAGTGCTGACCGGTGGACGAGGAAAAGCCGGAGGCGTCAAGCTGGCAGACAGCGAAGCACTTGTGAGGCAGCATGCTCAGGAAATCCTGAATATGACCATCAAAGGATTTCCTGTGACCCAAATCCTGATTAGTGAAGCCGTAGACATCGCGGCTGAATACTACACCAGCTTCACCATCGACCGCAATGCCCGCTCAGGCGTTCTCATCATGAGTGCGGCAGGCGGAATGGATATTGAGGAAGTGGCCCGTAAAACTCCGGAAAAGATTATCCGCTACAACATTGACCCGTTGATAGGATTGCCCAAATATCTGGCACAACGTTTTGCATTCATACTCTTTGAACAAGCGGAACAGGCCAAACGCATGACCACTATCCTACAGGACCTTTACCAAACGTTCATAGAAAATGACGCTTCACTGGCCGAAATCAATCCACTGGTACTGACGGCTAAAGGCACACTGCTGGCTATCGATGCAAAAATGGTATTCGATGATAACGCACTCTACCGCCATCCCAACGTACAGGCTCTTTTTGAACCGACTCCGGAAGAACAACTGGAAGCCACCGCCAAAGAGAGAGGATTCAGTTATGTACGTATGGACGGTGACATTGGCTGCATGGTGAACGGAGCCGGACTGGCAATGACCACAATGGATATGATTAAACTCTATGGCGGTTCGCCGGCAAACTTCCTGGATATCGGAGGCAGCTCAAATCCTGTGAAAGTGATTGAAGCCATGAAGATATTATTGAATGATTCGAAGGTAAAAGCTGTCTTTATCAATATATTCGGCGGCATCACCCGTTGTGACGATGTGGCCATCGGCCTGATACAGGCTTTCGACCAGTTGCAAACAGACATACCCGTAATTGTAAGGCTAACGGGAACCAACGAGAATATCGGCAGGAAATTATTAAAGGACAGCAACCGTTTTCAGGTGGCGGAGACTATGAATGAAGCCACCCTGATGGCAGTAAAATCAGTGAAAGGAGAAACATTATGAGCATACTTATCGATAAATCGACCCGCCTGTTGGTGCAAGGAATCACAGGCCGAGACGGGCACTTTCACGCTGTGAAAATGAAAGAATACGGCACTCATGTGGTAGGCGGCACTTCTCCCGGAAAAGGCGGCAGCACCATTGAGGGGCTTCCCGTTTTCAACACCATGTACGAAGCGGTAGAAAAGACGCAGGCCAATGCCTCCATCATATTCGTGCCGGCAAGCCATGCGGCAGATGCCATTATGGAAGCAGCGGATGCGGGAATCAAACTGATTATTTGTATCTCCGAAGGTATCCCCACCCTTGATGTAGTAAAGGCTTATCGTTTCACCCAACTCAAAGGTGCAATGCTCATCGGCCCCAATTGTCCCGGTTTAATATCTCCGGAGAAAAGTCTGGCAGGCATCTTGCCCGGTAATGTTTTTAAAAAAGGAAATGTCGGAGTCATCAGCCGCAGTGGCACATTGACTTATGAGATAGTTTACCACCTTACGGTCAATGGCATGGGACAGTCCACCGCCATCGGTATGGGAGGCGATCCCGTAGTGGGCCTTTACTTCCGCGAATTGCTGGAGATGTTCCAGAACGATGAGGACACGGAAGCCATCGTCATGATTGGTGAAATTGGCGGGAATGCTGAAGAACTGGCGGCTGAATATATAAAGGAACATGTGACCAAACCTGTCGTAGCTTTCATTGCCGGGCAATCGGCTCCTCCGGGAAAACAAATGGGGCATGCAGGAGCTATCATTTCCGGCAGCTCAGGTTCGGCAGAAGGAAAGATTGCAGCGCTCACGGCAGCAGGGATACGGGTAGCCAAAGAACCGGCAGAAGTTCCGGCCTTATTAAAAGATTCACTACCAAACAAATAACATAACTCATAAGGGGTTGATTCGAAAGCGGATTCAGCCCCTTATCCCATTCAAATCAATTCGTAGCTGGCACTTTGGATTGGCATATCCAGATTGTGCAGTACTTTTTCAAGTAAAATACCTTCCCGGTTATCATATTCATAACCGAAAGTGGCACGGATGCCCTGAAGAATGAATTGCGTGGCACGATCCAATGCAATGGGAAGACTGTCGCCTTGCAATAAAGCTCCGGTGATGACGCTCGTAAAGGTATCTCCCGTTCCCGGATAATGCGCGGGCAAATACGGGCAGGTAATTTTCCAGTAGCGGTCTCCTACCCGATTGTAAGCATATACTGAGGTCTTGTGACTCTCGCCATGAACGGGAACACTGGTAATAATGACTACTTGCGGGCCTGCATCGGACAAAAGCCGGAGATAGGTCTTCAATTCTTCATCGGTATTATCTGCTTTGTAAGGCTTATCCATCAGATAGAAGAGTTCAGTCAGATTCGGAGTAATTACGTCCGCCTTTGCAGCCAAATGGCGCATCTCCCGAATCATAGACTCGTCAAAGTTAGTATAGAGTCGTCCGTTGTCTCCAAGTACCGGATCTACCACTACCAAGTCATCCGGCTGGCGAAAATCATCTATAAAATCCGAAACAATCTGCACCTGTCGCGGAGAACCCAAATAACCTGTATAGAAAGCATCAAACTGTATATCCAGCTTTTTCCATTCGGCAATCATACGAGGCATTTCATCCGTCAGGTCGAGGATGGAAAATTGCGGGTACTGCGTATGGCTGGACAGTACGGCCGTCGGCAAGGGACAGACCTGAAAGCCCATTGAGGACAAAATAGGGATGACAACCGTGAGGGATACGCGTCCAAAACCAGACAGGTCATGAACGGCAGCTATTCGCTTTACTTTATTTGTATACATCTTAGTGTTTATTACGCAATACTACCACATTCTTCTTTCACACAAAAAATCCCCGCAAAGATAACTTTACGGGGAGTAAAGAACAAGCTTAAAGAGAAAATGTTTAGAGATATTAATTTCTCCGGAAGCAACATCTTGCTTCGATAAAAGCCGACTGCCTATAGGTTTAGACAGTCACAAACATTCTTTTTACAACAAAACCACTAAAATATAAAAGTTATCTCTATATTTGCCCGCTGAGATTTTAATAGGAACATAGAACAGGAGCAAAAAGATTATGAAAGAGAAGCCAAACTTTGACTGTGATAAATATCGCCAGATTGCGCAAATGGCCCAAATGGGATGGTGGGAATCAGACCTGAAGAATCGTCAGTATATCTGTTCAGACTTTATCATAGACTTGCTTGGACTCGAAAGCGACCGGATCAGCTTTGAAGATTTCCACGGAAGAATACGGGAAGACCACCGGAAACGTCTCAGGAACGAATTCTTTTCGCTTACGAACATAGGAACTTACGAACAGATGTTTCCTATCAAAGCTAAAGATGAAGAGGTATGGGTATATTCTAAAATCAGCTATAAACAGCCGGATGAAGAAGGATATAGAAATATCATAGGCTACTTGCAATGTATAGACAAGCAAACTGAAAAAACGAATACCCCCATCGACTTTCTGCAGGTAAACAGCTTGCTTTATCAGCAAAACAATATTTCCCATTCACTACTCGCTTTCCTGCAGTCGGATGACATCACAGAGATTATCAATAAAATTCTGGATGATCTCCTTAGACAAATCAAAGGAGACCGTACCTATATTTTCGAAATAGACCGTAAAAATAAGGTGCAGAGTTGCATTTATGAAGCAACAGCAGAAGGAATATCTGAAGAGCTGGACTTCTTGCAGAATGTGGCCTGGGATGATTCTCTTTGGTGGGACCGACAAATTTCAGAAAAGAAATCAATCATTCTGAATACGTTGAATGATATGCCCGCCGAAGCCAAGGTTTATCGGGATACATTGGAAGCACAAGATATTAAATCGGTAATGGTGGTGCCACTTCTATCCAAAGATAAAGTATGGGGATATATGGGTATAGATATGGTGAGAACACATCGCACTTGGAGCAATGTAGACCATCAATGGTTTTCCTCTTTAGGGAACATCATAAGTATCTGCCTCCAGTTGCGCAAAGCGGAACTGCAGGCCAATGAGGACCGCCAGGCATTGGATCATAGCGAAAAAATTCTTCGCAATATTTATAAAAACCTGCCCGTAGGCATCGAGCTATACGACAAGGACGGTTATCTGGTGGATATGAATGATAAGGAAATTGAGATATTCGGTCTGAATGACAAAGAAGAGGCGCTGGGAGTTTCCTTATTTGATAATCCCAATATTCCGAAGGATGTTAAAGAGAAATTGAGAGCCAGGGAAAACGTGGACTTCTCAATCAATTATGATTTCTCGAAGATTGATAAATATGTGAAAAGCCACAGAGGAGACGTTATTAATCTAACTACAAGGGTAACTCCTCTTTATGACTCTCAAAATCAGTTTATCAATTATCTCTTTATTAATATAGATACAACAGAGACAACGACTGCACACACCAAAATACAGGAATTTGAAAATTTATTCCTTTTAATTGGCGACTATGCCAAGGTGGGTTTTGCACACTTCAATATAATGACCAGGGATGGTTATGCGCAGGACACATGGTACCGGAACTTAGGGGAAAAAGAAAATACTCCCATGCCGCAGGTAATCGGTGTCTATTCGCATGTACATCCGGAAGACCGGGCGGTGTTGATGAACTTTGTACGCGGAGTGAAGGAAGGGAAAAACACCAGCCTGAGCAAAGAGGTGCGTGTAAATAAAGGAAATGGAAAATATTCGTGGACTAGTATAAATGTAATGGTCAGGGATTATCGTCCACAGGATGGAATCATTGAAATGCTGTGTATCAATTACGATATTACGCCTCTGAAAGAAACAGAACAGAAACTAATCATTGCCCGTGATAAAGCAGAGGAATTGGACCGCTTGAAATCTGCCTTTCTGGCTAATATGAGCCATGAGATACGCACTCCGCTCAATTCTATTGTCGGTTTTTCCAGCCTTCTGGCAGAAACGGATGACAGGGAGGAACGCCAGGAATACATAAAAATTGTAGAGGCAAACAATGAACTGCTTTTACAACTGATATCGGATATCTTGGATCTTTCAAAGATAGAAGCCGAAACCTTCGACTTTGTTTATACGGATGTGGATGTAAACGACTGTTGTAGGGAAATCATAAAATCCATGCAGATGAAAGTGAAAGGAGATGTTGAGCTGGCTTTTGAGAAGTATTTGCCCGAATGTCACATCCATACGGATAAAAACCGGTTTACGCAAGTCATCACCAACTTCATAAACAACGCACTGAAGTTTACGAAGCAAGGCAGCATCTCTTTAGGATACGAACAAACGTCGCCTCAGGAGATTAAATTCTATGTGCGCGACACAGGACTCGGAATTCCCAAAGAAAATCTGGACAACATATTCGAACGTTTTGTGAAACTGAACACCTTTGCGCAAGGTACGGGACTTGGACTTTCCATCTGCAAAAGCATTGTCACACAGATGGGAGGAAAAATAGGGGTAGAATCGACCGAAGGGGAAGGTTCATGCTTCTGGTTTACACATCCGTATTAATCATTTTATTTTGTATCTTTGCGCCCAATTTACACTAAAGCGCAACAATCATGCAAAAGAATACACAACGTCCGGTCAGTTCTATTGCTTATCCTATATTGATAGCATTAAGTATTTCACATTGTCTGAACGACCTGTTGCAATCGGTGATTACCGCCACTTATCCGCTTTTTAAGGAAGACTTGACACTGAGCTTCGCACAAATCGGATTAATAACACTGGTTTATCAAATGTCTGCATCCGTCTTTCAGCCGGTATTCGGGTTATTCTTCGATAAACGTCCGTTTGCATGGACGCTGCCGATGGGTATGTTATTCACCATGACAGGATTGTTGAACCTGGCATTTGCCAACAACCTTTATTGGGTGTTGTTTTCCGTATTCATCATAGGTATAGGGTCATCGGTACTTCATCCGGAGGCATCGCGCATAACTTCCCTTGCTTCCGGAGGCAGAAGAGGACTGGCACAATCACTGTTCCAAGTGGGTGGAAACCTGGGAGGATCACTTGGCCCGTTATTGGTGGCGCTGATAGTTGCACCTTACAGCAGGCATAACATTGCACTGTTTGCTATTTTATCTGTGATAGCAATCATAGTGATGATTCCCGTTGGTAAATGGTATAAAGGTTATATAACCCGGCTGAAACGTGACCACATCACTCTCCAGCCACATATGCAGATGCCTCTGCCAATGGATAAAACGGTTCTATCCATTTCTATACTACTCATACTAATCTTCTCGAAGTATATTTATATGGCAAGCCTCAGCAGCTATTATACTTTCTATCTGATTCATAAATTCGGGGTAAGCGTGCAGGATTCACAGCTCTATCTCTTCGTATTCCTTGTGGCCACAGCTATCGGGACATTGCTGGGCGGTCCTATCGGTGACCGTGTCGGACGGAAATATGTCATCTGGGGGTCTATCCTCGGAGCTGCACCATTCAGTTTGCTGATGCCTCATGTGGGATTGATTGCAACAATCATATTGAGTTTCTGTGTCGGGCTGACGCTTTCATCTGCTTTCCCTGCCATCTTATTATATGCACAAGAGTTACTGCCCAATAAACTGGGATTGATTTCCGGATTATTTTTCGGATTCGCTTTCGGAGTAGCGGGTATCGCTTCTGCCGTATTGGGCAATATGGCGGATAAATTCGGTATTGAAGCGGTTTATAATGTCTGCGCTTATATGCCTTTACTGGGGTTGGTGACTTGGTTCTTGCCTAATTTGAAAAAGAAGAGTCAATAATTACATCTTTCCATAAGGAGATACTTCCTCACAAACCCCTATAGGATAGTCTTTCAATATATCAGGGTTGCGATGGATATGCCAAAAAAGATGAATCCTTATAATATCTCCTTTTACGGAATATATTATTTTGTATGGTTTCACTAAGAGGAACCTATACTCATGTTCCTCGTCGGTTAACAACCACTCAATGTTACCAATTAAAGGATTTTGTTTTAAAGTGCTTATTTTTTCTCTGAGTTTCTCTTTATATTTTAGAGCAGTCTGAACACCAAATTTCATTTTCCCATATTTGAAAATCTCACCTATTTGGCGCTTTGCTTCAATGTCGTATTGTATTTTCATTATTGCAGCGCATTATAAAATTCTTCCATCTCCTCTTCGCTGACATACTCTCCTTCTTCAAATCTCTTTTCAGAATCTTGCAACAGTTTTCGGGCTTCTCTAACGCCCATCCGATAGGGAGTGTTAGTTAGATCTTTACCTTTTCGTATGACGTCTTTTATGGTATCGAGCACCTCTTGGTTATTGATGCTCAACACTTCCCTGGCTAATTCAGCTTTATAAGCCTCCAATTCTAAAGTGTTCATAATCGATTTCTTTTTAAGTCCATACAAAGATAAATAAAAGTTCTGTATTCCTAGTAGATTATCATTTGTTTCTGGGAGAACCGATAGTAATTCAATAACCATCTCATCAATCATACCTATAAGTGGTTAGGTACAAAGA